>CAYHWW010000207.1:0-5663 GCA_964360145.1 uncultured Oligoflexia bacterium | reverse complement strand
GACCAAGGCGTGCTCATGCACGCCGCGTGGAGCGGGCGACGAACGACAACGAAGCTAGACGACAAAAGACCGAGCCTACGTACGGTTAGTTGTCTAGGAGGCTTTTTAGGGAAGGTGGCGCCGTATTCAGGGCGTTGTCGCCGAATTCGAAGGAATTGCTGGCGTCGAAAGCGCTGATGATGCGCTTGAATTCGTTTTGCACGTTCCGATAAAGAGGTTTTCGCGAGGCCCGCCCGTTGAATTCCCGCAGGGTCTGCACGAAACCTGTGATACCGCATGAACCCACGAAGCTCAGCCCGGAGAAGTCGAAGATGACCTGCATTTCATCGCCGCCCGTCAGCAAGCTATCGAGGTTCTCCTTGAACGGTATGGCCGTCTCGAAGTTCAGACAGCCGAAGAGTTGGATCGTGACCTGGTCGCCGTTTTTTTGTATCTTGGTTTTCATGCCTCATTCCATGATGGAGGGTACTCCGTGGCAACGCAACTAGGCAGCACTGGCCGACTCACCTTGGTGGGCACTCCCATCGGCAATTTGGAAGATATCACCCTGAGGGCCATGAAGGTTTTGGCCTCGGCGGACGTGCTTTACTGTGAGGACACACGTCGCACCCGCATCTTGATGGATCAATGCAAGGTGGAGCGTCATGGCCCCGTTGAATCATTCCACGATCACTCTCAGCCCTCCACCCTGAGAACCATTGGCAAATTATGGGATGAGGGCAAGCACATCGCCTATGCCACGGATGGTGGCATGCCCGGCGTGTCCGACCCTGGTTATGCCCTCGTGCAGTTTGCCAATCGCAAAGGGGTGCCCGTCACTGTGGTGCCGGGGCCCTCGGCGGTGACGGCATTTTTTGCCGTAGCGGCGCTGCCGTCCCCCAAATTCCTGTTTCATGGTTTTTTCCCCCGGACTCGCGGTGAGATCGACAAGGTTCTGAGTGTCATTCGCGATGTGAGCGCCGCCCATGTGTTTTATGAGGCTCCCCAAAGAGTAGAAGACACCCTTGCCATTCTGGCCCGTGAGATGCCCGAGGCGGCATGTTGTCTGGGGCGAGAGATGACGAAAATTTATGAAGAATTTTTGCGGGGCACCGCTGCGGGAATTTCCGAAACTGTCGCGGAGCGTGAAGAGCGGATTCGCGGGGAGTGCGTCATTGGTGTCATGGGTGGCTCACTGAAGGAGTCCCAAATTAAAGCCGCGGAAACCGAGGCCCAGAGCGGAGCTTCAGAGCTCGCACCTTGGGAACCTGACGCGCCGGAGCCCGAAGTGGAGCTTAACGCGGCTCAAAAAGACGAAGTGCTGGCCCAGCTCAGCGCTGGTAAGGGCTCGAAAGAAGTAGCCAAGGCGCTGTGCAAAAAATTCGGCATTTCTCGCCGTGCGCTTTACGACTATATTGTTCGTCGCTTGACTTGAAAGCAGTGCGCCCCTTATCCTTGGTGTGTGGTTGTGGTGCTCATCCATGGACGGATACAGCTAGCGTAACAGCCGGCTGCACCATCGGATATTGCGTCTGAGAAACTTCAACGGGACCCGGAGTTAAAGCAGGAAGCTTAAGCTCCGGGTTCTTGTATTTTCAGGCTGCCCGGCATACCCTGCAAAGCGTAATTGCAGGGGAATCATGAGCTGGTTTGAGAACATCAAGGCTCCTAAAATCAAGGAGCAGCCATCTGAACGCGTTCTTCGGGTACCTGAAGGGCTCTGGGTGAAGTGCGCCCAGTGTGGCGAAATTCTCCAGTCCAAGGCTTTGAAAGACAACCAGCAGGTGTGTCCTGAATGCAGCCATCACTTCCGTATTGGCGCCTGGGAGCGTATCGCCCAGCTCACCCAGGACAGCGCTTTTGAAGAGATTGTCCCCGGCTTAAAGAGTAGTAATCCGCTCAATTTCATTGATCAGAAGCCTTACGATGTGCGCCTGGATACCGCCTTCAAGGCCACCGGGCAGTTGGACGCCATTGTGACGGGCCGCGGCGTCATTGGTGGCAGCCAGGTCATGCTCGGGGCTTTTGAATTTCGCTTCATGGGGGGGTCTATGGGCGCCGTGGTGGGGGAGAAAATCGCCCGCCTCTTCGAGGCTGCCCTGGATGAGAAACTGCCCGCCGTGATTGTGTCTTCCAGCGGAGGCGCTCGCATGCAGGAGGGCATCGTGTCCCTCATGCAGCTCGCGAAAACCGTGGCGTTGGCTGGCGAAATGAAAAAGAATAAACTTCCGTTCATTTCCGTACTCACGGATCCCACTACGGGGGGAGTAGCCGCGAGCTTTGCCCTCGTTGGCGACGTGATCTTAGCGGAGCCCAACGCCCTCATTGGTTTCGCAGGGCCTCGGATCATCGCTCAGACCATCCGCCAGGAGTTGCCTCCGGGTTTTCAGCGTTCTGAGTTCCTACTGAAACATGGTTTCGTCGACCGTATCGTTCCTCGCAAAGACCTGCCTCAAACCATCTCAAAGATCATCAACATGCTGACGCAGGGGTCATGGCCCAGAAAGAGCTCCGCAAAGTCCTGAAGACTGTTTTCACGGGGGCTGTTCTCGCCCTGTGCCTGCTTGGCGCCAGCGGTAACGCATGGGCTGAAAAAGGCCGTTCCGCGTCCGCGGGGAGTACCCCGTCGTCTCAATCGGCTGTCATGGTGGGGGGCAAACCCATGCACGTCAGCGCCAACCGCAGCATACGGGACATCAAACGCAATCGTTTGGAACTTTTTGGCAACGTCTACGTGAGGCGCCCCAGCGAACTTCTCACCGCGGACTATGCAGTGCTGGACCTCGATACCGAGCGCATCGTGGCTGAGGGAAATGCCGCCTACTTCACTCCAGAAACAGTGATCTACGGATCCAAGATGGACTTCAATTATATTCTGGGCACGGGCACCATCGAAAACGGTCGGGTTGAATCCGAACATTACCAGTTGACGGGGGATTGGCTTGAGCGGTTGGGGGAAGACCAATTTTTAGCGAAGAATGCGGATTACAGCACCTGCAAAGACTGTCCTAATTCCTGGAAAATCCATGGCAAAACGATTCACCTCACTATCGAGGGATATGCCCGCATCAGCAACATGCTGATCAAAATCAATGATACCCCGGTGTTGTACTTCCCGTACCTCATCATGCCGGTGAAGACGGAGCGCCAGAGTGGTTTTCTCTTTCCAAAATTTCGCCTCGGCACTGTTCATGGTTTTCAGTACATTCAGCCGTTCTTCTGGGCCCTCTCGCGGAGCCAGGATTTGACCATGGCTTTTGGCAGGCTCACTGCCCGTGGCTGGAAAGGTGAGCTGCAGCACAGGTATTCCCTTGCGGGGCGTTCCTATGGTCAGACCGATGCTTTCTTGCTCCAGGATCGTACGTTCATCGATCCCTATCAGCGGCGCATTGCCCTCCATTCTTTTCATAACCTTGTTCTACCCTTTAGCACCGAGCTCAAGCTCCGATGGTTGGATACCTCCGATCGCGACTATGCCCGCTTCTTTCCTGACGACGTGCCGGGGGTCAACGAACCCGCCCTTGTGTCCGAGGCCAGCCTCTCCCGCACCACACGCAATCTTTCCGTATACGCTGACGCCAAGCGGATCAAGAAACTGCTGCGCAACAACCTCACTGGCTTCGACCATCAGCAAGTTCAGGAGGTCCCCGTGGTGGGGGTCAGCACCATCGATCACCAGATCACCAAGTGGATCCCGCTCTATTGGGGGTTCAATCTCCAGTACAATCACTTTTGGCGCGATGCCAACGCCTTCGACAATTTGCCTGGCCTTACCGATCCCAGTGGACTCTTCGTGCCAGGACGGGATCCCCTTCGTCGTGGCCAACGGGTGATGTGGACACCGGAGTTGTACTACACGGCACGTTTGGGGTCGTATTTGGATTTCATGCCCGGTGTGCGCTACCGCGGTTTTTATTACTCCTTTGACCAAAAAGACGTGCCGGACACCCGTCGGGGGTTTCTCGTGGCAGACGCTCGCCTGGGTACCAACATGGAGCGGGTATACGGTGGTACGGTGAAGCACCGTATGCGGCCATCATTTACCTACAGCGCCATTCCCTTTATTCAGCAGGATAAAAACCACCCCTTTAGTCGCCAGCTCGACTTTGGAACGGGCAACCAGTTCGTAGGCCAGAATGGTCGTCAGTTCGACGACTTCGACATCGTGCCCGTGTCCTTCAATGCACCGCAATACTTCACGCCCATCGGCAACTCGCTGACCATGGAGCTCTCCAACTCTTTCATCATGAAAGATTATGGCGCGCAGGCTAATTCCTTGATCCCAGAATCTCGCAGAGGAGAGAAGGGGGTGGTGCTCTCCCCGGCCAGTGACGTGCCGTCCTATCGCAAGGTGGTGGACGTCACCATGGGGCAAACCATCAACTTCATCGAATTCCGCAAGTCCGATCGGGATGATGAGCGGCCACTGTCCCGGGCATTCTTGCTATCGCGCACTAGCCTTGCGCAATTGCAGAACACCACGGAACTCTATTATTACCCGTACAGCCGGGCATTTCAGTTCAGTTCGGGCATCTCTTATGTCTTCGCTCGATTCCGCAAACGTTTGCAAAGTTTTGAACGCACGGTCAGTCTGGCCTATTCCCGCAACAAGGTCACCACGCCGTCCCCCGGCGCGGAAAACATCACGGGGAGTTTTTCCTTCTCCATCAACGACTATTTCTCCATCGGTATGAGCAACACCATGGATCTCATCACCAAGCGGACCACCGCCACCACGGGCACCGTGGTTTGGCAGAGTCCGTCGGAGTGTTATCAGGTCTCCATCAACATCAGTAAACGCGTCGATCGGGGGGTGGAGTTCACTCCTAACCTAGTGCTCAACTTGAACGGCATGGGGTATACTAACGTCATGGACCCCAATTCCGCGGGTAGTATTGCGACGAAACGATGAGCTACCATGACGAGATTCTTAAAGTGTTTGAAACCCTCAAGGCCAGTGAGACCCTTCACGTCCGTGAGCTCGCCGCTGATGTGAAGGCGATCATCGAAGGGGGTGGCATTCTCTATGTTTTTGGCGCGGGCCATTCCAGCATGCTGGCGGAAGAGGCCTTTCATCGAGCGGGGGGGCTAGTGCCTGTCTATCCTATATTTGTTGATGCCATGAGCCCCCGTGTGAAGCCTGAGGTGGCTTCAGCCGCGGAGCGGGCCGAGGGCACCGCCGCGGGGATCTTCAAAAAGCTGGGGGCCACGGCCAGCGACATGATGTTCATCGCTAGTAACTCTGGCATCAACCCCGCCGGCATTGAAATGGCGCAGCTTGCCAAGGCCGCGGGTCTTCTCACCGTGGCGATCACGTCCGTGGCGCATTCTCGCTCAATGCCGTCCCGCCACTCCAGTGGAAGCAAGCTTTTTGAAGTGACCCACCGCGTGCTGGATAATCACCTCCCTCCCGGAGACGCATTGATGGCGGCGGGTACCGCCCGCGTGGCCCCCGGGAGTACCCTCGTCAATGGCTGGTTATGGAACAGCCTGGTGTGTGAAGTGTCACAACTCTACGCCGCGGAGGGCAAGGTTCCCCCAGTTTACGTGAGCGCCAATCTGCCCGGCGGGGATCATCACAACGAAAGTTTACAGGCGCGCTACTCTTCGCGCATTCCCCTACTTTGACAGCCCTATCATTGCTACAATGGAATCCCCTGGGGGGAGGAGCGCCGTGATGAAAA
>CAYHWW010000206.1:4106-5693 GCA_964360145.1 uncultured Oligoflexia bacterium | reverse complement strand
CAACAGGGTGGGTCCATCCCATTGCCTTGGTCGCTCACTCGTCGTCGCGCCTCGCATCTGGCACCTTTCTCGACGATCTACAAAAACCAATCTTGGTGATACATAGGGGGGCGTGAATCCCCACTTCGATACGCCATTGCCGTTGCCCGTGGAGCTGGAGCACGCCTTTCGGCGTGCGGCAGGCGCGGGCAATCTGGTTGGCGCGTTGAAGGAGCTCTGGCCCTGGCTTGCCCAGGAGGCTGGCGCTCCCCGGGGCAGTGACCACTATTCCCTGCGGCAGATGATGACGCGGGCTTATACTGCGTACTATGGCCCTGCCAATGCGATGAAGCTGCCGGCTATCTTGAGTGAGATGGAATGGGCGGGGCTGCCGTTGCCCTCAGGGGATGTACGGCTGCTGGATGTGGGTTGTGGTCCCGGCACCGCCGCCGCGGGCGCCGCCTGGTGGTGGGGTGAGCGGGGCGTGAAGGTTTCCGCCACGGGGTTGGATTGGTCGGCGGAATTTTTGTCATTGGCGACCGCCGTGCTCAGCGCCTTAGGGGCGCGGCTACAGACCCAGAAGGGTGATTGGTCCAAGGTAGGCGAGCTCCAGCGCGTGGTGAAAGAGTCGCGGCCCCAGGTGGTGGTTGCCTCCAACGCCTTGAATGAAGTGCGTCGCGGGCCTGGGGAGCTGGCCTCGTTATGGGCTGGGGTTTTGACTGAGCTCGCCGTCTTGAGCAAGCGGGACAAGGGCCCCCACTATCTGATTTTACTGGAGCCCGGTAATCGCGATGCTTCCCGGCGGTTGCTGCAGCTGCGAAAAGCGCTGCTTGAGGGTGACCTGTTGCCGACGGGGGTATCGCTGACGTTGCCCTGTTTAGACCATCGCCCCTGCGGAGCCCTGGCGGACCCCAAGGACTGGTGCCACGAAGAGGTGCCCGTGGTGTTGCCTGCCTGGCACGAAGAGCTGGGCCGTGGGGCGGGGCTCTTCAAGGAGAGCTTGATTTTCAGTTACCTCGTGTTCGCGGTTTTACCCGACGGCGTACCCGCCGGGTTCCCCGTGGGCGCCGCCCGAGTGGTGAGCCAGCGCATGGAGGAAAAGGGCCTTATGAAGTGCTACGTATGCACCGCGAGCAACGGCAAGCGGTTGGCGCGGGTGCTCAACGCGCGGCGTACCGAGCAGAACGAGGCCTTGGCCGTTTGCCGCCGTGGCGAGGTGTTCACAACCCTGGAACTCGGCGAAAAGGGCGATGCTTTTGTTGCAATGAGGAGTTCAAAAAAAAATAAGGCGTGATATGCGAACGTCATGAAAAGCGTCATGAAAATCGCGGCGATTCCCCTCTACCTTGAGTTCATCACTCTGGCTGTTTTCACCGGGACATGCTTGATGGGGCACCCGGCCCATGCCGCGTCCCCCGTTGCCCCCGGCCATGAAAGCCGCGGTTGTGCCGGGCCCTTGGTGCCCTCTGTGAAGTGGGTAGACATCGTGGGTACTGAGCCGACTTATGAGAGGGAAGTGCAGGCACTCATTCAAGAGCAACTCGATAAGGGCATTCGATTTGTGATGATGCCAAGCGGAGTGCTGTTCGAATGGGTGAATGACCCCAT
>CAYHWW010000206.1:0-4006 GCA_964360145.1 uncultured Oligoflexia bacterium | reverse complement strand
ATCGAGTTCAGGTACTGGACATCGTCCCTTCATCGCGATGCGCCTTTCCGTGAGCCCTTCGTCTTCGATGGACAGAGTGGCAACACCTACAGCTTCAACCGGGATGGCGCTGCATTCAAAAATGCGGCACGTTGCGTGCGGTCGCGTTAGTCTTTGCGTTCCATGCGGGAATGAATCTTCTCCAGCAGTTCTAACTGGGCTTCTTGGGTTTTGAAGAGCGAGACCATGCGTTCCGAGAGTAAGAGATTCATTTTGCTGTTGAGGTTTCGCACCTCCATCTCAGCCTTGAGGTTGATGACGTAGTCGTTGCGATTGCGCTGACGGTCTTTCTCTTCCTGCCGATTTTGACTCATCATGATGATGGGGGCCTGGAGCGCGGCGAGACAAGAGAGCACCAGATTGAGAAAGATGTAGGGGTAGGGGTCGAAGGGGCGATTCACCAGCACCACGGAGTTGAGCAGGATCCACGCAAACATGATGACGCCGAAAATCCCGATGAAGGTCCAGCTGCCCCCGAATCGCGCGATATGGTCCGCCCAGAGCTGATTCTTCGCGATGGCCTGCTCCGCCTCGGCTTCGGCGATGCGATGAGTGATCAGCTGCTCCTCTTTCACGGCGTCATTAATGAGCTCGTTGAGGCGATGGAGCTGAACTTCCTCTTCGCGGATCAGATCTTCGATTTTCATCGATGCTACTGCTTCTCAGCGACCCTGACGGTGTCGCCGATCATGATGTCGTCGAAGCCTGGATTGGGGTTGGTCTTGCGGTCCACCATCTGCACCATGCGGGCGATGGCCATGTTTGTATCCACATGGATCACCTTCAGCTTGGCCACGGGGATGGCCGTGTCGTTGACCACCTTGGCGTTGATGTTGTCGTAAACGGGCACTTTGCGGCGGGCATCCAGCGTCGCCCCATTGACGAGGCCGTTATTGGTGCCGGCGTTGATGTAGTAGTCCTTCACGATGGTGTCGTCGGTTTTCATGGGCAGCGTGCGCACCACGGACACTACGGCGAAGTCCCCGGCCATGGCGGGGGCTGAGGTCATGAAGGCGAGTAAAGCGAAGTCTTTGAATCGCATATGCATCATACCCATCGACAAGATTTTGGCACCGCCTGAGGGGTGGGTTTTGACCAGGCAAAAACTGCCATGAAGAAACTACCATGAAGAAGCGGGGCGTCATGGACGATAAGCTATAGTGACCATGTCGAACCCTGATTACATCTCCGTGGATTTAGAGGCCTTCCGCAACGCCGGCAAGGACATCGGCTTCGACGTGTATTTGATGTTGAACGAAGGCAACTTCGCCCACGTGTTCTCCAAGGCCACCGGCGTGGATTTCCACCGCCTCAATCACTATCAGGACAAAGGCATCCGCCACCTCTACATCCTTCGTGCGGATGAGCAGGCGTTCAAAGACTTCGTGAAAGGACGCCCCGAGAGCGTGCTTAGCGACGATTCCGTGCCCGATGCGAAGAAGGCAGCAGCGCTCTTGAGTCTGGCGGAGCAAAGCCTTACCGAGGTGTTTAGCACCCTGCAGACGTCCACGGAGATGAGCTCGGAAAGCCTGCAGTCCAGCTCCAAGCTTGTAAAAAACTTCATCAAACTCATGACGAAGAATCCCCGGAGCATCTCCATGATGATCCGAGTGGCGAGCCATGGCGAGTACCTCTATTACCACTCCATCTTTGTTTCCGTGATTTCCATGTTCCTTGCCAAGGCGTCCGTGGGTAACAACAGCAAAATGATCGAGATCTGTGGTTTGGGTGGCCTGCTCCACGACATCGGCTACACGCAGTTGCCCCGGGACTTGCTTGAGTCCCCCACCGCCCTGACCCCGGCTCAGTGGCGGGAGATGAGAAAGCATACGCAGTACGCTCTTAAAATGGTGGAGGGCTTGCCCAATATCCCCGACGAAGTGCGCTTCGTGTTGGCGCAGCATCACGAAGAGCCTCGTGGCACGGGTTATCCGGCGGGCATCCGAGGCCCCGTGATTTTCTTCCCGGCGAAAGTGGTGGCGCTCGCGGATGGCTTCTGCGCCTTGGTGTCCCGGCGGCCCTACCGCCCGGCCTTCACCGTGGAGCAGGCGCTCAACATCATCAAGCACGAGAACGGCAAGTGGGACGCCGAGCTCATCAAGATCCTCTGCCAGATCTTCAAAAAAGGCGGCATGAGCCTCGCGGCTTGAGGGGTGAGCTACTTCCCTACAGCCACAGAGTCGATGAACTTGTACTTGTTCTGAGCCATCTCAAAAGTGTGATAGTTGCGCAGCCGCGGGCCCACCATGCGGTACAGGCTCTCATAGTGGCTGAAGATGGCCGGTGCATCGTCCTGGAGCATCTCGTCCATTTCGCAAACCAGGGCTTGGCGTGTGGGCCCTGAGGGCATGATGGCCACTTTTTTGTAGAGCTCGTCGAAGCGGGGGTTCTTGTAGTTGCTCTCGTTGGGGCCTGGCGCTTCATTGGGGCCATAGAAGAGCTGCAGGTTGTTCTCGGCGTCGGGGTAGTCCATGTTCCAGCCGCCCATGGCGAATTGCAGGTTACCCTTGTGCCGCTTATCCAGGAACGCCGGGAAGGTGTTCAGCTGGGGATTGATCTTGATGCCCGCCGCAGCCATGGAGGTGGTGAGGAACTCCGCCAGCTGGCGGTTGGTGGAGTCGGCGCCCCGCATGTCCAAGTTGATGACGGGAAGGCCTTCGCCGTTGGGATAGCCGGCTTTGGCCAGCAACTCTTTGGCTTTCTCCACGCTGTAGGGAAACTTGGGCTCGGTGCGCTTGCCGCAGCGGTCGTTGGTGCCCGGCGGGTTCAACTCGGGAGCGATGCTGCCGCGACCATTGCGGTGGAGTTTCAGGAAGCCATTGCGATCGAAGGCCGCTGACATGGCTTGGCGCAGCAGCTTATTGCTGCCCAGGAGTTTATCCTTCATGTTGAGGAACATGTACCAGTACACCACCCCCTCTTCGACGCTGAGCTTGAATCCTTTTCGCGCCCACTCGTCTTTGAGGGCGCGGATGTCATCGGTCTTAACGGCGTTGGCCAGGTTGTCCTTGGGGATTTCAATCTGGTCGATGTTGCCCGCGATGTGTTCCAGCCACCGGGGTTGATCTTCGTGGATGACCCGGAAGGTGAGGTCGTCCACAAGGGGCAGCTTGCGGCCCGCATAGGCCCGGGCTTCAGCGAAATCTTCGTCGATGTCTTTGGCCGCGGGGAAGAGCACCTCGCGGTAGGTGGGGTTCTTGGTGAGGACCACCTTGGACTGGGGTTCCCAGCTCACAACGCGGTAAGGGCCCGTGCCCACGGGATGGGTGATGATTTCGGGGCCGTATTTTTTCACAACCTCAATGGCCATGGGGGCCGTGAAGGTCATGGCGAGGATGTAGATCAATTGGGGATAGGGCTTGGTGAGTTTGAGCTGAATCGTATGGTCGTCGAGGGCCTTCATGCCTTCGATGACCGCTGCCATGATGGCTTCTTCAGAGGCTTCGTCTTTGAATTTCGCTTGGAAGTCGTTGTAGCCCACGACTTTGCCGTCGAAGATCCAGTACCCTTCGGAGTGGGTGCGCGTGATGGCGTGGCGTTTCCAGCCGTAGATGAAGTCTTGGGCCTTGAGCGCCCGGCCTTTGCCGTCCGTGAATGCCAGGTCATCCTGAAAGAGCACGCCCTTCTTGAGCTTGATCGTTACCGTGGTGCCGCCGTTGCTGTAACTGGGCATGCCATCGGCAAGCAGGGGCAGCACGGTCTTCTTTTTCTTGAAGAAACCGTATTCGTAGAGAGACTCGTAAACCTGAGGCAGCGGCTCCAGGGACACGGAGTCGTAGGCACCTACGGGGTCACCGGACTTGATGTTGTCTTTGAGCCCCATCTTGAGCTCCGGTCCACGGGGGGCCTCTTCACTTTTGGAGCATGCTGATCCAAGGACGATGCTGAGGGTGGCAAGAGAGAGTGCTGCGCATTTGAGGATGTGTTTCATGGTTCCTTCGATCAGTTGAGGAGGCCTTCGATGGCC
>CAYHWW010000205.1:0-5726 GCA_964360145.1 uncultured Oligoflexia bacterium | reverse complement strand
GCGACGACGAGTGAGCGACCAAGACGGGCTCATGCCCGTCGCGTGGAGCCACGAGAAGGAGCAACGAAGCCAGGCGGGAAAAGACCGAGCCTACGCTGCTTTTGCTGTTTGTTGTTTGACCGGAATCGTCAGCGTAAACCGTGGATGCTGAGCCTGCTCATCCAGCTTCAAAGAGCCACCATGGTCTTCGGCGATCCCCTTGGAGATGCTCAGTCCGAGTCCCGTGCCTTTTCCGGCGCCCTTCGTGGTGAAAAAAAGATGGAACATCCTCTTGCGCACTTCCGTGGGGATGGGCGGACCTGAGTTCTCGATGGAAAGCTGAAGCCTATCGTGGTGCATGATCACACTCACCTTGATCCACCGTTCATCGAGGTGTTCCACGGCATCGTACGCGTTATTGATGAGATTCAACAGAATCTGCGAAATCTGCACGGGCCGACAGGTGATCGTCAGGTCATCGATGGGGCCGTCGATGAGGAGCTGGATATCATGGCTCTTTAGTTTGGCCTGGCAAAGGGAGAGGGTGTCGTCGACAATCTCGCGCAAAGGCTTGAGCTGCATGGGATCCGCCTCGGCATTGCGTGCGTAAGTGCGAAGACCCGATATGATCCTAGACATGCGGAGCACGGTGCCAACGATTTTATCCAGCATCATTTTGATGTTCTCGATGTTGAGTGGGGGCCCGGACAATGCATTTTGCAGCATCGAGGTGTATCCAGAGAGGATCGTCAGCGGATTCGTGATCTCGTGGGCAATAGCGCTCGAAATCTCGCCTAAGGCGGACATTTTTGATGCCTGGGTAGCCTGTTCTTCTTTTAACGTCGGCGTTACATCCACGGCCATACCCACGAAACGGGGAGTGGCGTGGCCCTGGGCATCCATGATGGCAGTGTGCCAAATGCGCACGAGCCGCGTCACAGGGGCGGCACCCACCTCGTAATCAGCCGTGAATCCGCCCTTTGAGAACATGTCGGGCGACAGAAGATCGCGCACGTGGCTTTCAATGCGGCACTCATCTCCGACATGGAGGGTCTCCACGCGCCCCAGCGTGGAATCATAGATATAAAAGACGCAGGGCGCTGACATGATCAGCTCAGCCAGTCCCTCAAATGGTGGAAGCATCGGCCCGTTGTTCGCCATGATCATTTCAGTTTCAGCATCTTTGACGTTTTCGTGTACTCGCCGTACTGGAGGTCGCCTTTCATGATGATGCCATCAATTTTTTTCACGACGTCAGCAATGCGCCAGAGCGCCTGTTCCAAGCGAGAGAATTCACCATCGCCTCTGTGTTTATCCAGGAGGATTTTCAGTGAGCCCAGGGCGATGGCCAGGGGGTTGTTGATCTCGTGATTGTATGTCGCGATCATCGCATTCACGGCCTCAGCCTCCCGCAGCCGGGACATCTCGCGGGAGAGGTCAGCGATCTTCAAGTGCGTGTAGATTCTCATCAGCGCGACTTCAAAGTCGATGGGCTTCGTGATGTAATCGTTCGCGCCCAGGCAGAGGGACTCTACGATGTCGGAGGCGTCGGTCTTCCCTGAAATCATGATGACGGGCAGCGTGATCGCCGAATGCTTCTCCCGGATCAGGTGCAGGACCTGATCTCCAGGCAAGCCTGGCATGAGGATGTCCAAAAGGATGATGGATGGCTTTTCCGACTCAATCAGCTCAAGGCAGCCCTCTCCCGAGGGCAATGATATCGTTTTAAACCCTTTTTTTTCCAGGACCAGCGAGATCATTCTCACGTCGACTTCATTGTCATCCACGATGAGTATTTTGCGTTGTTCCATCATGCGGCCTTCTTTTGGTTCAGCAGGTTTCGTAATTCAGGTCTCAATCGTTCCAGCTCATGGAGGAGGCGTTCGACGTGCTCATGTGCCTCGGTGAGATTCCCGTCGCGGGCGATCGCCTCCAGGGCGTGCGCGGCTTCACAGCAGGGCTCAGCATGGAAGTTTGAGACGGTTCCTTTCAAGGAGTGCGCGGCGATCTCGAGGGCTTTCGCGTTGCCCTCTCGCGCTGCGGCAGTGAGATCATTGATGAGCCGGGGCTCCAGTGAGAGGTAGTTCTGAATGGTGTCATAGGCCACATCTTCCATGCCTGCAAAAGCCTGAAAAAACCGGTCGAAGTTCATAATGGATGGGAAAACTTTAACCAGCCTGGGCATATTCAATGATTTCAAGGGGGCTGAGCACGAGGGCGGTGCGCCCCTGCACGATGAGGTTCCCTTTAGTTCCGTGCCGTTGTGACATGGCTGGCGCGATGGGGGCGCTGGTGCTGACGATGTCGAGGATCTTTCTCACTCTGACGCCCACAAAACCATTCCCCCGGGCGAAAACTACGACGGCAAACCGCTCTTCGCTGGGAGTCGAAGGGGACGGGTTTCCCTGCTCCGTCGCCTCAAGGAGATCGCCCAGGTTCAATATATTGAGGGTCTTGTTGCGATACGGGGCGATCAGAGTGTTGTGAAGCTGTTGCGTGTGCTTCATTTCCATTTCTTCGACACGGAATATCTCAGATCTATTTATGGCATAAAGGCCGGGAGTATGCAGTTCGATGAGCAACCAGTCGACCTCTGTCTTTGGCGGTGGTGGCTCATTCCGCGACGAGGGCGGGCGTCGTTTCAATGTTTTCTCTTCAATGGCCGCGCCGGCCTTTCGTGCGATGCCATCGATGTTCATGAGCAACCCCACCGTATTGTCCGCTAAAAAAGTCGCACCGGAATAGAGACCGATGTCCCTTAAGCAACCAGAGATCGGCTTGACGACCACATCTTCCAGGTCGCCAATGCCATCCACGGTGAGCCCCATGCGTCGGCCGTCGGTGGTGCGCACGACAATGACTCCAAATTCCGTGCGAGCTACCGCTTTCTCCGGCATGAACAACAGCTTATTGAGATCGATCAAGGGGATGATGCCATTCTCGCTGCATAAAGTCGGAGTGCCCTCAAGCGAACTGATCAACTCCTTGGCATTGGAGTCATTGATGAGGACAACCTTGTCGATCTGGTCTTCGGGCACCCCGAAAACCAGCCCACTGCACCTGACAAAGAGGTAGTTCTTGATGAGCACGGATTTCGGGATGGGCATCACAAGGGTGAATTTCGCCCCCGCGCCTTCTTTAGACTCAATATCGATTCTCCCCCCCAGGGTTTCGACGCTGGTCTTGACCATGCTCATCCCCACGCCGCGGCCGGAGAGATCAGTGACTTCCACGGCGGTGCTGAACCCGGCCTCGAAAATCATGTGCCATATCTCAGGGTCGCTCAGAAGAGCTGCTTCCTCCGCCGTGTGTGAGCCATTGCTCACGAGTTTCTTGCGTATGGCCGCCGCATTGATGCCCCGTCCATCATCTTCAATGGAGATGTGCACGTTCTCATCATGGACGTGGCAATGGATGGAGATCATGCCCCGCCTGCTCTTGCCCCCGCGCAGGCGTTCTTCCGGGGGCTCTAGCCCATGGTCAAGGCTGTTCTTGATGAGATGGATCAGGCTGTTGTTGAGGATGTCCGCGATGGCGGTGTCCACGCGGATGGAATCACCCACGATGGTGAGATCCGCTTCCTTGCCCAGGGCCCGGGTCACGTCCCGTAGGATCCGTGGCACCTGCTTCAGCACCAGCTTCAGGGATATTTTCCTCAGATCGGCGATTTGCCCCTGAAGCGCTGAATTGATCTTATTGAGCTCCTCCAGAAGCCCGCTGATGTTCTGCACGTCTTTATCCGCGCCATGGGTCCGCTCCAGGGAGGACATCGCTTTATTGATCATGTTGCGGACGACGGTCACTTCCCCTGAGGCTTGGAGAAACTTGTCCAAGAGCGCGCACTCGACCTTGATCTCGCTCACCCTGGGCGCATGTCCCCGGGCGGGGGTGCCGGTTGGTTCCTTCGTGGCTTCGCGCTCCTCCAATGCCTGCGACGCTCCGCTGTTTGCTTCAAAATTGAATGCCGCTGTCATCGATTCCAGGTCGCGGGGGGCGTGCTCCCTACTCTCAAATTCGATGAGGAGCTCGCGGAGGGTATCAATGGCCTTGAGAATGGTCGAGATCACGGTGTGTGAGGTGGTGGTCTCCCCGCTTTGCAGCCGTTTCAGCACCTCTTCGAAGCGATGGGCGAATTTGTGCAGGGTCTTGGGCTCGAAGAACCCGCTGGATCCTTTGATCGTGTGGGTGATGCCGAAAATCTCGTTGATCAAGGTAAGGTCCGCGGGGCGTTCCTCAAGCTCCAGCGCCAGGGACTCGGCTTGTTCGAGCAGCGTTTTCGCGTCACTGATGAATCCAGTGATGAGCTCCCGTTCCTCCGCGAGGGACTTGAGTCTCGGTGCGATCTCTTTGTCCAGGGCGGCAAGAAGTTCCCCATGATTCAGGGGTTTTTGCAGGAATGCTGAAATTTTGAGGTCCACGCCCCGCAGCGCCAGCTCCCTATCAACGTATCCGGAGAGGATGACGAAGGGTACAGTGGGGTCGATTTTGAGCACCGCCTCACGGAGGCTGAGACCGTCCATGAGCGGCATTTTGAGGTCCGCGACGATGAGAGCGGTTTGCCAGCGGAATTTGTTGACCATGCCGATGAACTCTTCCGGGGACGTCGTTGTCAGCACCTCGAAGCCAAGATCCGTCAGCGTGGCCTTGATGAGCTCCAGGATGTCCGCTTCGTCATCGATGCAGAGCGCGTAGGGGCGGGCATTGCTGTGCACGGAGTATTCTTGAAGCAGTGCTTTAAGGGACGGGTCTACTGTTTCCATCGTGATGTCTTCATATCGGGTGCATCGGCATAAACTTAACGGCGTCGGAGTGAGTCATCGCGATTTACAGCGCGTCAATATTGACTTGTGTTGCCGCGGCCTTAGAATAGAGGTGTGTCATCCATTAATCCTCAGTTTTTCAAACCATTCATAGAAGGCACCCTTGAGACATTGAAGACGCAGTGTGGCATCGAGGCCCGCGGCGGGAAGCCCTTTTACAAAGGGCAGGGGGAGCAAGGGGAGTGCGCCATCGCCGCGGTCTTGGGCATCAACAGCGCGGTATTCGATGGCTCATTGATCATCTCGTTCAGCGAAGCGGTGTTTCTGAAGATCATGGGCGGCATGCTGGGTGAGAATTTCACGACGATTACCACGGACATGGAAGACGGCGCGGCGGAGCTCCTCAACATCATCTACGGCAGCGCCAAGTCGACCCTTAACAAAAGCGGTTATGCGCTGGAGAAGGCCATCCCCTCGGTGGTGCGTGGCAAGGGTTTGACCACGAGAACCGCATCTCAAGAGCCGGTGGTGGTGTTGCCCTTTCAGACCCCGGATGGGGATTTTTACATCGAGATTTGCGTAGCCCCCAAGTCGTTGTCTTAGGACCTTGCCAGGAGATTCGATGTCCCTCGATAAAGAGATCATGGATGGCTTTCATGAGGAGACCATGGCCCTCTTGGGGGAGGCGTCCGCCTTAGTGAGTCAAATGGATGAGCAGGTTGATTTCACCGCTGCCTCGGTCCCCATCAGCGAGTTCGCCATCCGCATCGATCGCATCATGGGAGCGGCGAAAACCATCGTCGCCATGGACCCGAACCATTCAGGCCTCAAGAAAATCGGCTCTTTGGCCCAGATATGCAAGTCCATCAGCTATAAAAGCATCGACAAAAAGGCCGTGGAGCTTCTACCTCTGATGTCCGCCTTTTTCTCCGACGTCATCGAGTGCATGGAGGGATTGCTAGCCACCATGAACGATGAAAAAAAGAC
>CAYHWW010000204.1:0-5751 GCA_964360145.1 uncultured Oligoflexia bacterium | reverse complement strand
GAATCCGCCATCACTGAAAGAAAAAACACCCTCGCTGCGATGGGGTGAGTAGTGACTCAAGTCCAAGCCGCAGCGATCGAGAACGGTTGCTAAGAACGCTGGAGTGTCTCTTATTAAATTGGAATCGCTACTGGCGTAGCTGTTCAGTTCAATATGACCTGCCTCGAAGCGTGCCATTTCCAGATCAAAGTTTGGTGAGCGGAAGGGAGTTCCCTCAGTAAGCATCAAACTGAAAAAGCGGGGGGAATTTATTTGACCGGTTGCCATGGGGGTCCCGGGAGTTGTTGGTAAGCGCAGAGCTTCGATCATCATGGGATTGACGACATCGTTCATATTCCTTTGTAGGGCCTCATTGATGCGGATTTTCCAGGCGAGCATGCGACGGAGCGCCTCTTCCGCTGACGGAAAGAACGCCTCCAGGGCCTGGGTGTAGGGGGGGCTCATGCACCCCAATGCCCAATACTGCAATAGATCCATGCACTGGCTGTACTGGGGCGAATGGGTGATGTCGTGATGAAGCTGCGTGGCGATCATGTATGAGATACTCGCGTTCAGCTGCAGGTTCGGCCTGGTGTTTCGTTCCACTCCCACGTTGTTAGTGAGCTGATGCACTTGCCCAGCTGTAAGTGCTGGCTTCAGCCATCGATACCTCTCTGCTGTGCGTGCAGTGCGCTCCATATATCGCAGCATGTTCCGTGCTTCCGGCGTTCCGGCATGAAGTCTGTCATCGTCGCTGCCATAGACCCCAGGCCAGAAGGGATAAGCTTGCCAATTGGGATGGATGGGTTCGCCGTGGCAGCTGGCGCAAATGGCGGGGTCACGCACGAAATGGGGCGCTCTACCAGGTGTGGAAGAGAATCGAATTTCTCGCGCACTGGTCTCGCTGGTGCTTGGGTTTTGCTCGATGATCTCGAGGCTATTAGAGCGCTCACTGCCGTCACGGGCACCAGTGAAGGCGAGAAAGCTGTGTGATGCCGCGGAGCGCAGGATGACCCGGGGTTGATCCGGCGTGGCGGGTTGAATGCTTTGTGAGCGGTAGACCAGGTTGTAGCTCGTGCGCACCGACTCGGGCATGCGGCGAATGAGTTCATCAAGAGAGGTGATGCGCTCAGCGGTGATGAAGGCCTGGAGCCCGTCGAAGGTCAGCTCATTGCCTCTGAGCATGCGCGGGGTTTGGCCGTGGCTGAGGCTTGTGAGGACTGTGAGGAGATAGAGGACACAGATGGCTTTTTGAGCAGGGAACGCCATGCCCTCCTATCGGCTGTTGGGCTTGGGTGGCCTAAGGGGAAAGAATTGCCCTTCTCTTCGCTGTCATTGACCTCTGCGTCACCATTCGGTTTTTGGATGTGCAGTACGGCCGTCTATAAGCCTGAACATTAAGCGGGCCGGCACTATTGCGTACAGAAAGCCTGGCAGTAATCCCCGTAATGAAGACGCCCATCCCAAGTCCCTGCACGGACTTGGGCTTCAGCCTGGGTTTGGGCCTCTTCAGCGCAAACGTTGCAGCCCACGAGATAACCCGTACTTGCAAGGACGGTAAGCACGGAACCGGTAATGAGAATATGTGCTGCAACGGCGACCCCGACTGTATTTCCGTAATTGTACCGTCGGTGGGAGTGCTCTCTTGCGAGATACTGATCGAAAGGAAGGCCAGCATTACCCAACATCCTCTCGATAAGTTGCCTATTACTTTGATTGCGCAACGATGAATGGGCCAAGCCGATGGCTTGCCTGCGGATATGCTCAGGGACTTGGTGCAGGAATTCCCATTCCGCCCGGATCGCACCATGCTCAGTAAAATAGCGCTCGGATGGCAAGAAAAGCATCCTAAGAACAAAAGCAAACTGCCTTGATGAGGAACCCGGGCCTGTCATCAAATCAGCATCAAGATGCTGAATCCGATGTTCCACCTCATGGGCGATGATGGCGTAGGTAGCCACGGTATGCTGCAATTCCTGAGGTATATCGATATATCCGGCATTTGCGGAGAGAGCCCCACGTTCGTTGGCGTATATGGATTTTTTGGTGAAGTGCTCTATATACCTGACGTAACTCTCGCGAACGGCAGGATCCAGGTGACGGAGCCGCGCCGTAAGGTAGGCGTCCAGGGCCGCACGCATGCGCTCTACCGGAGGAACACTCTCGTCACCAGCGATAGCTCGGATGCGGGCTTGATCTTCCTCTGTAAGGTGCATGACCGTGTATATCTCCGGCACCTCAGGACCACGGAAGACCCGATCCGCGACGCGACGATAAATTGATGCTCGCGGCTCACAAGCGGATCCGGGCGCTGCAACAGCGGTTGCAAAGGGTAAAGCTATCCCCAGCAACGTGGCAGCAACAGTGGTGAAAACACGGGCACACATCAGTCCTCCTATCGGCTGTTGGGCTTGGGTGGCCTAAGGGGCCTAAGAGGAAAGAAATGCCCTTCTCTTCGCTGTCATTGACCTCTGCGTCACCATTATGTGAGGCTAAGCCCACAGCGAGGGCCTTATGACGGCGTCATTCACGCACCCCTATCTCAAGCTTTACCCAGCAGGAGTGTCTCGTGACATCCACCACTGGGTCAGCGGTCGTGAACACGGCGGTGGCGGAGGCCCTGAGATCCAGCTGACGTCGCCCTACACGGGTCTGCCCATGGCGAAGATCATCAGTGCTGATGCGCGCCTCGTGGACGAGGCCGTCAAGTTTGCCGCTCAGGCACAGGTGGAGTGGGGGGCGCTTCCCATCAAAGAACGTACGCAGGTGATGTTTCGCTTCCGCGATGAGCTGCTGCGCCATCGTGAGCAAATCGCCGCCACCAAATCTTTTGAATCCGGCAAAACCATCGCTGAGGGCGACGCCGGCCTCATGAAGGGTGTTGAGGTGCTCGAGTTCGCGCTCGCTCTCCAGAACATGGACTCCGGTGGCCGCATGGAAGTATCCCGCGGCGTGCACTGTGAGTATCGCCGCATCCCCTTGGGCGTAGTGGCCGCCATAACCCCCTTCAACTTCCCCGCCATGGTGCCGCTGTGGATGATCCCCATCGCCCTGACCCTGGGCAACAGCTTCGTGTGGAAACCCAGCGACAAGACCCCGATGACGAGTTTGTTGATTGCCGACTGCCTCAAGCGGGCGGGGCTCCCCGATGGCGTGTTCACCGTGCTTCAGGGTGGTCGTGAAACCGTGGAGGCGATCCTCGATCACCCTTTGATTCAGGCCGCGGGCTTCGTGGGTTCCACCCCCGTGGCCCGCGCAGTGTATCTCCGCGGTACGAGCCACATGAAGCGCGTGCTCGCCCTCGGTGGCGCGAAGAACCACCTCATTCTTCTCCCGGACGCCGACCCCGCCGTGGTGGCCCAAGGCGTGCGTGATTCCTTCACGGGCTGTGCCGGCCAGCGTTGCATGGCGGCGTCCGTGCTGCTGGCGGTGGGCCCCGTGGATCACCTCATCGATAAAGTCGTCGCGAAAACCAAAGAGCTGCGCCTGGGCCCCGACATGGGCGCCATCATCACCAAGGCCCAGGTGGAATTTCTGGAAACTGCCATTGGTCGCGCCGAAAATGACGGTGCCAAGATCCTTCTCGACGGCAGGCGTGTTTCCATGGAGGGCACATTCGAGGGTGGCAACTGGCTCGCACCCACGATTTTGGACCATGTGAAGCCCGGCTCCGAGGCTGCGAGCAAAGAGCTCTTCGGCCCCGTTTTGAGCATCGTGCGCTGCCGCGATCTCTCCGAGGCGCTGAAGATCGAGGCATCCGTGAACTATGGCAACGCAACGTCGGTGTTCACGACGAGCGGTGCCGCCGCGGAAGAAGTGGCCCGACGCGCCACCTGCGCCATGGTGGGGGTCAACATCGGTGTACCCGTGCCCCGGGAGCCCTTCAGCTTCGGTGGCATTTTTGAAAGTAAGTTCGGTGCCGGCGACATCACCGGCGAACACAGCCTCGACTTTTGGAGCAACCACAAAAAAATTACCATGAAGTGGGCGCTGCAAAAAGATACCACCTGGATGGGCTGAGTTAGCTCGGTCTTTTGCCGGGGAGCTTCGTTGCTTCCTCCTCGTGGCTCCACGCGACGGGCACGAGCCCGTCTTGGTCGCTCACTCGTCGTCGCGCCTCGCTCGCCGGCAAAATACCTTCGCTAATCTAGGTTCGGTTTTTTCCGACCTCGTTCGCTCGGAAAATCCCTTCGCCTAGTCTTGGGACTCGGTGTATGTTTGCGCCTATGCCTAACGCCGCGCAACTTCATCTCGCCTTTAACCACCTCCCCGTCGCGGGACTCCTCTTTGCTTTGGGCACTGCCATTGCCGGGGTGGCCCTCAAGAAAGCTTTGGTCCGCCGCACGGGCATGGCGCTTGTGCTGGTCTCGGCGCTGACTTCAATCCCTGCGTTCTTAAGCGGCGAACCCGCTGAAGAGTTTATCGAGCACAAAGTGTCCGGGTTCAGTGAGGCCCTCGCCCATGATCATGAAGAGGCCGCCGAGGCTGCCTTCGTGGTGATTCTGCTGGCTGGCGCTGCCGCCGCAGCTGCTTTGACTGGGGTGTGGCTGAAAAATGCCAAGTTCGAGAATATCGCGACAGCGGCCACGTTCATCGCGGGTTTCATCGCCGCCACTCTCATGCTCCGCGCCGCCCACATGGGTGGGCTCATCCACCACGAGGAATTACGGACGGTGGTTGTGCCCACGGCTGAGATTTAACGGGGACTCAGGACACTAGGGCCGTGGCATGACCAAGGGGGCCCTTGTCCTGTCGCTACTTGCCCCATACCCCCTCAATAAGCAGGATTTACGCCAAGGATTACGAAACCGCTGTAATTCCAGGTGAGACAACACCTCAATGGGTGACTGTTTGTGTCTGGACATTTAATTCAGCCATGCTACTGAGGCCGACAAATAGCATGATTCGTATTTTCACGGTTTTGATATTACTGTGCAGCCTAGCATCAGCAAGCCACCCGGCTTTTGCTGGTACGGTGGTCTATTTCTTTTCCGATCCCACCATAAATTTGGACAAAACGAAGGCCAGAGAGATCCGCGTACCGCTATCGAAAGAGCATTCCATCAGGCTCATCGACGCTGGCCATCTCGGGAGCATCAATCCTAATACCGCAGCGAAAAGCCTCAAAAAAGACGACATCGTCGCTGGCATCGTACTTCACTATCACGGCGAAGAGGAGGCTCTGGCCCTCATGCCAAACCTGCCCATTGGCCTCAACGCCCCGTCTGCAGCCCTATATATGGCGGCTGTTTTGGCGGCATTCCTGCCCATGAATCGCATTGCGCCAGAGTTTTCAGTGCATCTCTGGAGCTGCCACACTGGCGGAGAAGCATCCAGGGGCAACGTGAATTTTCAGGATGGATTTTCCGCTGAACTGCTCAAGGCGCTTCAGAATCGTGGCGCCCCTGTGAGGCGAATCCGCAGTTTTGCATTCGTGAATGCAACGAACGGATTTGTTCACTCCATGGAGAACTTCCCAGAAATCCCCAAATTCAATCATCCCCTGCATAACCTCAGACTGCTCCGACCTCGTCTCATTAGATCGTTTTTTGAGAATCTCGACGAGAGAAGCCAGGCCCACATGGGTTCGCCCCTCCGGCGCGCAATCCGCTGGGAGATCATGCCCCTGATGTCGCCTCGATTCTTAGCCACTTTGACAGCTTTGGGCGGCCTTTCTTACGCGGCATCAGGTGATAATGTGGCACACTACCTCGCTACATTAATCCCGATCACCATTGCTGTGTGGGCCTATGGGGTTTCCAATGATTTTGC
>CAYHWW010000203.1:0-5786 GCA_964360145.1 uncultured Oligoflexia bacterium | reverse complement strand
AGATCCTCATGGGTACATCTTAACTGAAATGGGTTAGAATCACCCCATGGCTGAATGGCGCAAATGCAATTCCTGTAAGAAGCCAATTGCGTATAACCAAACATACTGGAATTGCAATGTGACCACGTGCAATCGGCGGCGCACCCAACTTCATTTTTGTTCCGTGGGTTGTTACGACGCGCACTTACCGCAGATGAATCACCGTGAATCCTGGGCCCTTGAGGTCAACGCGCCCTCGCCTCAGCAGTGGGCGACCTTCAGCGCCTCCCAGGGCGAAGACGCCGTGTGGCCTGCGCCGCCGACGCGGGAGAAGGCGAAAGAAGAAGGCCCCCTCCCCAGCGGCGGCTTTGGCGGCTCGTCCAAATCCAACTCCATTTTGCGGCGTAAGAAAACCTAAGCGGGCCGGTTCATCTCGAATAAGTCCGCCATACGCGCATAGATCGTTTCACCCAGGCGCCCCACGGGTTTCAGCTTCTTGAAATCAATTTGCCCGTCGGTGAGCACGCTGTCTCTGATGTGCACGCATACGATTTCACCGATGACGATGGAGGCGGGCACGTCACCCAGTTCCACGATGGTGCGTAGCTTACACTCCATTTGAATGGGGCTCTCGGCGATGCGGGGGGATTTGATGTACTCGCTGGGCACGGGGGTGAGCCCGGTGACGTCGAACTCACTCATATCCGAGGGGTAGCTGCCGCTTGCCATGTTCATGGCTGACGCCAGGGCCTCATCGACGATGTTGATGACGAAGTCCCGGGTGGACTCGATGTTGTGGATGGTGTCTTTTTTGTCGCCACCTTCTCCTCGCCGGATGATGGAGAGGGCGATGGTGGGCGGGTTCGGGGTGACACCCATGAAAAAACAAAACGGCGCCGCGTTGGGGATGTCGTTCTTGTTCACCGTGGAGACGAAGGCGATGGGACGAGGGACTATGCTCCCCGCTAGGAGTTTGTAGAGTTCCCTCGTTCCCATGCCACTCGGTAGGATCTTCATCCTACGATTCTAGATCAACCAGAGCGATCTTCAAGGTTTCCCATGCGTTCAAAGCGCAGAATGCGCTTGGGAGCGGGTTTATAGTCCTCGACACGGCGCACTTCGAGCTTTTGCTCTTGGTTTGCGGTGTCGTTGGCGGTGGTTTCGGTTTTTGTCTCGCCCGCATAGGCGCTGATAGCCAGGGTGAAAGCGGCGAGGATCACGAAAGTGGATTGAATGCGACGCGTCATAAATACCTCCATGTATTCGGTTGACGGTTATTTTGGTGGGATTGTGCTGCTTCGAGGTGGGGTGAGGTCTGTTGCGCCCTCCTGATCTCATTTTACCGCGTGAATTCCTCGGAAAATCATCAGCCACACGATTTTTTTTCGAGAGCCGCAAGGTGCTGATTCCAGTATGAAATTTCGGTTATAAACTAAAAACATTCACAATACCCGACTGCTGCCCCACTGTTATGCCTTTGGTCATCGGTGCCGTTGTGGCACTGATTTTCTAGTCGTTTCCGCCCCAAAAGCCGTCAGAATGAGAGTCATGCGCATACTGACCATGTTCGCCGCGTTCTCGATGCTGTGGCTCTCCCCATCATTTGCCGAAGATCCCAAGCCCATCGGTAAAATCATACAGGTGGATCAGAAAGAGGATGATCCCATACCCATCATCGGCAACAGCGGGCGTCGCTCTGCTTGCGTGGACTGCCCCGTTTACGAAGGGGACGTTCTGGCGACGAGTAAGAGGCAGAGCATCACGCTTGTCATGGATGAGGGGTCCGAGCTTGCCATTGGCCCCAGCGCGCGAGTGAAGCTTGAGAATTGGCTGGAGCGTGATTCCGGCAATAAATTATCTCGCACCGTGAGCTTCATTCGTGGCGTCATGAAGGTGCTGGTGAATAAAGTCTATTCAGAGAAAGAGCCCTTCCTCGTGAAATCCAAGGACGGCATCATGGGTGTGCGCGGCACGGAATTCGTTGTTGCCGCGGATGACTCGCGTCTGCGGGGCCGTGAGAGGGAAAGCACGCTTTCGCTCTATACAGTCACCGGTGAAGTGCATTTCGCGAAGTCCGAGAGCGACCTGCAATCGGGCAACTCAGTGCTGGCGCGGGCTGGTTATCATTCCGTGATCAGCGGGGGGATGAGCGCCCCGACGACCCCGGTGCGATTCGAGAGCAAGGTTTTGAATCGCATCATCAAAAGCAAGCTGCCCCAGGTGAAAGAGGCCACGGTGCAAGGCAGTCGCACCTATGAAGTGAAAGAGGCCCGGAGCCGCATGGTCACGGGGCCCAAGGACCCGTCCGGCAATGGCGAGAGTCTGCGGCGGGAGAAGCGGGGCTACGATGCGCCCCAGGGCGCTGAACCCACGGCGGAGGGAGGCGCGGTCAGTCGGCGCGGCGGAGGTTCTGAAAATGCAGCGGCGGAAAATCGCCCGCGGCCCAAGCTTGAGGAAACACAGCAGGTGAATCGCGGCGAGGTCCGCGGTGGTGGTCGAGGCGATATCTTGGATCGTGCGGGGGCTGAGGGTGCGCGGGCCCAGCGGGTACTCCGCCGGGGCGAGGGAAAAGCTGGGGAAGGCGCGGAATACGTGGGGCCCGCGGGCAGTGGGAAACGCGGGGGCCCCATGGGCAGCGACAACATCGCGGGCCGCGGAGCCCAGCGCTTGAACCCCGGCTCACGAGCGGGAGCCCCCGCTCGGCCCCCGGGGGGGCCAGGCGTGGGCAATATGCGCCCCCGTCAAGGCTACCGCGAGCGTGTGCAGCGGGGCACCCAACCGCCGCCTCCGTGAGGGGGAGGTGAGCGTTGAAATTCTGGTGGTTTCGCTGGCAGTCCGAGGTATTGTGAGCGAGTTCCATACATCAATGTCGGGGAGTGGCGCAGCCTGGTAGCGCATCTGCTTTGGGAGCAGAGGGTCGCAGGTTCAAATCCTGTCTCCCCGACCATTTTTTTCAAGACTCTTTCCCTCAAAACCCCGTAACCATCGAAAACCTAAAACCTTGGGCTTCAAGGGTTTATCGATGTCGCTTCGTTGGAAGCATCACTCAGAATCAGTGGTCATCACTGTGGTGTGCTGAGTTTTGGCTGAGTGATGGCTGAGCGTGGGATGTGGTTTCTGGTGGAGTTCGACAGCTCCCAGAATTCTTACTGCTGTTATCGCAGGCATGAAGTGCTTGAGGACTGTTTTTAAATATGTTACCTTTTAGTCACATGAATGATGGAACTGCGCCAACGTGGAGGGCGCTTGCAGACCCCACACGTCGGGGAATTTTAGATTTATTGAGAAGGGGCCCAAGAATCACTGGGGAAGTTTGCGACGAGTTCCAAATTTCACGTTTTGCAGTAATGAAACATTTGCGTGTTTTGGAGGCGGCAAATCTCGTTACGGTACGTAAGGAAGGGCGCGAGTGCTGGAATTATCTGAATGCGACGCCGCTTCAGTCGATTTATGAGCGCTGGATTAGTCCTTACTCCGCATTGTGGTCGAATAATTTATCGCGACTTAAAAGTCAGGTTGAAGAGAAGGAAGTGGAATCTATGAAGAACATGCCGAAATTTATTAGCATCGCGCAGGACGTTAAAATCGATGCTCCTGCGAGCAAAGTTTTTGATGCGCTCACAGAAAATATTGCAGCGTGGTGGGGCGTGCCCTACTACATTGGCGATAAACCAAAAGATCTTATCCTTGAACCGAAGGTCGGGGGGCGGTTTTACGAAGTATGGTCCTCAACTGAGGGCTCGCTCTGGGGCGTCGTGAGTGAAATTAGGAAGAACGAGCGACTAGAGATTTCTGGCTCAATCGGAATGAGTGGCGCAGTCCATGGCAAGCTTGGGTTCGATCTTCAGACGAAAGGGAAGAGCACGATGCTTAAGATGACCCATTCAGCGGTTGGAGATGTGGACGAAGAGAGTCGCAAAAACTTCTCTGTCGGCTGGAAGGACCTGTTGGGAATCCGCCTGAAAGCATTTTGTGAAAAAGGTAAAAAATATGGATTAGGTCATGAGCCGCCGGCGAACGTGCCGACTTTCGACTGACGAGAGTCCTGTGGAATATCCGACTTGGGTTCCCCAGCATCTCTTTCCGTTTAAGCTGCACTTCATCGATATTGATGGATGTGCGGTTCATTATGTCGATGAGGGAACCGGTCCGGTGCTGCTCCTGCTGCACGGGAACCCAACTTGGTCATTTCTTTACCGAGACATCATCAAGGGCCTAAAACATCGCTTTCGCTGTATAGCACCTGACTACCCAGGTTTCGGACTTTCAAGCGCATCACCTGGGTACGATTTCAGGCCGGCTACTCACGCTAGAATACTGTCTGAATTTAGCAAAAGGCTGAAGCTGGAGGATATTTCATTGATGGTTCAAGACTGGGGCGGCCCCATTGGCCTCTCTCTGGCAATAGCGGAGCCGAATCGGTTTCATAGAATCATTATTGGAAATACATTTGCGTGGCCTGTTCAAGGCGACAGGCATTTTGAATGGTTTTCTGAATTTGTAGGCGGATCAGTTGGCAGGTTCGCAATTCGTCACTTCAACGCCTTTGTGAATATTTTGATCCCCGCTGGCACTCCGAGAAGAAAACTCTCAACGGAGATCATGAATGCGTATCGCGGCCCATTTCCTAATCAAGACGCCCGTGAACCGACTCATATCTTTCCAAGAGAAATTATTCAGAGTTCGGAATTTCTGAATCAAGTTTCAAATGGATTAGGCCGCCTGTCAGAGCACCCTGCACTCATCTTATGGGGAGATAAAGATTTCGCATTTCGCGAGAAGGAGCGAAAGCGCTTTGAGAGTCTTTTCCGCAAGTCGAAAACACACATCTTGCGTGGGGCTGGTCACTACATTCAGGAGGATGCCGCGGATGAAATCGTTGGTCAGATTAAGCAGTGGTGGGATGAAAAGTGAATAAAAAAATTAAGGCGCTGTTGGCTGGGATGGCTGGAGGTTTTATTGGAAACGGCGTTCTCGGAGCGATATTTTCCAGCAGTCTCCTGCGAAACTTTCTATATGATCCGGAAATTCAGAGTAAACTTTTTTTAGAGGTTACTCCTCAGAGAAATGTGCCCGTCTCCGTTGCGGGGCTGGTCCTTCTCAGTGCGTTCCACGGGTCTCTATACTCTGTACTTTCGCCGTCTATCCCCGGAAAAACGTGGCTGAAAAAGGGGCTTTTCTGGGGGCTTGTGATTTGGCTCCTCTACTGGGTGACGCAAGAGTGGTTTATCTATCATACGTTGTTGAAGGAGCCCTTCGCGTTGAATCTACTCGAGCTCGCTGTCCTTTTGCTCGGAAGCCTTACCGAAGGAGTAGTCATTGCGCGTATCTTAAAAAAATAGAGTCTTTTTAGTGCAAGGGATCTTTGCAGATGGCTCAATAGTCGTAAGTGCAATCGTTTCCGGCCAGCGGTGAAAGCCCCCGCGAGACTTCGAGTGGGTTCGGCCCTACAACGCTTTAGCTACCTCGCCATTGCGCCGGACGACCTCGGTCGAGGGGTCGGGACCGGGGGGCGGAGCCACCAGAGGCTTTTTCGGGATGGGGGCCGCGTCCTGTAGTGGTGGAAATTTTTCGGAGAGATTTTCCAGGACGGGGAGAGCATTGGTTACTCCTACGCAGCGTGAAGATCAAGCTCGAGCTGCGTGAGCATCTCGAGCTTCGCGTCGCGTAGCCTCTTCCAGAGGGCCGTGACGATGTCGTTGGCAAGGAACCCTCGTTTCCCTTCGGCGTGGCGCTCGCAGATCCGATAAACGAGCGCGAGGCAACCTTCCTCGTGGGGATGGCGCCCGATGGCGTTGAGGCGCCGA
>CAYHWW010000202.1:0-5822 GCA_964360145.1 uncultured Oligoflexia bacterium | reverse complement strand
CAATACTAGTGCACAAGCAATTGTGTGCAAAGGTAGCTCGATGCCCCCTTCTTATACGAAAGGCCTGGTTCCTCACGGAGCCAGGCCTTTTGTTTTTTATTTATTGTGACTGCGGCGGTGGCAGGAGCCGGAAGTCGCCGGAATCGAGCCCCTCGGGCTTCACCGCACTTTGGCGACGCTCCAGGCGGCGGATTTCTGTTTCTGAAAGTTTGATGAGCTCGCTGAGGCGCTTGATATTAGCGCGATTGATGGACTGGGCTTTTTGCACCAATGGTTCCGCTTCTTTTCGTGTGGCCGGTTCCAAGTCCTTTCGCACCCGTTGCAGTCGTCCGCTGCTGTGCTCTTCTTCGGCCCACTCCTCCCGGAGGCGCTCACGCATATGGCGCAGCCTCTCTAGGGCGTGCTCGAGGGATCCTCGATCGCCTTCTTTAAAGTCAGAGCCTACCCCGCGGACAGTGGACTCTAGTACATCGTAGTGTTCGCCAAAACCCGCACCGCTGCAAAAGACCAATAGTACCAAGGCTCCCAGTAGGGAGAGTGAGGGGCTAGTGGTCCGCATGGAGCTTGTGTTTCAGCGCCCTCAGTACAGTGATTTCCACGTCTTTAGTAGCTTTGCCCAGAGCAAGAGTCATTTCATTCACCAGGGAGCGCAATAGCGACTCATACAAGCGGACGGCATCGCCCCGGGGTGCCACATCTTGTTTGACCAGCACATGGAGGTGACCCACTGCCTTGGCGAGGCCGGTGGCCCCTTCACGGCGAATGACGTCCTCTAAGTGTCGATTTTTCACTACCCAGTTCTCTCCCAGGGGGAAGTAGTATTCTTGGTCCGCCAGCATGAGGAGGATTTGGCTCGTCTGCTCCGCTGTCATGAGGGGTCTCAGCCCAGTGTTCTGAGCATTCGTCACAGGCACAAGGATCTGAGCCTGGGACCGCGAGGTGCTTTTGGGTACTGGGACAGTGCGTACAGCGCGGATGGCATAGAAAGCCACCGCTTCACCGCCGACCTGCTTGGTCTCGATGCCCGTGACCTCGCAGTGACCATGGATACCGTAATAGACTTCATCGCCGATTTTGAACATGTGATCTCCCACCCCCGCGCTCTGGGGTTGCCATATGGACCCAGCCTTAAGTATAGCTGGAAAACTGAATTCGATAACCCCTCTTTGTTCTAAGGAGTCTTTATGGGACGTGGCTGTAAAAAGAAGATCAATAAAATGAAGATGCGTAAGCGCCAAAGCAAGCTGAAGGCCCGTCGCAAGAAGGTCGCGGACGCCAAACGCGTCAGCCGCGCCTAAAATCCCGGCAAGTTCTACCTAGTCGACCGAGCGAGAGTTCATGTGCAGGGCCGTGGCCAAGGTTTGCCGCGGCTCGCCGTGGCCTCTACTGATGGACCAGAGAGCTTGGATGAGGGGCAAATCACCGGTTGTGCCCCCGGCAAGTGTTTGTACCGCCATGAGGGTATTGAAGCCTTCCACCGTGGAGGAAAGCTTCGCTTCAATTTCTTCCATCTTCAGACTTTTTGCTAAAAGCAGACCTGCGCGGAAGTTGCGGCTTTCGGGGCTGGTGGATGTGGCGATGATGTCACCGAAGCCAGCAAGACTCAGTATGGTGTCCGTGTTCGCCTCCCAGTGGAGCAAAAGGGCACGGATTTCCGCCAGTCCCCTGGTGAGTACGGTGCCTGTTGCGTTTTGGCCGAGTTCTAGGCCCGCGCAGAGCCCCGAGGCGAGAGCGAGGATGTTCTTTAGGGCACCAATGAACTCCACACCGGCTAAATCATCGGAACCTTCCACTACGAAGCGATCACTGGTGAGGTTTTGTATGGCGCGCCTCTGGACCTCTTTGAAGGGGCTTGCCACCACGGTGGCGCTGGGGAGTCCGCGGGCCAGCTCATTGGCAAGGTTGGGCCCCGAGAGGGCCCCTACCCGCAAACAGCCCGTTTCTTCCACAATCACCTGGCTGATGCGTTTGTGGGTTTGAGGCTCGAAACCTTTGGTGCCGTGCACAATATAATGATCGCCCCGCACCTGAGATGCCCAGAGGGTGGCGAACTGCCGCATGAACTTCGCGGGGATCACCGGCATGATGAGACCGCACTCTCCGAAGACTGTGGCGAGGGAGTCCGTCACGATAATGGATGGGGGCACTTCGATGCCGGGAAGGTTGGCGCGATTCTCTCGACAGGAAGCGATGTCTTTGATTTTCGCGGGGTCCACATCAAACAGGAACACCTTGAAACCCTGTTCCCGGGCTACGCGGTCGGCAAGGAGGGCGATGACCGTGCCCCAATTGCCGGCGCCCAATATGGCGGTATTACGGTGTGATGCCATAGCCCGCCATCCTATTGTGATAGTAGTAGAGCAACTCCATGTCTTCAGAGAGGACCGTTCCCCCTCCATCCACGGTGCCTGTCATTTTGAGGGGACGTAGTGTGTGGTAAATACCCACGTTTCGCAGCCCCGTCGTCACTGCATCCGCCACGGGGCACGAGCGAAGCGCCGGCGGAAGCACCAGTTTCCCGTCGTGGTAGAGAATCCGTAGCTTCAAGAGGATGTGCTCGGCAAAGGGCAGAAAGTCAGAAAGCGCCGTGCGGGTCTCCTCAGGGGCAAGTCGCAGCAGGCGGAACAGGTCTTTCTCCGGGTGTTGGCGTTTGAGCCACAGAAAAAAAGAATAGGCCACGAAATGGGAGGAGAGCACCACGTTCTCCACGGCGAAGCGCTCCACGAGGCGTTCGGATAGAATGCGGGTGTACTCATCATCCCGCTGCTTGTCCGCACGCACCTCGCCGTCAGTGCGCACGAAGTCGGCGGGGTCCACCATGCGACCGCGGTCGGTGACGCTATTGCCATCATCATCGACAAGGTGGCCGAAGGGGTCCAAGGCCCGGCCGAAGTTCATGTGAATTTTGGAGTTGGCGGAGAAGAACTTGTAGATGAATTGGGTGAAGCTCCTCATCATCAGCGAGTCTTCATCCACCGGCATGTAGCGGCCCTGGCCCTGCTCTTTTAAATAGTCGGCGATGAGGCTCGAGGCCTCCAGGACGAAATGATACGAGATCACGCAGGGGACGATGTACACGTTGGGGTTGGGCCGCCCCTCCTGTAGATTTCGGATGTATGCGGAGACCCCAGTGCCCAGGAGGCCTGTTTTGATCTTGGTTTCGAGCCCGCCGGAGCGTGAGCGACCGCCGCCGGGGAAGAACAGGCTGTGCACCCGGCGCTCTAATATGGTCGTGGAGTATTCTTTTAAAATCTCCCGGTAGAGCTTGTGCTTTTTCTTGCGGTCAACCTTGTAGGTGCCCAGGTTGTTCATGAAGTAGCCCAACACCGGGTTTGTGAAAAGATTGAGCCCAGCGCCGTAGGCGAAGGGCGGCAGGCCGATGTCGAAGAGCGCCCATCCCATGAGCATGGAATCCAGGTTGCTGAAGTGGGTGGGGGTCAGAATGATCGTACCCTTTTGAGAGAGCTTGCGCAGCTGTTCCAGCTGGCCCTGGATGACGACCTTCCCGCGGAGATCGGGTTTTTCCTGGAACATTTTAGCCAGGCTCTTCCACGAGAGCGCCTGGAGCAGCCAGACGAAACCCCGGGGCACCAGGGTTGTTGCTACCTTATACGTACGCTGGTCAAAATGGCTGGAGATCTCGCCCAGGTGGAAGCGGATGAGCTTCTCATAGAGGATGCGCAGGCTCGCCGCATCGCCAGCCGCCGCGGGGATCTCGTGGGCCATCATCTTCCAGAAGGCACCATCCACGGCATCCCGCACCGGGTCGTTGGGGCTGGCCAGCCGCTTTTTCTCCCAGAAAAGGCTGTCTCCCAGCATCTCCTCCATTTGCTTGGAGTCCGAAGGCGCGGCACGCAGCAAGCGAGAGCAAACAATCTCGGACACGATGTCGCGGTCCTGGGCCAGGCGGGCCAGGGGATGGAGTGAGGTGGTCGTAGGCATTTTATTCCACCACGCTAACCTAGCCGACGCGGGAGGCAAAGGCTAACGCGGGGCGTTTTTTGCCTCCTTGTTGTGGGACATTCTGAACGGAATACTAAGTAAAGCTGAACCTAAGTGGGTTTCAGCCCGATTGTATGCATTGAGGTGAAGGGATCCCTCTATGATGAACAAAAAAATCGCATATTTAAGCGCGTCGACATTCTTACTCATGATCGCGGTGGCAGTGCCGGAGCAGGCACACTCCCGCTACGGGGCCACGGAATCATCGCCGAGATCTTCGCCGAGCTCCCGCACCGATGAAAATAATGACGACGATGAAGATCCTGTCGTACGGCGCCAAGGAAGCTCCGTCACTCGCCGCCGGGGAAGCGGGAGTCGTCGCGAGCTGAGCCCCCATCGTCGGGATTTGAAGCGAGTGACCGCTCAGTTGAGGGCCACAAGCGCCAGTCGGGAAAGTGCGGAAGCAGATATCCGTCGCATCACTAGCGAGCTCGCGCCTGGCGCTAGTCGCCCCACGCGTTTGAGCAACTACACCCGCAACTGCAACAGCTGTCGCGAAGAAGTGCGCCAGTGCAACACAGGCGTTGAACCCGCTGAGACCCCTGTCAGTTCCGCGGGCCCGATTCCCTGCGTGCGCGACCTGGATACCTGTGTCGAAAACTATGCCAGCCAAAGCTGCGTGGCCATAGCCCGCACAGCCCCTTGTCTTGATAGCTTGGGCGAGAAAGCAGGGCGCGTCTTGCAATGCTGGAGAGCATTTCTCGAGTCTGAAAAGCGCCGCCTCGCAAAAGACATCGAAGAGTTTAAGGAACTTGAGGGAAGCCTCGATGCCCGCAGCAAAGAAATCGAAGAGCTCATCACCGAAGAAGACGAGGGCGACTGCGTCGACGGCGACTGCCGCGATGGCGGTGGTGGTAGCGGCGACGTGGCCTCTACCGCCATTGAGGCCCAGCGGGATATTCAGCTGGCCATGATCAATCGTGAGCCCACCACTTTAGATTACATCACGGGCCTGGCTCCCGCGGCTCTTGGCATCGTGGGCATGGGTCTCAACGCCGCGGTGCAGTTCCGTGGCATGGATCTGAGCGCGGGCTTGAACCGCACGGCCATGGGCTATCAACGGGACTCAACCATGGCGGCCATTGCTGCGTATCAGGCCAACTATCCACAATACGTGGAAGGCGCCAATGCGGCAGGACAGTCTATCATTGCACCCCAACCCTTCGGTGGCATGTTCGGTTCCAACTTCGGCACCATGTACAACCCCAACATGTATAACTACATGGGGGCCGGCTACAACAACCTCATGAACGGCAACATCCTTGGTGGCGGCGGCGTCATGGGTGGTGGCCTGGGCATCTATGGGTCTTCTGGTAGCAGTGGTTACAACCCCCTTGGCGGTTTGCTCGGTGGCGGTATTTATATCGGCGGCGGTGGTGGCAACCCCTATGGCGGCGGCTATGGCAACCCTTATGGTGGCGGCGGTGGTCCCTATGGCCCCATCATTGGTGGCCCCCTCAATGGAGGCTACGGCAACCCTTACGGCGGTGGCGGCGTTTACGGTAATCCCTATGGCGGCGGAGGCTATGGCAACCCCTACGGTGGTGGTTATGCTGGCGCTCCTCCCTGTGGTATCGGTCCCTGTGGCGGTGGCTATATACCCTCCCCCGGCATCGGCATTGGTTTCAACTTGGGCGGCGGCAACCCCTACGGCGGCGGTATCTATGGCAATCCTTATGGTGGTGGCGGCGGTGGCGGTCCCTATGGGCCCATCATCGGTGGCCCCCTCAACGGTGGCTACGGCAATCCCTATGCTGGCGGTGGTGGCGGCGGCATGTATCCCGGTGGCGGTGGCATGATGCCTGGTCCCTTCACTGGCC
>CAYHWW010000201.1:0-5826 GCA_964360145.1 uncultured Oligoflexia bacterium | reverse complement strand
GAACCAAAACGGCACGACCCACACCCGCACGACGACCAATAGCAATGCCTCCGGAAACTTCAATGTCTCAGCCAGCCTCAACTTCACCATGCCCCTTTATGGTGAGGGCGGCTTCCTGGGGTCCCGCACGCTACGTGCCGCCCAGATCGCCTTGGAGCAGGCCGAGCTGAACCTGCGCACCAGCGCTAACAATGTGGACATCCAGGCCCGCAATCTTTACAACCAAATCCTCCAGGCGGAGGCCACCATCGCCAACACTGAAAACCTGTTTTCCGAGGCCGCCGTGGTGTTCGACAACGCGCTCAAGCTCCTCAACACCAATCCCCACACCAATCGCTTGGATTTCAAGAACGCCATCGAGCAGATCCGGAGCGCGGAACAGGCCCTCACAAGCTCCATCCTGAACCACTACAAGCTCAAGTTGCAGCTGGCCCAGCTCGTCGGCGTGGATCGGCTGGACGGGGAGGATCTATGAGCCGCTTCTTGATCTTTTTTCCGCTGCTTCTTTCGCTGGGCGTCGCCACGGTTCGTGCGGACGACATTCAAATGCCGGCGACCACCATAACCGTGGACGAAACCTCTTCCCTCAGCGCCGTGGGCGGGAAAACCTGGTTTGGTGGTCTCACCTCATCCACTGACCTGGGTTTTCGGGGCTTGCGTTCCGTGGGCCTCCGGGCCGGTAAGCTGCTGGACGGTGTCACCCTTGACCTTGACGTCCATTATTACATGGGGCCGTTTTCCGCCTGGTGGGTACATCGCTCCGGCGACATTCACCCTGTGAGCCTGCCCACGCCGGAAGCCGAAGTGGCCCGCAATCGCCAAGGCATGAACGGCAGCATGCTCACCCTGGGGCCCGGCGTCGGCGGGGTATTCAGGCTCTTCGGCAGCAAGAGAGTGCTGGAAACTTTGCGCTTCGGGCTGAACTACGCACGCTACAGTGAAAACCAGTCCGGGCTCAGCTTCATCGGCGCCCAGGGGTCCTTCGCGGGCGGCATCGCATATAAGCTAGACCCCTTTCTCCTCGGGCTCAATGCGAGCTGGAACCTGGCCTATCTGCAACGCACCGTGGACGTGCCGCATCGGGACACCATCGTGAAAAACACCTTTCTCCCCATGCAGTGGTGGGGCTTGCAGGTATCGGTGATGGCCTTCGCGTTCTGATCACAAGACAGGCACCTATTTCGTACCACCTGCGATCAGATATGGCCGAACTTAAGGCACCGCTCTTCATTTCGGCCAACCTCTTTTTCATCTAGCTTTTCTTGGTCTTGATTTCGCGGTGAGCGCAGTCTTTACGCGGCCCATCTCAATGTGATTTTCTTGCGCCGCTTCACGCAATCGAGGAGGTAGAGGTCGATGAGCTTCTGGTAGGGGATACCACTCTCATCGGCCAATTTTTTGAAGTAGTCGATGACTTGGTGACTGAGGTTGATCCCTACAGCCTTCTTCTGGTCGGCATAAGGGTTTTTCTCCGCTCTCATCTTCGAGAGGTTATATTCCTTTTTCATATTCACTTCGCTCCTTCTTCGTGGCTTTCCTGGCCGAGATGATCCGGATCACGGATGACGATCTTTCGCAGAAGACAACGAGTATAACCCGATTGGGCTCGCTCTCGCCGACCAGTAAAAACCGGTCTTCCTCTTCTGAATGGGCTGCGTCAAAATACCTCAAGGCTCTCGGATCATTGAACACCTGCTCAGCTTCTTCAAACCAGATGCCGTGCTTCTTGCGGTTGCTCTTATTCTTCGCGTTGTTCCATTCAAAATGCAGCATCTGACTAGATTATATCTAGATAATATATAGATATCAAGGCCTCGCTACCTGCTGTTCGAACTATTTTGATCAATGGTTACGGGCAGATGCGGAGCGTTATTAAATGGTGGGGGCCTACCTGCAACGCACCGTGGACGTGCCGCATCGGGACACCATCGTGAAGAACACCTTTCTCCCCATGCAGTGGTGGGGCTTGCAGGTATCCGTGATGGCCTTCGCGTTCTGATCGCAAAACAGTGCACCTATTTCGTACTGCCTGCGATCAGATATGGCCGAGATGAAGGCGCCGCCCTTCAGTTCGGCCATTGATCCTTAAAAATGAATTTCAGCGCTTCCCGCCAATGAAGACAATTCACGCGGCCATAATGCTGGGCCACCGGATCCTGAGAAACAAAGACGAGCTCCGCGCCGCGGATGTCGCCCGCCAACCGTTCGAATGAGCGAACCTCTTTTTCATCTACCTTCGTGCTAGATTTAATTTCGATCGCGATGAGATCCCGCCCCTTTTCAATAATGAGATCGATCTCACTGCCGTCTTTCGAAGTTAAGTATGAGAGTCTCCAGTCCTTTTCAAAACACTTCATGAGCCGGCTTACTTCCGTCACAACGAATTGCTCGAAAAACCTGCCATAGGCTGACGTTCTAGGCGGAACTTGTCCCTCAAGCTGCCCCGCCATCGCCCGTGTTACGCCGGTATCGAAAAAATAAAATTTCGGATTTTTTCGCTGCCTTTTTCGGACTGAGCGATGAAACGGAAGAAGCTCAAAACCCAATAAAGTGTCCTGCAGGATTTCGAAGTAAGTCTGAATTGTGGTGACATCGACCGCGCAATCGCGCGAAAACTTTGAGTAGTTGATGATCTGCCCATTCTGCAACGCAGCCAGCTCTAGAAAATTTCGAAACGGTTGAACCTTTCGGACCAGCTGCTCTGCGACGATTTCTTCTTTAAGATAGGTAGAGTTGTAGGACTTCAGGAATCGGACACGATCGCTCTCATTCAGCTCAAAAATTTCAGGCAATGAACCCCAGTTCAGTACGGCATCGATTTCAAATCTACCTTCAAGCTCAAGGTGCGTCAGGCTTGAAAGCTCAAACCAAGACGCCCTCCCTCCCAGCAGGTTAGCCCCACCCCGTTTTAGTTTCCGAGCACTCGAGCCTGTCATCGCGAACTTAAATTTTTTCTTCTGAATGAACTGCTGCACAACGGATAACAAGTCGGGCACCTTCTGAACTTCGTCGATCACGACCCAATCGCGCTTCTGCCCCACAAGCTCTTGCTCGAGCATCGCACTGAGTCGGGAAGGCGACGCCGCCAACGAATGCTCAAGCTCCGGATCAAGCAAGTCGATCCAAAGCGCATCGCTGTCAGGAAAAACACCATGAAGAAGCGTCGACTTCCCCGTCGACCGAGGCCCGAATAAAAAAAAGCTTCTTGTTAACGAGGGCTTAAGAAGTCTCTTGAACATACCCTAAAATTGTCCGCCTTTTTTAGGACATAGTCAATAGAGTTGAAAGGGTGTGATGGCCTTCGCGTTCTGATCAAAGCAGCGGGACTCCGAGCCTCGCGGCGGCGACTTTCAGCGCCTTGTCGTGCGTTGCCAGGGGCAACCCCTCACGCAGCGAAATACGCAGATAAGCGGCATCGTAGCTGGTCAAACCCTCTCGCCTGGCGAGGTGAAGGACGTCAGAAAAATTCTCATCCCGGCTGAGCATGCAGACCTGAATGGGAAGCGACCGCAGCCGACGGAGAAATGCCGCGGTCTGCGCCTCGGTCAGCCGCTTCTTTCTCTCGCATTGCACAAGGACATTGGCGATCTCGGTGTGCCAGATCTCTGGAACGAACGCCGTCGCCGATGAGAGCGAATCAAGTATCCGATCCGACCAAGCGTCGGCCTCATCCTCGAAGCACCAGGAGATCGCAACCGAACAATCCAGAGCGAAATTCACTTTCGACCGATCCGCTTCAACTCGGCTACATCCAAACCCCCGAGGTGCACGCCCTTGCGAGCCACCCGAAGCTGCTCAATGACCTCGGAGACAGGACACTCGTCGCGAGCTTCAATGCCCGAAAGAACCGCGATGGGCTGCCCGTTGCGGGTAATCATGATCCTCGCGCCAGCCTCGACCTCAGCCAGCAGCCGAGGAAGATGGGTCTTGGCCTCGTAGGAGCCGACGGACCTGGCGCGACCCGGAGTCGTGGGCCTGGCATTCAACGTTCGTTTAGGTTTTCGCGCTTCCATCAGACCAGTCTACGTCTAGTCTGATTATTTGTCAATCATTCCGTGCCCCAAGGCTGGGTGCGGAGCAGACATAAACATAAACAGTTGTCATTATTGAGCAATACGACACCATCAAGAGACCTTCATCATTAAATATAAATAATTGATTTTACTGAGCCCACTGGAGCTGGCTCCCTCGGCAACAAATGCCCAGAAGGGGTACAATATAAGGTGCACCAGGAAGGAGGTGGCTTATGAGCAGCTCAAAATCTAAAAATCCCGCTAAGTCCATCCGCCTGCTCCTGGGCCTCGCCTCCATCATTATGCTCCCCGGCTGCCTCACATTCCAAGAGGTGGTCCCGGCGGGCGAAACCAACGCCCTGGTGGACTCTGAGGCCCTCTCCAACCAAAATGCGGTCTGCGACCCCTTTGGCAACGGCGCCACCGACTATGACCACGGCATCATGGCCCGGATGGCATACCTTTCAGACGACCAGCCCCGGTACGGCAGCGCTCGGGACTACCTCAGCAACGGCCATGCCATCGGCGCCGCCCTCTTTTTCGGCAACCTCGACATACCTACCCGGCCCTTCGATCGGGGTTTCGTGACACGGGGTGGTGAGACCATTCTCAATGACAAAGGCACCACTCTCTATGAATACTTTGGGTTGAACTTTGAGACCGTCATCCAGCTCCCTGATGCCGGTGCCGCCGCCGACTACCAGTTCGCCCTCCTCGCCGATGACGGCGCCCTCATGGAAGTGGATCGGGGCAACGGCTGGGAAACGGTCGTTAACGATGACGGCGTCCACGCCACCAAGTTCGCCTGCGCCACGGCCCCCGTGCGCCTCACCGCCTCCGAGGGCCTGCCCGTGCGCGTGCAATACTATCAAGGCCCCCGCTACCACATCGCCATGATGATGCTCTGGCGCCCCTGGGTGGCGGATGACGCCACGCGCCCCACCAACGATACGGAGTGCGGCCGCAGCGGCAACAGCCGTTACTTTGATTCCACTCAAAATCCCCCCCGGGCCCAGGCCTCCTACAACGGCCTGCTCTCACGGGGTTGGAGCGTGGTGCCCCCGCAAGCTTTCCGCCTGCCCAGTGCCGTGTCCTCCAATCCTTGCGGCGGCGGCACGGCCATCGACACCACGATCACCAACGTGGCGGCCCTGGCGCTGGTGACCAAAGAGACTTCCATCTCCTTTTCGTTCGAGTCCAATAAGCCAGGAGCCACATACTATTGCTCTCGTGACAGCGCTGCTTCATCGACTTGCACCTCGCCCATGACCTATATCAACCTGGCTGACGGCACTCATACATTTTCTGTTTATTCCGTGGATGCAAACGGCGTCGCCGACTCCACGCCCGCGAGCCACAACTGGATGGTGGACACTCTCGGTCCCATCGTCCTGATCATTTCCGCCACCGTGGGCCGCGACGCGGCGAGCTTTGCTTGGACCACCAGCGAGGTCACCACCGGTGAGCTCTACTGGGGCCTGGGCATAGCGACAGACCAGTTCGTGCCCAGCAACGGCAACTACACCCTCGATCACACTGCGAGCCTCGCGGGCCTGACGCCCAACACGGTCTATTCCTGGAAGCCCGCGGGCTTCGACCAGGCGGGCAATTCACTCACCGCCAGCCGCCGCGTCATGCGCACCGCTCCTTAAGTCTGCTTCGCTGCGTGATGCAGATACTGAGCATTAGTCTGTGAACACCACAAAGGTCGCGCCCTCTTCGATCATCCAGCGGAGCAGACGCGGCAACGCTGATGCGGTGCTTGTCTTCTCGTGGGCGAGCACGATGCCGCCGCGCAGGATTCCACCACGAT
>CAYHWW010000200.1:2770-5880 GCA_964360145.1 uncultured Oligoflexia bacterium | reverse complement strand
ATGAGATCAAGCGTGTGTGCAACCGCGTGGTGGTTCTGCGGGACGGCCAGCTTGCCGGTGCCGGTGATGCGGCACGCCTGACCAAAGACGAGATCATCCGCTGGATGGTGGGCCGAGAAGTGAAAGATATCTACCCGCGCCGGACGCGGCCCTTGGATCGCGCCTCCGCGGCGGAAATGCTCCGGGTGGAGGGCTTCACTGTCAGCAGCGCCGGTGGCCGCATTCTGGCGGGCCCCGTGGATTTCAATTTATGCGCCGGAGAAATTTTAGGCCTGGGCGGCCTCATGGGCGCTGGCCGCAGCGAACTGGCCCTGGGTATTTATGGCTATTTCTCTTCGCATGGTCGTGTGTGGGTTGAGGGCAAGGAACTTCTTCATCCGTCACCCCGCGGCGCGCTGAATCTCAAACTAGCCATGCTCACCGAAGACCGCAAGGGCCTCGGCCTCTTCCTGAATCGCCCGGCCTGGGAAAACATGACCCTCAGCGTGGTGCGGGACCTCACGGGCGGGGGCCTGCGCCTCGTCATGGATCACGAGCAAGAACAAGCCCTGGTGGAAGATTTGGCTGGCCGCCTCAGAGTGCGTGGCCCCAGCTTGGAGGCTTTGGTGGAAACCTACAGCGGGGGCAACCAACAAAAAGTCTACCTCGCCAAATGCCTTGCCCTCCAACCTCGGATTTTGATCCTTGATGAACCCACTCGGGGCGTAGACATCGGAGCCAAGGTCGAGATCTACCAACTCATCCGGGAAATCGCTGATCGCGGCGTGGCGATTCTGCTGATTTCCAGTGAGATGCCAGAGCTGTTAGGCCTGAGCGATCGCGTGCTCGCCATGAAGAACGGGAAATTCTCTGGCGAATTCATGCGGATGCCAGAAACCGAATTCGACCCTGAAGAGATTCTCCACGCCGCGAGCCTTTGAAGGACACCATGAAGAACGCCCTGCAACGTTATCGCTCCCTCATCATCCTTGCTGTCACCGTCATTCTCGTGGGCATCGTCACCAAGGGCGACTTCTTCAGCGCACGGAACCTCACCAATCTCACGCGGCAGGTCTGCATCAACGGCATACTCTCCGTGGGCATGACCTACGTCATCCTCACCGGCGGCATTGACCTCTCCGTGGGCAGCGTTGCGGCGCTGGCCGGCATCGTGGCGGGCATCGTGCAAGTGAACTGGGGCTACAGCGCCCATGGGGTCAGCGGTGCCGTGCTCGCGTTGGCAGCGGCTGCGGCCACTGGCGCGTTTTGTGGTCTGCTCAACGGCGCCATCATCGTGCGCTCCAAAGTGGTCCCCTTCATCATCACCCTGGGTCTCATGGTCATCGCTCGCGGCGTGGCCCTCATCCTGTCCCAAGGCGCAGCCATCGCCCCCCTGGGCGACGACTTCAACTGGGTGGGGCAAGGGTACGTAGGCAAAGAGATCACCGCGGTGCTCGTGGTACTCAGTGCCGCGGCGGCGCTGTGGCGCATCCTCTCCAACCGCCGTGGCCGCGACTGGGTAGCCGCCGGCGTCACCGCCGCCGCCACCGGCGCGGCACTCTATTCCTTCATGGGCTACCGGGGCGCGCCGGTGCCCGCGCTGCTCTTCGCCGCCCTGGCTTTGGCGGCGCACTTCATCCTGCAAAACACAGTCTGGGGCCGCTACATCGTGGCGGCGGGCAGCAACCCTCAGGCGGCTTTTCTCTCCGGCGTGCCCGTGAATCGTATCATATTTTTTATTTACCTCCTCATGGGCTTGCTCTCAGGGGTGGCCGGGGCCGTGCTCTCTGCCCGGCTCAACGGGGCGATGCCCTCCGCCGGCGACCTCTTCGAGCTGGATGCCATCGCCGCCGTGGTCATCGGCGGCACCAGGCTCACCGGTGGCGCGGGCTCCATCGGTGGCTCCGTGCTCGGTGCCTTCCTCATCGGAACGCTGAACAACGGCATGAGCCTTCTCAACATCGACGAATTCTACCAGAAGGTCATCAAGGGCGTGATCATCATCTCCGCCGTTTGGTTGGACACCCGTGGTCGCGACAAGCGCTGAGTCCGCAACGGATTTGCGTGCGAAGTGAGACCGTAAATCCCAGAGCAGAAACCCACCGACGATCTCGCCCACGATGACCTCGACTTTGGCGAAGTTGCGGCCCAGGTGCGACACCAAGTCGTCCATGTAGATGCGGGGAAAATCATTGCCCAGCCACGGCCAGAAAAGCGTCAGCCTCAGTTCAGGGTCCCACATTTCATCCAACACCAGATGCAGGGGAATAATGGCGGCGTAGACCCAGCGTGCGGGGTGCAGCTCGCGGTCACGCCACCACCACAGCAATAGATTGCCGGCGACCAAGGCGTTGAAGGTCAGGGAGTGGCCCACGGTGCGGGTGAAACCATGGGTCCAGCCCGGCGCGAACAGAGGACAGTAGATGTAGTGCAGAGCCTTATCGATGATGTCGGGATACAGCGCGATGAAGGCGGCGAAGCGCAGGTCCACGCCTCTGTGCAACTTGCGCGCTGCCTGTAATGTGATCCCCGCGTGCCCCAGGATAAGCATGTAGTCAGCCTATCCCAGAAAACCAATTGGCACGCCGTGGCTAAAAAATTAGACGGGCCTCTGCTTTTTGCAGCGGCGGGTCAACCGGACGACGCGATATCTAAAGGCTGAGGAGCAAACATCACAGCATCTACCGCTCGCATGCCGTCCCCCTCAAACCCACGAAATGCCACCATGCGGTCAGGGTGGACAAGCGAAAGCCCATAGAGCTCCTCGTAGGCCGCTTTCACTTGAGGCACGGTCCTCAGTTTCTCCAGTGCGCGCCCTACCGCAAGAGCATACTGCCCCTTGGCCTCGGCAACTAACGCCGCGGTTTCTGCGTCGGTTACTGCCTGAAGCAAAGCCACCCGTTGACGACCATCTTCTTCGATATCAGCCTTGGCTCTTTCAAGCCGGGCGGCAATCGTGTGAAAGATCTCGAGGGCCACTTCGGGCAGCAGACTGACGTCCTTGATGAAAACCTGCTCAATCTGAATACCCCAGCGTGCCGTATCAACCGCGATTTCATGCTGAAGCTGCGCACCAAGCTCGGTGCGATCGCATAGAATCTGCTTGAATTCGCGATTACCCAGAATCGACA
>CAYHWW010000200.1:0-2670 GCA_964360145.1 uncultured Oligoflexia bacterium | reverse complement strand
AGCTCGGTGCGATCGCATAGAATCTGCTTGAATTCGCGATTACCCAGAATCGACATCACGGAGTGGGAAATCAAGTTCCGTAGCGAGCTATCCCAGTCCTCAACAGCGTAGGTCGCCTTTGCGGGGTCCTTGACCCGCAACTCAACCCAAATATCCACGACGACGGTTGTCCCGCGAGCATCATTGATCTGGATATTATCGATGGTGCGAAAATCTCGCCTCGTACTTACCTTGCGAACGCGCACCCAGGGTGTGGCCCGATCGAGAACCCAGTGCCAGCCGGGTTCAGCAAGGGTGCGGGTCAGGCGCCCAAACCGAGTGACGAGGGCGACTTCACCGTCCTCTACCTCAACCCTCAACAGGGTCGCGAGCAGCGTGATCACTGGAATAACAAGAGCACCGATAAAAAAACCACCAACAATCATTGCATCCGTGTTGACCATGGGTCAGCTCCTCATGAAAAGGGCGCGGGAGTGCCCCTGAATTTCAGCTTTTCGCCTTGAAACATAAGAACCGAGAGTGCCTTTATGATCGAGCTCCCTCAGCACCCCGCCCAGTACATCAATTTCACGCTCTGCCGCCTGCGCCCTGGCCTTCGCGATATCGAGGCCGCGCTCCGCAGCAAGTACGCGCTGCTGGCAATCCGCCTGTGCACGCGCATAGGCCGCCTCGGCCTCCGCTTGGGAATTCATCACGGCATTGAGTGCGCGAGCGAGTTCATCAGGAGGAAGAATGTCTTTCAGGTCCACGGCGTGAAACTGAATGCCATAACGCTGTTCAATTTTGGTTCGGCAAAATTCTTCGATTCTCTTATTCAAGCTCACTCTTTCACGCCGAATCAAACCGTAGGATCCCCCCGCCGCTTCTGTAACCGTCGATGGCCCATCTTTCTCTTTAACGTTGGCGATTTCATTACGCAGCAGACAGGTAAACAGCCCGGTGATGTGCTCAAGTGGCGCTCGAATATCGAAAAGCCAGTGCACGAGCTCAGTACGTAAAGGCAGAAATCTCAGGGCTGAGTCGAACCGCAGCACAATGCCGTCAGCTGCCATGGCAGCTCGACCACCCTCTTCACCAGAGAGGTCAAGGCTCTGCTCCATCATGGAAAGAGAGATCTTTTTATCCCAGGGGTACTTAAAGTGAATGCCCGGCCCGTGATGCTTGAGTGAATGCTTCTCATCCGTTACCGCTGACCCGAAACGGGTCAAGACAGCGACATGGCCCTCCTCCACCCGAAAGACCATTTTGGTGCCCAGATACACAGCATACGCCACCAATCCAAAAAACATGCCCATCACAACCATTTTTCAACCTCATTGAGTTTGTGCATTTTTAAAATCGATTCAATCCCATTTTCGAGTCAGCGCCTGGCCCGGCAAGCGGCCCCCATCCAGCGCTAGCCGACGTAACAAGGCTGGGGATCATCGGCCGATCCCGCGATTCCGTGACGCGATGCTGACCCCGGTAAGCCGCCGCCAGTCCGCGATTGACCTCCACGACGTCTTCATTGAATTCCGCTTGGACTTCCGTCGCCGGTGGCAGTTTATTGGCTTTCTCTTGCGTGTCGACCACGGAGCCGTGGGGGACAAATCTACCCGGAGCAATCTGCACCCCGACCACCGTTGCGCCGATGCCCACATGACAATGCTCGCCGATCACTGAATCATGAATGACAGCCTTGAACCCAATGAAGGTCTTATCCCCGATAAAGCAGGGACCGTGAATTAACGCCTGGTGAGCCATGGAAACCTCTCTACCGACATACACGGCCCAGGGCTCGCCACCCACAACCACATGTTTGTCCTTGAGCGCATGGATGACGACGCCATCTTGGATGTTTGAGTTCGCTCCAATGTAAAATGGAGATCCCTCATCGGCTCGTACCGAGCTACCAGCCGCAAGGTGCACGAAATCGCCCAACACGACCCTGCCGATGACTGTCGCCTGAGGGTGGACAAACGCGGTCGAAGGAATTGTCGGGCTCTGGCGGATATGCGTCGACCACGTACGACTGCTCGGGGTCGGGCTCACGGCATGAGCACGCCGTGCGCCGGCATACCCCTTGTCTAGAACCGCACGAACGCGGGCGCCCGCCGAGTGAATTTCCGCTCTGACCGCCGCGGTCTTTGGCGCGAGCGCTTGTTCCGCGCTACGACGGCTAACGAGCTGCCAAGCGGCATAGATGGCCAATGCCGCAAGTACGCCAGGCAGAAAACCCGCGATGGCGACCGTGATTGCCGTGAATGCCATCAAGGCCGTGTGACCGCGGCCCTGGGCCAGGACTTCTTGCACTTCTTCTTTTTTCACCATGTTGTATGAGACGTAGAGAAGAATGCCCCCGATGCATGCCATGGGTACCATCTCAAGGTAGCGCGCCAAGTAGAACGCGATGACAAGTTTCAGGGTGAATTTAAAAACCCCCGCAAGCGGGGAGATTGCGCCGAGCTTGATATTCGTCGCGGTTCGAGCCAACGCGCCCGTGTGAGGAAACCCATTCAATAATGGAACAACCGTCATGACCCAGCCCTGTCCCCAAAGCTCACGGTCAGGGTTGTAGGGAACGCCGCGATTATTTGCAAGTCGATCCGCCATTCTCGAGCAAAGCAGGCTTTCAATGGCTGCAACAAAGACAATAGAAAGCGAGTAGTACAGGATGAGGGGGATGTCTTT
>CAYHWW010000199.1:0-5891 GCA_964360145.1 uncultured Oligoflexia bacterium | reverse complement strand
CCCCCCCCCCCCCCCCCCCCCCCCCCCCCCCCCCCCCCCCCCCCCCCCCGGGCTTGCCTTGTTGGTCCTTAGGGCCCTTAGATCATCCAGCCCTGGGTGACAATCACGGTCCAGGCCACTTTGGTGGCGATGTGAATGAACTGGTCCCCATGGAAGCCGTACCACCGCTCGCATTTTCCGTAGTCCGTGACGAAGTGGACGGCGACTTCCGCCAGGGCAAGCGTCAGGCTCTTTGTTATGATGAAGACCATGAGCCCGTGGTGGAGGCAGTGGTTCAGCATGAGGTGGGGCCAGATCACTTGCATCTTCGAGCGGATATCCGGTTCGAACTTGTGGCGAATGTGGCGGTTCTTGTTGGTGGCGACGAACTCGGTTTGGAGGGCGAAGTCCGCCAGGGCATGGCCGCACAACAGCAAAAAGAGAAGCTCCCAAGGCGAGGAGTGTGGGATCATAATTCCATAATGGTAACGTCGGTGGCGATCCTCGGCACTTAAAATCGTCAATTGTTGAGTCCGCTTCCGAGGCCATGCGTATATCTATTTTATTTATGGCGTCCGTCGCCCTTTGGCATTTATTGTTCAACGGGCCCTAAGCTGTTACAACCACACCCATGGCCTACGATCCAAAGAGCATTGAAACGAAGTGGCAAGCCCATTGGGAGAAGAACGGCACCTTCCGCACGAGCCTAGACGACGCTGCGTTACCCAAATACTACGTGCTGGACATGTTCCCATACCCCAGCGCCCATGGGCTTCATGTGGGCCATGTGGAGGGCTACACCGCCACCGATATTCTCGCCCGCTACAAGCGTGCGCGTGGTTTTAATGTCCTTCACCCCATGGGTTGGGATGCCTTCGGTCTTCCCGCTGAACAGTATGCCATCGCCACCGGCGTCCACCCCGAGATCACCACCCGCAAGGCCATCGACAACTTCAAGCGCCAGTTAAAGCTCCTCGGCTTCAGCTACGATTGGGACTGCGAGGTGGCCACCTGCGACCCCGACTATTACAAATGGACCCAATTTATTTTTGAAAAGCTCCATGAGCGCGGCCTTGTCTATCAGGCGGAAATGCCTGTGAATTGGTGCCCCGCACTGAAAACCGTGCTCGCCAACGAAGAAGTGGTCGATGGCAAATCCGAGCGTGGAGGCCACCCCGTGCAGCGCATACCCATGCGTCAGTGGATGCTGAGAATCACCACCTACGCCGAGCGCCTTTTGGGGGACCTCGACAAACTTGACTGGCCCGAGAGCACCAAAGAGGCCCAGCGTAACTGGATTGGCAGGAGTGAGGGGTTGCAGGGTGATTTTGCCCTGGACGCCCATGCCGGGAAAACCCTTACGATCTACACCACGCGGCCCGACACCATTTTTGGCGTGACCTTCATGGTGGTGGCGCCGGAACACCCGATGGTGAAGGTGATCACCACCGCGGGCCAGCGCGGTGCTGTCGAAGCATACTGCGAGGACGCCTCCCGTAAATCCGATATTTTGCGGCAAGACGCCAGTAAAGAGAAAACCGGTGTTTTCACCGGCGCCCACTGCGTGAACCCCGTCAATGGCGCCAAGATGCCCGTGTGGGTGGCGGACTACGTCATGATGGGCTACGGCACCGGCGCCATCATGGCGGTGCCCGCCCACGATGAGCGCGACGAGGCTTTCGCGAAAAAATACGATCTGCCCATCATCCCCGTCATCGATGACAAGGGTCTCTGCATCAACTCGGGCTTCATCACCGGTAAACCCTTCAAAGACGGAGGTCGTGAAGTCATCGGCTGGTTTGAGCAGAAAAAACTAGGCCGTGGTGAGGTGAAGTACAAGCTGCGGGACTGGCTCTTCAGTCGTCAGCGCTATTGGGGGGAGCCCATCCCCGTTGTCTTTGACTCCGCCGGCGCGATGAAGCTTGTGCCGGTGGGCGAGCTCCCCGTGAAGCTCCCCGCTGTGGAGAGCTATGAACCCGCGGGCACCGGCGAGAGCCCGCTTGCCGCCATCACCGATTGGGTCAATGTGCCCGGCGGTAAACGTACAACGGACACCATGCCGGGTTCCGCGGGATCGAGCTGGTACTTCCTGCGCTACATCGACCCGAAGAACAGCAAAGAGCCTTGGCAGAAGGGGCGAGAGAAACACTGGCTCCCCGTGGACCTGTACCTCGGTGGGCCCGAGCACGCCGTGGGCCACCTGCTTTATTCCCGTTTTTGGATGAAGGTGCTCTTTGACCTGGGCTTAGTTGCCCACGATGAGCCCTTCCAGAAGCTCGTCCATCAAGGGATGATTCTCGGCGAAGATGGCGAAAAAATGTCCAAGAGCCGGGGCAACGTGGTGAGCCCCGACGACGTCATCGAGAGTTACGGCGCCGACTCCCTTCGCCTGTACGAGATGTTCATGGGACCTTTAGAGAAAGAGAAGCCCTGGTCCACGTCAGCCATTGATGGGGTGCATCGGTTCTTGGGCCGCGTGTGGCGCCTCTATGTTGATGACAGTGACGAAGGCCGCAGTGGTGCGTCCCAGAACCCCAAGGTGCTCGTCACCGACGAGCCTGCCAGCGCCGAGACGCGGAAGATCCTCCACAAGACCATCCGTCAAGTCACCGAGGCCTGCGAGACCCTGCGTTTCAACACGGCCATTTCCCATATGATGGTGTTCGTCAATCACATGACAAAAGTCACGGAGCGGCCCCGGGAGGCCCTGCGCCCCTTTGCTCAGTTGTTGCAGCCCTATGCGCCCCACGCGGCGGAAGAGCTCTGGGCCCTCATGGGTGAGGGGGCCGCGCTTTCCAGAGCGCCCTGGCCTGTCTTCGATGCGGAGCTTGCCAAGGATAGCGAGATCACCGTCGCGGTCCAAGTGCTGGGGAAAACCCGGGGCACGGTGCTGGTGGCCGCTGACGCTGACCAGGTTGTCGTGGAACTGGCGGCCAAGGCCGACGTCGGCGTGGCCAAATTCCTTGAAGGCAAGGTCGTGCGCAAGGTCATCTACGTGCCGGGTAAGATCATCAACTTCGTGGTGGGCTGATCACATATTGAGCAAGGCCCCCGCGGAAGACAACATCCGTTGTCTTCCGCGGGCTCAGCTTAGGGCCAGGGCCGCCAGGGTTCCCAGAACCCGGGTTCCCCCGCGCCAGGTTGAGGCTGGCCGGGCAGCGCTGGCTCTCCTGCGCCTTCGGGGATGAATTGAGACAGCATGTTCACTCTGGTGATGGATTCACCATCGCAGCCGTCATCGGCGCAGCGGTTGGACACCATGCAGGAGCGGCCATCGGCGGGAACGTAGTCGGTCACGCCCCGCACGAGAATGCCCTCGATCTGCCCCGTGGTGCCGTTCACCACCGCGCTGCCGGAGTTGCCGCCGTAGGAGTCGGTGTTTGCCACGAGGTACACGGGGTTGCTGTCATCGCGCACCCAGGCGCCCGCGGCAACCTTCACTGGAAGACCAGAGGGGTGGCCGATGAGCACCAGGGGCGTACCCCGGGGGGCGATACCGCTTCTGTTTACGGGCAGCGCCGCCCGATCGGTCACAGGGCGATCCAGCTGGATCAAAGCAAAGTCATTTTTGCTGCTGCCGTCCAAGGCGTGCTGCACCACTTTTGCGCAGCGGTACACACTGGATGCGGGCACCGATGAGGGTGACGCGCCACTGGAGTCTCGTACCGCGAAATCGAAGACGATGGTGGTGTTGTCACACATTTCTTCGATGGTGATGCCTGCACGAGGTGGGGCCACGCAATGTCCCGCGGTCATGACGAGGTCTGGTGCCACCAAGGATGCAGAGCAGAACGCGCCAGCACCTTGATTGTAAAACGGCTCTTCCTCGCAGAGCTGCAGGCGGGGGCCCAGGGGCCGGGTGGCCAACTGAGCCGTGTTCCCGCTCACGCTCACGCTTGAGCTGCGAAAAAGTGCCGCGGTGGACGCCGCGATCTGCTTCCAGGCTGGGTCTTGAACTTGGTGCACATCAAGGCGATTGTCGTCGCCATAGATGACGTCCGGGTTCTGTGCCGGGTGACGGGCCGCTTGCGCGGCGGAGACGGTGAGTGCGAATACTGCGATCCCTTGCATAATACGTTGCAAACTCTTCATTGGTTTACCCCCGGGCAAAAGATTCCTCCGTGGTACGGGGTTCGTCAATGCGTGGCGTGTCAAAGGAAACTGTTGATGCCTACGCGCAGCGTCGAGGTCGTGGGCACTGTAATACGAAAAACAAAGCTCCTCGCTTAAATCCGTCTGTTGGCCGCGTAAGTACGGATTGCGAGGGGGAGCCACTGGTCGATGGGCTCGGCCTCGAAGCCGAGGCTGCGCATCAGGTCAGTATTCATGTAGGTGTCGCTGTCGGCCCCATAGGGTGAGTGGTCGCCCTGAGTGGAATCAGATGCGAGAATGGCTTTCTTGCCTGTGATGGTTTCAATCTGGTCCACAATTTTCCTGAGAGCGATGGGTTCCATGGCGCAGGCGTTCACGGGGCCGGTGAATGTCGACTCCAAGATGAACTCCAAAAAGGCCGCAGCGTCCGCTGACGAGATAAAACACATCTTCGCCTCGATGGCAGGGAAGTACATGGATCGGCTCTGGAGCACGCGGTCCACGTGGAACTTGAGGCGTTCGGTGTAATCGTCGGGGCCTATGACGATGGGGAAGCGTACGGCGACAACGGGGAAGGGGGCTTGTTGGAAGAATGCGGCCTCGGCTTGACGCTTGGCTTCGCCGTAGTCGTCGTCGCGGGTCACGAGCTTAATCAGCGGATATTTTTTCGGGTCGAATGCAGATTCGCGCAGGTTGGGTCTCTGTCCATATACTGATTTTGTTGATGTGAAGACGTAGCGCCCCACGCGGCCCCCGAAGGCCTGGCAGGCGCCAGCAGCCTCGGCGGCGTCGTAGCAGACCTGGTCGACGATAACGTCCCAGTGCTGGTCCCCCAGGGCTGGGTGGTTCCGGCGCAGCTCCCTGCGATCCATGGTGATGCGTTGGACGCGATCGCCGAAACCATCGGGAATTTGGCCGCGATTCATGAGTGTGACGTGATGCTCTTTTGCGATGAGGCCTGCGACCAATCGCTTGCCAAAAAATCGATTTCCGCCGATGACGAGAATTTTCATTGATGTACAAAGTTAACACGCCAACAGCGCTTTGGCCCAGCCCTTGCCCTCTCTTCTCGGGATTGAAATCCCAGGAGTAAGTGCCCGATGAGATTGACCTCCAGAATTTCGCTGGGCGCCACGAAGTGGCCCCGTCGGGGCTGCGGTTAGCCGGTAATTCGCATATCCAGCGCTAAACTCACCCCGAAGCCGGGAGCCCTGGTAGCCGGCAGACGCTCTGCTTACCACGCTCGATTAGGCTGATCACCAGGTGGGCGCTCTACGGCACCTGTATTCAGGTCTACTCTGTAATCAAATCCGATAAAATTGTAAGCGATCAGTTCGCCAGCATCTGACATTCGAATATTTGTGTAGGGCTTAGCGCCATCGCCATGCGGACATTCCTGTATTTTCCACAAGATATTTCCATCTACATCAAGACAAAAAACATTTATATTAAGACTAAGTTCTCTACTTAAGACTATGATTCGATCATTTAGATCAAGAACAGTTTTAACAGGTAATGGTACGGTAGTTTCATTGCCATTTATGTAGAGCTTATTGTTTTTTTCTTCGTATGAGTTTTTCAAGGTATAGTCCCCTCTATTATTCGTTCGTTTATAAAACATGATTCTAGTAAATCATCTAAGAGTTCATACTGGACTGCTCAGCGTGTAGTGCGCATGGAGCTAAAGGCCTGGGCGTTGGCGTAGTCAGCGGTAATCGCAGAGTTGTCCCCTGCGGCCATGTCGCTGACCGCGGCGCTCCGGCCAGCGCCCCCCACGGAGTCATTGATTGCGGCGGCGGAGGTGTCTTGAAGAGTCGCTG
>CAYHWW010000198.1:2203-5972 GCA_964360145.1 uncultured Oligoflexia bacterium | reverse complement strand
AGCGGAGGCGTAGATCGTCGATAAAGGGCCATCTGCTTCGTTGTCGTCGTCGCCCCGTCGCCTACGCATCCTGCTCCGGCGCAGCTTCGCTGACCACATATTGGGCTCCTGCCCAATATGCCACGCGGCGCATCTGGCCCTTTCTCGACGATCTACAAAAACCAATATCGTTGATACACTCACAGAGCACCGTTGAGACATGCCTCAGAAAAAAAATCTAGATCATCATATATTCATCGTCGCCGTCGTGTTGTCCTGCCTTTGGCTCTGTCTTTGGCCGGGGGACGTGAGCTTCAACGTGGACGAGCCGGTCTTCATGCAGATGGCCCTTCGCCACAATGCCGCGGGCACTTGGGCCAAATATACGCTGACGGGTACCAAGTACATGCCCTACGGGCCCGGCGCCGTTTGGTTTTATCAGTTGATCCTTCACATCACCCATAACCCCGTGTGGTTGGGCCTCATTCGCGGCTTAGCGGTCACCGCCATGACCGCGTTGGGATTAAGCTGGCTCGCCCGCGGAGCGGCACTCCCTCTGTGGGGCGGGGTCTTTGCTTTGCTGTCACCCTATCTCTATATTTATAGTCGCCAACTTTGGGACAATAACTTTCTCATACCTTTCGTGGCGCTGCTGCTGGGAGCCTACGCTCGTTTCATGGCTGAGCCGACCCGTCGGTGGTTCCTTGTCTGCGTGTATTCCGCGGCCATACTTTTTCTCACGCACCTCATGAGCTTGTCCGTGCTGATTCCCGTGGCTTGTCATGCCGCCTGGTTCCAACGGCGCTGGCTTTGGAAGCACAAAGGCGTCGTCGCGGTGGCCATTTTGAGCGTGGGGCTCCTCATGGGCTTCTATCTCCGTCATCTTTACGCCGCTTTCCTCAAGGCACCGCCGATGACGGGTCAGCGCGGAGAGTGGGCGGCATGGTTCTTTCCCTGGCAGGGCTGGCATTTTTTCAGCGTCTTTGGCTTAGAGCATTTTTTTGACAGCCCCTGGGTGGACTACGCCTGCGGCGGTGGCGGGGGCTGCAAACTTGTGGAGCTGCTCACGGAACTATCACTGCCGCTTTTTCTGGCGGGAGTGGCAGTGGTTGCCTGTCGGGTGGTCAAAGCATTGCGGGAACGACGCGCATTCAACTCCGTGGACCACATGGATGCCCTCTGTCTCGGCATTCTGCTTTTCGCCATGGTGTTCAACGGCAAGCTACAAACCTTTCGCCAGCCCCACTATCACAACGGGTCATGGGTGGTGTGGTACTACTTCCTGTGGCGGGGGCTGGCGGCCCTTCTGGGCCGTTGGCCCCGGTGGGGGCGGCTTACCGTGGCAACCTACGGTGGCGCCCTCGTCGTGGCATTGGTATTGCTCGCCGGTGCCATCCACAAGAATGGTGGCGCTCGCACCAGGGCCTTTGGCACTGTGCTGGTGGAGCAAGTGCGCATCGCCCGAGAGCTCCACGCCTGGTCCCCCCAAGCCCAAAAAACCACGCGGATCGATGGGCCACTGATGGATTATTTCCCCCTGGAGTTCATCGGGGACCTCATGGAATGGAAGGGCACCCCTGGAGGTCATGGCACCACGCCGGTGGTGCGTTACCGTTCCGGTCCCGCGGGCACCGATGCTTGGCTCAGTTCTGAATGAACCATGAGGCGTACAAGTTCGGGGAACGTGACGCTGTGGCGCCACTGGAGCTTGGTGTAGGCTTTCTTCGCGTCACCGAGCAGCAGATCCACTTCCGTGGGGCGGTAGTATTTGGGATCGATCTTCACGTGCTTGCGCCAATCAACTTTGAGTTCTTCGCCGGCGAGATCGAGGAATTCTTCCACGGAATGGGTTTGCCCCGTGGCCACCACGTAATCATCGCCCTGGGGTTCTTGCAGCATGAGCCACATGGCATCCACGTAGTCCCGGGCGTAGCCCCAGTCCCTCTTGGCGTCCAGGTTGCCTAAGTAAAGATGTTCCTGCCTGCCCTGCTTGATGGCGACCATGGCCCGGGAGATTTTGCGGGTGACGAAGGTTTCACCACGACGGGGGCCTTCGTGATTGAAGAGGATGCCGTTGCTCACATGCATGCCGTAGGCTTCCCGGTAGTTTTTGCACATCCAGAAGCTGAAGACCTTGGCCACGCCGTAAGGGCTGCGAGGATAGAACGGAGTGTCCTCGTTTTGAGGCGTTTCGAGAACTTTGCCGAACATCTCGGAGCTCGAAGCCTGGTACAGACGGGTTTTCTTTTCGAAACCCGTTTGGCGGATGGCTTCCAGCAGGCGGATGGAGCCCAGCCCCGTGATCTCCGCGGTGTACTCTGGCACGTCAAAGCTCACTCGCACGTGGCTCTGGGCGGCGAGGTTGTAGATCTCGTCGGGGTGTACTTTCTCCAGGATGCGGTGAATGGAACTGGCGTCGTTCAGATCCCCGTAGTGCAGAAAGAGCCGGGTTCCGGGCAGGTGCGGATCCCGGTAAAGGTGATCGATGCGACCCGTATTGAAGGTGGATGCCCGGCGAATCATGCCATGGACTTCGTAACCTTTACGCAGCAGGAGCTCGGCGAGGTAGCTGCCATCCTGGCCTGTGATGCCAGTGATCAGTGCCCGTTTGCCGCCGAGTGGGGGCAGGGCAGTCGCGTCGAAATCCTCAAGGCGGAGTAATTCCTCTGCGGTTCTCATTATTTAATGGGATACTTTGCGGTGCGGTGGAATGCAAGATTTAACGCCAAAACCCAGAAAAACAGGGTGCCCGCCGCTCTAAAAATGAGCACGTCGGTAGCCATTGCGGAAGTCAGAACGCAGATGGTGATGGCTGATGACCAGAGCAGGGCAGGGCCCTTTTCTGCTTCAACCATGATGTTGCGGCAGTGCATCACAAGTAAGGCCATGAGTGGGGCGAAGAGCGTCAAGCCCCCGGTGCGCAGGATTTGGAGATAGCCGTTGTCGCTGTGGCTTCGGGCGAACCCCATTCCCAGCAGGGCATGGTCCCAGCGGGAGAAGATCGAATCGAGGAAGATTTTCCAAGGCTTCATGCGGAAAAGGAGGTTAGGAATTTTATCGTGAAAGCGGAGTTTGAAAAACCAGGGATACTCCGCGGCCCATTGATGCGCTTGGGTTGAAGCGTAAACGAAAAAGGCGGTGGTGATGGTCAAAACTATGGTTAAGATTTTCCACCGCGGGAGAATCCAGCCACGAAAGAGGAATGCCGCTCCCATGAAGCAGCCCAACACCGCAGTATAAGAGTTCGTGTGAATGAGTCCAACGGAACAAACCCCCAGCGCCAATGCCGCTCTCGTTCTTCGGGCGCCAGGGCCTAGGGTGCGCACCTGGGCCAGCCACCAGAGGACGCCCATGGCGAGCACCGCACTCAACTCGATGGGTGATGAAAAACTGCCATAGAGACGGTTGGCCCAAGCAAGATAGTCTGGATCGTACCCGTAGAGCGTGCCCAAGGGTTGTCGCAGCGGCGAGTGATATGCCAGGAGGGCGAGCAGCGACTCGGCGACGCAGGCGCCACCCCAGAGGCGTCCGAGGAAGCCCAGGGCTTCCTCCCGATTCTTGAATGTTTGTTTCGCACGGAGAACCAGGGCCACGGCCGCTCCGAGCCAGCTTGTGAAGCGCAACCACAGGATGCCGTCCTGTACGGCGTCGAAGGGGCGAAACCCATCATTGTCCCTCGCGTAGGCGAGGGCATAATCCAAATCCTCTTTTAAGGAGGGGCGATACTTTCCGTGCCAGTAAACCAGGGCGAGTGCCAGTATGCCGATCCAGAGCGCCCATGATGCGCGGT
>CAYHWW010000198.1:0-2103 GCA_964360145.1 uncultured Oligoflexia bacterium | reverse complement strand
CCCGCCAAGGCGGCAAGGGCGATCCAACCGTCGACGATGAAGATCTTCTTCACGCCCCAAGCCATGGGAGGCGCGAAGAACGCTAAGATGACGTACACCACTAAAAACGGTCGGACAAAACCACCATCAATCCAGCGCATTATTGTCCAGGGCCCACTGGTAGGCTCTTCTCAGGCCTTCCTTAAGGGATATGCGCGCTCTCCATCCCAGCGCATTGATGCGTTCGCTGGAGAGGAGCTTGCGGGGCGTTCCATCAGGATATTGGGGATTGAAGCGCACTTCGCCGGTGAATCCTACGGTGTCCGCGATGAGCTGGGCGAGCTCTTTGATGGAGAGCTCCTGTCCGCTGCCCACGTTGATGGTTTGCGGTTCGTCGTAACGGTCCATGAGCGTCAGAAGGGCTTCGGCGCAGTCATCTGAGTAGAGGAATTCACGGAGGGGCGAGCCCGTGCCCCAGAGCTCAAGCCAGGGGAGGCCCTCTTTTTTCGCTTTATGGAATTTCCCCAGCATGCCGGGAATCACATGGGACTTGTCTGGATGGTAGTTGTCCCCGGGCCCGTACATATTGGTGGGCATGGCGGAAATGGCCCGCATGCGGCCCATTTCGTTCATATACTGGCAGAGCTTGAGGCCCGCGATTTTTGCGATGGCGTAGGCTTCGTTGCTCACCTCAAGGGCGCCGGTGAGGAGGCTTTCTTCTTTTATGGGTTGGGGGGCGAACTTGGGATAGATACAGGAACTGCCCAAGAACAGGAGCTTCTTCACCCTGGTTTTTTCAGCGGCCATGATGACGTTGGTCTGAATGGAGAGATTTTCCGCGAGGAAGGTGGCCCGCTCGTCGTAGTTGGCCTTGATCCCGCCCACCTTGGCGGCAGCCAAGATGACATACTGGGGCTTTTCCGCATCGAAGAAGCGATTCACGGCGGCTTGGTTGGCCAGGTCCAGCTCCCCATGGGTACGCAGCAGGAGGTTTTTGTGTCCCCGCTCTTGAAGGTTGCGCAGGATGGCGGACCCCACCAGGCCGCGGTGGCCCGCAACGAAGACCCGAGCTTCTTTGTCGGCGGAAAAAGTCATGGAGCCTCAAGCTATCATGGGCTTGCTGTTTTCTACAAAGGCCTTATAGAGTGCTGAACATGAGTGCAAACACCTATGAAAGCCGCTGCAAGGTGGTGCTTTTGGCCGGCGGCCTGGGCACGCGCCTCAGCGAGGAAACAGAAACCCGCCCCAAGCCCATGGTGGAGATCGGCGGCATGCCCATTCTCTGGCACATCATGAAGATCTACAGTCATCATGGCTTCAACGACTTCGTGATTTGCCTGGGCTACAAGGGCTATCTCATCAAAGAATTTTTCCGGAACTACGCCCTCCACACCAGCGACGTCACCATCGATCTCTCCACGGGCCAAATGGAAGTGCACCAGCGTCGCACGGAGCCCTGGCGTGTCACCTTGGTGGACAGTGGCGAAGACAGCATGACGGGGGGACGATTGCTCCGCGTGAAACCCTATCTGGAGCGGGAGAAGCATTTCATGCTCACCTATGGCGATGGTTTAGCGGACATCGATGTGCGCAAGCTCTATGAAGCTCATTTGGCCCATGGTCGCCCCGCCACGGTGACCGCGGTGGCTCCCCCGGGGCGCTTTGGCAGCTTGGCTCTGGATGAAAACGACAAGGTCATGGGCTTTACCGAAAAACCTGCCGGCGACGGCGGCCGCATCAACGGTGGCTTCTTTGTCTTCACGCCTGAAGTATTTCGTTATCTCAAAGACGATGCCACCATTCTGGAGCAAGAGCCCTTGCAACGTTTGGCTAAGGACGGAAAGCTTTCCGCCTATTCCCACGACGGTTTCTGGCAGCCCATGGATACGTTGCGGGACAAGAAAAACCTGGAGCAGCTCTGGGATTCAGGCCGCGCCCCCTGGAAAGCCTGGTAATCCGATGAGCGCTGGGCTGTTTGAAATCCTCAAAGCCTATGAGGGCCGCCGGGTACTGGTTACGGGCCACACGGGCTTCAAGGGCGCTTGGTTGAGCTTCTTATTGAATGAAGCCGGGGCCCAGGTCAGCGGGTTTGCCCTGGAGGAACCCGGCGCTCCCGCGGCTTAC
>CAYHWW010000197.1:0-5982 GCA_964360145.1 uncultured Oligoflexia bacterium | reverse complement strand
TTTGCCTCAGCACTGCCCGTGGTGGCCGGCGGTGGTCAGGCCGCCATGATGGCACCGACGGAAATCCTGGCTACCCACCAAAAGAGCAAAATGCAAGGGTCGGCCCCCGGGCCCCTGAAGCCCCGCGAGGAATTTGTGCGCCGTAGCGAGGTGTTGGGTAGCCAGGATTTCCGTCGGTGCCATCATGGCGACCTGACCACCGCCGGCCACCACGGGCAGTGCTGAGGCAAAGGCCACCAGGGTTTTGCCGCAACCCACGTCTCCCTGGAGCAAGCGGTTCATGGGTTTGCTTTCAGCGATGTCGTGGTGAATGCGTGCGAGGGCGGCGCACTGATCCTCGGTGAGCTGGAAGGGCAAGTGTTCCCGCAGATCCTTCAAGAGAGCTGAGGCCGGCGCCGTTGGGAATTTTTCAGCCTCTTCACGGCGAGCCTTCAGGCGTCTGCGTCCCAGCACCCATTGGAATTTAAAAAAATCCTCGAAGATGAGCCGACGGTGGGCCTCTGAGCGGCAAGCGCGCAGCTTCTCCAGCGTGCCAGGACCTTCATTCACCGGGTGATGGACCTGCCGCAGGGACTCCGCGAACCCCATGAGCTTGAATTTCGCGATCACCGTCTCGGGCAAGTCATCGATGAGGTGAGGCGCCGTGAGATCCAGTGTCTGGTCGAGTATGCGTCGCAGCAGGCGTTGATTGATGCCCTCTGGCTCCACATAAATGGGGAGTATGCCGGGAGCGTCATTTTCACCATCGGCGGCGGCATCGCCCTGAAACTCCAGCTCAGGGTGGAGGATCTCAAGCTTCGCGCCATACAAGCGGGGGCTTCCATAGAGCAGCACTTCCGGTTGCGTTTTGAATTTTTCTTCAAAATACGCTCGTTGGTAGTTGAACCACTTGAGAGACAAGCGACCGCTGGCATCTTGGAACACAGCTTCGAGCAATGGTTTTTTGAGACGGCGGATGGGCACGAAGCGGTAGGAAATGACTCGCCCCCGCAGCAAGGCCGGTCGATCCGGTGTCAGCTCCCTCACGGTATTCACCTGGGAACGATCCTGGTAATCCCGAGGGTAGTAGCGCAATAAGTCCTCAAGGGTGCGCAGGCCCCGGCTCTCCAGGATGGCGCCAATACGAGGCCCCACGCCTTTCAGATACTGAGTCGGCGTAGTCAGACCCTTATTCGTAGCAGAGATCGACGACGTCGTAGCGGACGATGCCTTTAGGGGCATTGAAAACCACCTCATCTCCGATTTTCTTGCCAATGAGCGCTCGGGCTAAAGGCGAGTTGACCGAAATTTTATTGAGTTTGATGTCCGATTCATCCACGCCGACGATTTTGTACTTAGAGGCTTTGCCGCTCTCCTGCTCTTCCAGCGCTACGGTAGCGCCAAAGAGAATTTTATCCGCCTTGATCGCACGCACGTCGATGACCTGGGCCCGTGACAGCTTGCTGTTGATTTCTTGAATGCGGCCCTCAATGAAGCCTTGGCGCTCTTTGGCGGCGGAGTAGTCGGCATTTTCAGAAAGGTCACCGAGGCTGCGTGCGTGCTCGATGGCCTTGACCACGGAGGGGCGCTCTACGTAGAGCAGGCGCTTCAATTCATCTTCGAGGGCACGCTTGCCCTCCATGGTCATCGGTACTTTCTCATCTGCCATTGGGTGCTTCCTTGGGCAAAGGCATCAGCGGCGAGGGATCCGAGCGCAATGATTGGATCGCCTGCACGAAGGCCTTTGCAGTAGTCAACAGCGTACAATAGGCGGTCTTTTTTTCAAGGGCGGTTCTGCGGATGGAAAAGCTATCCGCCACCGACTTTTCGTCGCCAGTGGTATTGATCACCAGGCCGTAGGTGTTTTTCTTGAGGCGGGCCAGGCAACTGGAGGTGGGGTCGCCTTTACCGACTTTCTCCACGCGGGCGCAGGGGATGCCTTTGGCCGTGAGGAAGCTGTGCGTGCCGGGAGTCCCCTCCAGCTGGAAGTCCATTTTATGCAGGCTTTCAGCGATTTCCAGCAGAAGCGCGCTTTTGTCTGCATCCGCGATGGAGAGGAAGGCAATACCCCTGGTAGGGATCTCGATGCTCGCTCCTTGGAGGGCTTTGGCATAAGCGCCGGCGAAGGTGCTGGCCCGGCCCATGGACTCACCCGTGGATTTCATTTCCGGGCCCAAAATGACGTCAACACCCGGGAATTTGTGGAAGGGGAACACGGGCATCTTCACATTGAAGGCATCGCACTTGAGATCGAAGTCCGTGGTGTAGCCCAGTTCCTTGAGTTTCTTGCCTAGGATCACCTGGGTGGCGATTTTCGCCAGTGGCACCGATAACGCCTTGGCCGTGAATGGCACCGTGCGGGATGCCCGGGGGTTCACTTCCAGCACGTAGATGTCCTGGTCGACCACCGCGAATTGCAGGTTGATAAAGCCCACGATGCCCAGCTCTTTGGCGATGACCCGGGTGTAGTCCCGCATGCGGGACTGCAACGAGGGAGCCAAGGTGAAGGACGGTATGCAGCAGGCGCTGTCTCCGGAGTGCACGCCGGCCTCTTCAATATGTTCCAAGACGCCGCAGGTTAAGAAGGACTCGCCGTCGCCTATGGCATCCACATCCACTTCGATAGCATTGGACAGATAGCGATCGATGAGGATGGGGCGATGTTCGGAAACCTCGATGGCTTCATCGATGGAGCGGAAGAGGGCGTCTTCGCCATAAACGATGTGCATGCCGCGACCGCCAAGGACGTAGCTCGGGCGCACCATGACGGGAAAGCCGAGCTCCCTGGCCGCGGCGATTGCTTCCTCACGGGAGCTCGCGGTGCGGCTCGGTGGCTGCTGCAATCCATTGATGAGGCCACGCTTCTGAAGTTTTTGGAGGAAGCCATCGAAGCGTTCCCGGTCTTCCGCGATGTCCACGCTTTCCGGTGAGGTGCCGAGGATCTTCACTCCGGCGGCCTGAAGGTCCTTCATGATTTTCAACGGCGTTTGACCGCCGAACTGCGCGATGACACCCAGGGAGCCCGTTTCCCGGCGGCAGATGTCGATGACACGCTCGGAGGTCAGGGGCTCGAAGTAGAGGCGGCTCGAGATATCGTAGTCCGTGCTGACGGTCTCGGGGTTGTAGTTCACCATGATGCTGTCCACGCCAACGGTGCGGGCAGCCATGGCCGCATGGACGCAGCAGTAGTCAAACTCAATACCCTGGCCGATGCGGTTGGGGCCGGAGCCCAAAATCACCACGGAGCGGGAAAGAGGTGCGGGGCCCCGCTGCTCCTGGGCGCCGTAGGTGCTGTACAAATACGGCGTTTTTGCTTCAAACTCCGCGGCGCAGGTGTCCACGAGATCAAAGGCGGGAAGCATGCCGCGGCGGTGGCGCTCCTCGGTCACGGCCAAGGGGGTGGTGCCCACCCAGCGGGCAATGGTGTTGTCGCTGAAGCCCAGGGTTTTCGCGAGGCGCAGGACGCGCTCATCCCAGGCTTTGATGTCCCGGGGCAATGTGGCGGCGTATTTTTCGAAAGAGACCAGTTCCGCGAGCTGGCGCAGGAACCAGGGGTCAATGTCAGTGAGCTCATGGATTTTATCCGGGGTCATGCCCCGGCGCATGGCGGAGAAAACGTAGAAGAGGCGGGTCCACAGCGGTTTCCGCAGCTTTTTCTCCAGGGCGTCGTCGGTCAGTGCCGCATCCGTATCGAACTCGGTCTTGGAGAGGTCCACGCGGCCGTTTTCCATGCCGGAGAGAGCTTTCAAAAAGGATTCTTTGAACGTGCGGCCGATGGCCATGGATTCGCCCACGCTCTTCATCTGGGTGCCCAGCTCCGGCGGCGTGGCCATGAACTTCTGGAAATCGAAGCGCGGGATTTTTGTCACCACGTAATCGAGGGTGGGCTCGAAGCTCGCGGGCGTGGAACCGGTGATGTCGTTGGTGAGCTCGTTGAGGCGGTAGCCCACGGCGAGTTTGGCGGCAACTTTGGCGATGGGGAAGCCCGTGGCTTTGCTGGCCAGAGCCGAGCTCCGTGACACCCGCGGGTTCATTTCGATGACGATGGTGCGGCCGTCTTGGGGATTCACCGCGAATTGGATGTTGCTGCCTCCCGTTTCCACGCCGATGGCCCGAATGATGTCTTTACTCATGTCCCGCAGTTTTTGGTACTGGCGGTCCGTCAAGGTCTGGGTCGGCGCCACGGTGATGCTGTCACCGGTGTGGATGCCCATGGGGTCCAGGTTTTCGATGGAACAAATGATGACCACGTTATCGGCGCCATCACGCACCACCTCGAGTTCGAATTCTTTCCAACCGATGAGGCTTTCTTCCACTAGCACGGTGTTGGTGGGGCTCAAGAAAAGGCCGCGTTCGAGGAGGGCCAGGTACTGATCTTCGGTTTCGGCGAGGCCACCGCCCTCACCCCCCAGAGTAAAGCTGGGGCGCAGGATGATGGGGAGACGGATTTCCGTGATGGCCTGCTTGCCCTCTTCCATGTTGCTCACCATGCGGCTTTTGGCGCAGGCCACGCCGATTTTCTCCATGGTGGCCTTGAAGAGCTCGCGGTCTTCCGCTTTCATGATGGATTCAAGGGAGGCGCCCAGGAGTTTGACGCCGTACTTTTCGAGAACACCCTCTTCCGCCAGGCGCACGGCTAGGTTCAGCGCGGTTTGCCCGCCCATGGTGGGCAGCAGGGCATCAGGGCGCTCCGCGGCGATGATGCGTTCCAACGTTTTGACATTCAGCGGTTCGATGTAGGTACGGTCCGCCAGATCGGGGTCCGTCATGATTGTGGCGGGGTTGGAGTTCACGAGCACCACCCGGAACCCCTCTTGTTTCAATGCTCGTACCGCTTGAGTGCCCGAATAGTCGAACTCACAGGCCTGGCCGATGACAATGGGGCCGGAACCGATGATGAGGATGCATTTGATGTCAGAACGTACGGGCGCCATCAGAGCTTCACCTCCGTTTTGATTTGGGAGCTGCCGGGCGCTATATCCACGCCCCAGGTGATTTTTTTATCGGCGGGGGCCGCGCTGTTGTAGCTGTCCACGGCGTTCTTCAGATTTTTTTCGTTGCGGCTCATGGACCAGCGCCCCCACAGGTAGCTGCCGAGAATGATAGAAATCCCGCCAGCAGTGAATGCCAAACGAGTGTTCTTCTGCCCAACCCTCGTATCAGAGAGGCTAGGGGAAGCAAAGATTCCCGCAAGAATGACGCCCACGCCCAGGGTCCCAGTATAGGCTAGCCAGGCTTTGGTTTTGATACCGGCTTGGTAGTCACCAAGAAAGCGCTCCGCCTCGGGGTTGTCTTTGATGATGGTTCTCAACCCGTCACCATCTTGGTGGTGGCCAGAATCTACGGCCTTGATGGTGCCTTGATAGCTGAACTGCCTTGGGCAAGTGGAGGTGGGTTGAAAAACGCCCCCATCTCCCCACGCTGTGGATGTGATAGAGATGAGTAGTAGAAAGACGGTGGCCTTTGAAGCCCGAGACACGGGAGAAATCTGTCACAGCCAGAGGGCCAAGGCAACTGCCAGCCCAGCCCCTGGGACCTTTTCTCCAGCGGCTTTTTCTAAGTTATCACGCCCCGCGTTGGATCGCGTCGGATCCCTTGAGCCTGCCCCATCGCTATGAGCGGGCGGAAGACCGGGAAACAGCAGCATGGCTTGCCGCCACTTTTGCATACGGCTCCGCGCGGCAGATCATCCCCGCGGTGGAGCGGGCCCTGGCGCCCTTGGGGCCTGAGCCCTTTGTCGCCGTGGCGCGATACGATGGCGAGCGTCTTTGGCCTGGGTTTTACTACCGCTTTCACAAAGAGGGCCACCTCATGGCCTGGGTAGCAGTCTTAAAAAAACTCCGCCAACGCCATGGTTCTTTGGAGGCGGTATTTGCGCCGGACGGTCCTGGAGATCGTCTCATTGAGCGGAGCCTGAATGGGGCAGCCTCCCGCATTCAGGCTGTGGTGGATGATCTCTCAGTGGCATCTGAGTTGCGCCGCGGGCTGAGGTTCTTGGTCAAT
>CAYHWW010000196.1:4146-6000 GCA_964360145.1 uncultured Oligoflexia bacterium | reverse complement strand
GGCCCCGGCGGATCAGCATGAAGATGATGTGCAGGCGCCAGCGCTGCCGCGGGTGACCCCGTCCTTCTTCATGGAGATGAAGTTCCACAGGGCGCTAGAGGGCCTGCCCCTGGTGTTCACCGTGCTCACGCTCATCGCCGCAGCGGTGGGCGGCATCGTCCAGATCACGCCGCTGCTCATAGAGCCGGACTTCATGAAGGCATATGCCTACGTGAAACCGTACCGGCCTCTGGAGCTGGTGGGCAGGGACATTTACACGAGGGAGGGCTGTTACGTTTGCCATTCCCAGATGATCCGCCCCCTGCGCTTCGATGTGGCGCGCTACGGCGACCACTCACGATCGGAAGAGTCCATGTACGACCATCCCTTCCAATGGGGGAGCCGCCGCATTGGCCCTGACCTCGCCCGCGTGGGGGGCAAGTACCCCGACCTTTGGCACTTCCGGCATATGATCGACCCACGGGAGGTCACGCCGCTTTCGCTGATGCCCTCCTATCCGTGGTTGGCGACGGCGAGCATCGATTTCATCGGTGTGAGGAAACGCCTCTCCGTGATGCGCTTCCTCGGTGTTCCTTACTCAATGAATGAAGTTGATCTCGGCGAACAGAATGCCCGGGACCATGCGGCGCGGATCGCGGCGACGTTGAAGCAAGATGGGGCAGGGGAGGGCCTTGAAAATAAAGAAATCGTGGCCCTCATCGCGTACTTGCAGCGCCTCGGTGCTGACTACAAGAACTATAAAGGCGTGAGGAGCGGCCTATGATTCGCCAATGGATCTCAACGCAGGGGCTGACCCCCACCATAGGCATGGTGGTGCTTGCCTGCGTGGCGGCGTTCTTCGCCATGACGACTTATCGCGTATTTCGCAAGTCAGCCCGCGCGCACTGGGAGCGTGCGGCACTGCTTCCGTTCAACGACTAGACTGAGGGAACACCAATGAGCGGCAAAGACGATGAGTTGAATAAGAACCTACTGGATCATGAGTACGATGGGATCAGGGAGCAGGACAATCCGCTGCCGAGGTGGTGGCTTGCCACGTTCTACATCACCATCGTGTTTGGAGCGTTCTATTACGCCTACTACGAGATCGGCACGGGGCCCACCGTGGCGCAGGAGCTCCAAAGGGAACAGGCCTTGGAGGAGATTGCCCGTCTCTCCACGCCCCGCTCCGCCCTGCCCAGCGATGAAGATGTGATGAGTGCAACCCGCGACGGGGCGCTGATGGCCAGCGGTAAAACAGTATTCGCCGGGCGCTGTGCCTCTTGTCATGGCCTCGAGGGGGGCGGCGGCATCGGCCCCAATCTCACCGATCATTTCTGGATCCATGGTGGCAAACCCGGTCAGATCGCCGTCACGGTGGCTCGCGGCGTTCTTGATAAGGGGATGCCAGCCTGGGAGGCGCTCCTGAAGCCTGAGGAGACGCTGGCGGTGACCGCCTTCGTGGTGTCCCTCAAAGGGAAAAACGTCGCTGGGGCTAATAAAGGCCCACAAGGGGTAGAAGAGAAGTAAGGACAGGTCCTCAGGAGCATTCATGGGCGTGGTGCATTCACACAAGGAGTTACCCCAGGACCGTTTAGCGACGACGGATGAGCAGGGGTATCGGCTTGTTGTTCACCCCGCCGATGTGCGCGGGCTCTTTCGCCGGTGGCGCACCGTGGTCCATGCGGTGCTCCTCCTCGTCTTCCTTTTGTTGCCGTGGCTCAAGATACATGGCCAGCAGGCCCTCCTTCTGGATGTGACCCACCGCCGCTTCAACATCTTTGGTTTGGTGCTCTGGGCCCATGACGCGCCCCTCTTCGTCTTCGTCCTCTTGGGGGGCGCCCTGGCCCTGCTCCTCGTGACCGCGGTCTGGGG
>CAYHWW010000196.1:0-4046 GCA_964360145.1 uncultured Oligoflexia bacterium | reverse complement strand
TGGGGATTGCATCTCGTGTGCGCGGTGCGTGCAGGTGTGTCCCACGGGTATCGACATCCGCCGAGGCACCCAGATGGAGTGCATTGCCTGCACGGCCTGTATCGATGCCTGCGATGAGATCATGCAGAAGGTGGGCAAACCCCGGGGGCTCATTGACTATCGCCACGCAAACCGCCTGCCCACGGCGCGAGGATGGGTCTACGCCACGCTTCTCCTCGCTCTCATGTTGGGGCTCTCCTTCGCGCTGGCCACCCGGGAACCATTGAGCATCTCCGTGCTTCGCGCCAAAGAGTCGCCCTACAGCAGCGTTGACGCTCAAACCGTGGCCAACCATTTCCGCTTCCACCTGAAGAATCAGGGGGACCGCCCGCTGGCCATCACCATTGAGTCAGCTGACGCGGCGGTGTCCGTAGTGAGTGCGATGCCGGTGATCCACCTCGCGCCCGGTGAGAGCGTCATGCAAGATGTCTTCCTGCGCTTTCCCGTGAGTATCCTGAAAAGTGGCCATGGCCGCGTGCACATCCTCTTCAGGGATGCCGCTTCTCAGGAGCGGCGTTGGACGGAGGTGGGCCTTGTGGGTCCCTTCACCTGATTCTTGGGTGGCACCCTTGGCGGTGTTCGCCGCCTCCGTTGCGGGGTCATGGCACTGTGCCGCCATGTGCGGCCCCCTGGTGATGTCGGCGCGGCTGCCCGTCTACCATGCGGTGAGACTTACCGCATATATGGTCTGGGGTGCGGGTGCGGGGGCTTGGGGGGCGTCAGCACTGTTTCACGAATATGGGGATACGATGTCCGTGGTGCTCGGAGCAGGAGGTGCCGCATTGTCCGCTGGCGCCCTCATCTGGCTCGTCCGCGGCACGCTGAAGCGAAGCGCCACCGCAGCGGTGGCCGCCGCACGAAAAACGGAGGGTGGTGGCATGCTCAATGCGGCAGCCCTAGGGCTCGCATCGGCGTTGCTACCCTGCGGCTGGCTCCACATCTTCGTCGCGGTGGCGGCGGCAACAGCGAGCCCTGGGCGCGGCGCCCTGCTCATGTTCTTCTTCGGGCTCGGCACCATCCCGGCGTTGAGCGCGGTGAACAGGATGTGGGGATGGCTCGGCGCCTTCCCCCGTCGCGGGATCACGGTGGCGCTCCTTGCCTGCGCCATGATGACTATCGTTGCCCATCGAGTGACCCGGTGGGGCAGTGGTGACGCTGCACGGGGCACCGCCGCGCAGTGCCACTCCATAAAATAAGCCTTGCCAGTACATAATGGCCCACGATAAGACTTCGGCACCTATTGACAAGAGGGACGCGGGTTTAGCTCAGTTGGCTAGAGCGTCACGTTGCCAACGTGAAGGTCGTCGGTTCGAACCCGATAACCCGCTCCATTGTCAGAACCAAAAATCGCGGATAGAGCGCCGCGATCATCGCCAAGAGCACCTCCCAGGGTGCTTTTTTCGTTTCCGGGGTACGCAGGAGTTGTTCGCGACCGTGCCCTGCCGTCACAACTTTTAGGAAGTTAGAGTCATGCAAAATGTGTTGACGTTAAAACGTTTTAACGCTAAAATCTGTCAATAGCAGGAGTTAAAAATGGCCATTCCTAAAAGAGCGACTGTTTATCTAGAACCAAAGGTCCACAAGGCACTGAAACTTAAAGCCGCTGAAACAGATTCCAGCATTTCCGACCTAGTCAATGAGGCTGTGGTTGTGTTGTTGAATGAGGACGCAGAAGATCTTGAAGCTTTTGATAAAAGAGAGCGCGAACCCGCTATGGATTTTCAGGCATTTCTGAAGCAGCTTAAAAAAGATGGCGACATATAGCATTCAGATTAAAAAATCGGCGCAGAAAGAGATTAAGGCGCTGCCGGAGTCCGAAAGACAGAGGGTCATTGCCAAGATTCAATCCCTGGCCAGCGTCCCTCGAGGGCCAGACTGTAAAAAGCTGTCAGCTCAAGAAAGATATCGTGTTCGTGTTGGAGCCTGTCGCATCTTGTATGAAATTCATGACGACGTCCTAGTTATCATGATCGTTAAAGTGGCTCACCGAAAAGATGTATATCGCTAAATGCGATGCTCACTACTGCTCCCGCGCGGCCCGCTTCGCAAGCTTCTTGCGGCGCCGCATCTCCCGCAGATTGCGGAAGAAATCGACGATGTAGTCCTTCAGCGACCACACCGAGATGAGCAGCGAGAGATAGATCAGGATCTGGCCTGGGACCAGCAAGGGGATGCCGAAAAGTGCATCCTTCAAGATCATCATGGGGATGCCAGCCATCTGCGTGGTGGTCTTCCACTTAGCAAGTTTGCTTGCGGGGATGATGATGCCTTCAGCGCTGGCCAGCGCCCTGAGCCCCGTGATGGCGAACTCCCGGCAGATGAGGACGATGACGACGATGGGGTGGAGGCGCCCCAATTCTTGCAGCATGATGAGGGCGCTGGCCACCAGGAACTTATCGGCCAGGGGGTCCATGAGCTGACCCATGATGGTGACGGCCTTTTTTTGGCGGGCGTAGTAGCCGTCGAAGTAATCGGTGATGCCCGCGATGCCGAAGAGGATGGCGGCGGCGAGGTTGAGCTGCGGGGTGTCTTTCAGCATGCACAGCACCACGGCGGGAACGAGCACCACTCGCAGGAAGGTGAGCTTATTTGCTATGGTGTTGAAGCCGAGGATATCGTCGTGGGCGTCATCGGTTCCGGTGTGGTGCGGCGCGGTCATTGTGACCCTTGTGTATCATCGAGATTGGTTTTTGTAGACCGTCGAGAAGGGGCCAGATGCGAGGCGGAGGGCCGCAGCGGGCGACCAAGGCGTACTCCTGTACGCCGCGTGGAGCCGCGAGGACCCGACAACGAAGCAGATGGCCCCTTCTCGACGGTCTACTGATCGTTCATTAACAGGGGTGCGCCATATGCTGTCAAGGTGCTATGCTCTGAGAGTGAAAAAGGGTGCCCTCCTTTTCGTCATCGCACTGCTGCCATCCCCCCAAAAGCCGGATTTTGACACGCTGCTAAAGCCCCGCAGCCGTGCCGCGGTGATTGAGGATCAAGACGTGGTTACCAGCGCCCAGTGGAAGGGCGACGACTTCGCCTTTATCAACGCCATGGTGGTGCGGGCGCCGTTCCGCCTGGCGCGGCCCCGGTTCACGGATTATGAGCTCTACCCCCGTGTTTCCGCTGCCATCAAGAAACTGACCTATGATTCCTCCACGAAACTCATTGAGATTATTGGTGAGGCGGGGGGGTTGCGCATGCACTCCTGGGTCAAGGTAGCCGCTGAATACTCGGACGGGGTCCGCTACGAGATCGTGCGCGGGGATATGACGGGGTTCGTCATGAGTACGCACCTCTGGGACCGAGGTGGGCAAACTTTGGCCTATGCGGAGGGCAGGCTGCCAGGGGCGAAAAGCCGGTTTCCCGCCCTCGTGGCCCTGGCCTTCCCCACGGTGGCCGAAGTCGTCCTCTCCATTGCATCTAAAAACTTCCGGAAAATCCTCGAGGAGGATTACAATAGTAAGAGACGTAGCGGTGGGCCCTTGGACCGGGCACAAGTGCCCGGACCGGGATAGGAGATCCCCAGTGACGGCGACGACCAGGAAGGCCAAAGCCTCTCAGCGCTTGAGACTCATCGAGCGGCGGAAGCATCCCCGTTTTTTGCTCTCCGGCGAGCAATTCAAAGAGTCCAAAACGCGGCGGATTTTCTCGGTCTATGACTTGAGTATGACCGGATTCTCAGTGAAAACCGAAGACAAGTATTGGGACGAGAGCACCATCATCATCGGGGTTTTGAACCTCCACCCGGATAGCATCGAGGTGTCGGGGCGTCTGTTGGGCTACTACGGCGATCGGGCAGCGCTGAAGTTCGAGATCATGAGTACCTATGCCCGCACGAGTCTCGCGCGGTCTCTTTCCGCGGCTCGCCTGGGCAAAAGCCTGCAGCCCGTGAAGGAAAAACTCACCATCGCCGATAGCTGGTACCACGGTGCGTGCAACACCGATATTTTACTGCGCTTCCGCACCCCCGAGGGGGAGTTGCCCCCTGGCTTGCCAGGCGGCGAGCCGCCTGGCAA
>CAYHWW010000195.1:0-6037 GCA_964360145.1 uncultured Oligoflexia bacterium | reverse complement strand
GCTTGTTCTTCGCGGTGAATTGATCGCCCACGTGGGCGGACACGCAGCTCTTGATGCCGCCGCAGCCCATGGCAATCAAAGTGAGGCCGACGAAGAGGCCCATCTTGTTCTCCCAAAGAGCCAGCGCCCCATGGCCCAGGCAGTACACAGAAGAGAGAATCATGATGGTCTTGTACTTGCCCCAGTAGCGGTCGGAGATGAAGGCGCCCACCACGGGCAGCAGGTAGCAGGCACTGACAAAAAGGTGGAAGGCCGAGGTGGCGTCACTCTTCGTCATCAAGAGGTATTGGGTCATGAACACCACGAGGATGGCGCGCATGCCGTAGTAGCTGAAACGCTCGGCAGCCTCGTTGCCCACGATGTACTTGATTTGAGAGGGGAAGAGTCGCCAGAGGGCCAAGCCGCGGGGCTCAGCCGCGCGCTGTGTCGTAACGCCAGGTTCGGTAGTAGACGCCAACTCTTTCTTTTCAGCCTGCTCCAGTTCGGAGAGGAGCCCAGTGTCCAAGGTTTCGAGGGTCTTTTTCTTCAGTTCCGTGGCGTTTTCCATGGTTGAGCTTTTATGTAGAACGCTCCACTACTGCAATGTGTCGTGAAAATAATTTTTAAGGAAACACCCGGCCTTCTTGTCAAAAGAAGTCAAGTAATCTAGGATGTAGCCATGTTCGACCGTGGGAAAAAGCAGCTGCTCATTGAACGCCAACTGGGCCTCCGTCACAAACTCAAAGTGAACGAAGCGGGCCCTACCCCTCAAAACCACAAGGAGATGGCGAGCCTTGCCGTTGCCAATGGCGAACTGGACGACGAGATCGCCGCCATCGAAGAGTTCCTGGCCATGGTCCGCACCGCAGCGCGTCAAGAAAAACTCCGCGCTCTCATTCAAGAACATGGCGACCCCCGAGCAGAAGCTGCCGCCACGAAGAACGTCTGATTCGTTGCGAATTTGCTGCTAAACTGGGGGTCTATGAAAACTTCCCCCCTTGGGCCCTTCATCCTCTTCGGTCTCCTCCTCACCAGCCAGGCCTTCGCTGACGGCCTTCAGTGTCGGCTCTTGCCCCCCATCATGCATGGGTTCTTGAGTCACCATGTCACCGTCCATAAAGCAGACAGCGCTTTGGAGTCCGCGCTGGCGGAGCAGTACATCAAGCGCCTGGATCCCTCGAAGATCTACCTCTACGAGACGGATGTGAACGAGATCAAAAATGACATGAAGGGTGTCTTCACCAACATGGCCTCTGGCCAGTGCGATGCCCTCATCAAATCCCAGCGCCTCCTCACCAAGCGAGTGGAAGCCTCCGCCAAGGAAGCCGCCGAGATCCTCTCCGCCAAGGACTTCGCCTTCGACCCCAAGACCGAGATCACCATCGACCCCCAGAAGCGGGCTTTCGCGAAGACCGCCGCCGAATCCACGGAACAACTAAAAAAGTTTATTCAGTTCCAGATCTCCAACTACCTGGCCAGCGACATGAAGCTGCCCCAGGCGAAAAAGCAGCTCATCCACCGCTACGAGCTCAACGCCAAGCGCAACCTGGAGATGAAAGACGACGACGTCTACTCCATGTTCCTCGACTCCTTCGCCTCAGCCCTCGACGCGCACTCGAGTTATCTCTCGAAAGACGTGCTGGAAGACTTCGAGATCTCCATGCGCCTCTCGCTGGAAGGCATCGGCACCAGCCTCAGCTGGGATGACGGCTACACCACCGTCGAAGCGCTGATCCCCGGCGGGGCTGCCGAGCGCAGCAAAGAGGTGAAGCCCAAGGATAAGATCATCGCCGTGGGCCAGGGCAAGTCGGGCACCATGGAACCGGTCATCGACACGCCCTTGAGAGACGTCGTGAAGCTCATCCGCGGCAAAAAAGGCACCGTGGTGCGGCTGAACATGCTGCGCCAAACCGGCGAGCTCAGCGAAACCGTCATGGTGACGCTGAAGCGCGAGACCATCAGCCTCAAAGAAGACATGGCGAAACTCAGCTGGGTCAACAAGAAGTCCGGCGACCGCACCTACAAAATCGCCGTGGTGGAGCTGCCCTCCTTCTACGGCGACATGAGCGCGGGATCCCGCTCCTGTTACGAAGACATGCTGAAGCTGGTGGAGCAGGCGAAGAAAGAGCACGCCGACGGCATGATCCTCGATCTATCTAAAAACGGCGGCGGGCTCCTGGGCGAAGCCGTGCGCATCGCCGGTCTTTTCATCCGCCGGGGCAACGTCGTCGCCACCCAAGATTCGAAGAACAGCCTTGATATCCTCTCAGACGAGGATGATGGCATGAGCTTCAGCGGCCCCATGGTGGTGCTGACGAGCCGACTTTCCGCCTCCGCCTCTGAGATCGTGGCGGGCGCCCTGCAGGACTACCACCGGGCGGTCATCGTAGGCGGCGACAAGACCTTCGGCAAAGGCACCGTCCAAGCCGTGTCCAACCTGCCCCGGGACCTGGGCGCCATCAAGGTCACAACCGGGATGTTCTTCCTCCCCGGGGGGGCCTCCACCCAGCACCGGGGGGTATCCGCCGATGTGCCCATCCCCTCCCCCTTCTCCACCAAGGACATCGGGGAGCAGGCACTGGACCACTCGCTGCCCCCCAAAGTCGTATCCGCGTTCGTCTCCCGGGAGGCCCAGTCCACGGATAAGGACCAAGCCTGGCTGCCCGTGGCCCGCAACGAAGTGGAGAGCCTGAAGGCGAGCTCGCTTGCCCGCACCAGTAAAGATAAGGAATTCGAGAAGATCCGTCAGGAAGTGATGGATGGCGAGAAGAAAGGGGGCATCATCCGCCTAGCGGACGCCCTCAAAAAGCAGAAGGACAACAAGGGCAAGAATCCCCGCCGCCGGGCCCGGGGCACCGAGGAAGAGACCAAATACCTCGATCAACCCGCGGTTAAAGAGTCCCTGGAAATCCTCACGGACTTCATTCAACTCCGCAAAGGCTCCACGGCTTCCACTCCGGTGGCAGGGAAGAGTAGCTCCTAAGAGTCCGCTCTGCTATAAACAGTCCTTATGCTTTTGCAGCACCTGGTCCGAAAATCCTTCGGCGCGGCGGCGTGGGCTTCCGGTACCCTCGCATTCCGGGATGGTCGCGTCTCAGCGGTGAAGTACCACAAACCCTTTGTCACGGGCCGGGTCGTGCCCAAGCGCGGCATAGCCACGGACCCCCAAGACGCGAGCTTCAAGCTCTTCCGGGACGGCATCCAGGGCAGCAAGTGCTCCTGTGGGACCATCCAGTGCGAACACCTCGCGGCCCTCGTCATCTGGTGGATGGCCCGGGGCAGCCTGCTGCGTGCGGGCATCTTGGACGAAGAAGCGGGCACCTCCAATAAGGCCGCGCCAAAAACCAAAGAGAAGGCCACCGCCACAGCGGCGCCCTCTGCTGCCGTGCTGCCTGTGCGCAAGAACATGCCGGTGGCCGCCACACCGGTGACCTACGTGCATTTCATCCGGCGGGACGATAACGTCATCGGCGTTTCGCTGGAGCCCGCGTTGAAATACGTGGACCCTGTTTCGAAAAAGAACCGCCTGGAGATCATCCGCATTCTCGTGCGCATCGATGCGCCCCTGCAGTGGAAGTCCACCACCAGTGGCTATATTTTGGAATCCTACACGGAATCCATCCCCTTCATGCAAACGGTGAACGCCCAGCGCATCACCTACATGGGGCAGGCCGCTGTGCAGTTCCTGGGTCGCATGCTCTCAGACCCCAGCCAAGACCGGGTGGTTCTCGACCCCGCGCTGAAGGTGAAGCTGCACCCGGATTCCCTCAAGCTGAAACGCTTTGAAGTGGGCCGCAAGTCGGGCAACGCCCGCTCCCTGCGTTTCCTCTTCACCAGCGGCAAAGTCTCCATCGACTCCGACGAAATTCAGCAGCTCGCGGAAGAGGGCCGGGTCAGCTCCGAATACGTCTGGAGGGGCGACACGATCTACAAGCTTGAGATCCCGCTGGCCGTGCTCGCGAAACACATCAACCGCAGCGGCATGAACGTGCTGGAAAATATCGGCGGCAAGCCCCTTGAGGCGCTGGCCTCCCTTGAAGACGAAGCGGAGCACCCCCTCCACCCCATCGCCGTGTACCGCCTCTCATTAGAACTAGGCGCCAGCGAATTCGTCGTGGATCCGTCCTGGATTGAGTTCCATGAATGGAAAAAGAATTTTGAGAAGAAGACCACGCCCAAGCTGCCCGTGGTGCCCTATGGTTTTGACCTGAGGGACTATCAGGGCAATGGCTTGAGTTGGCTTTGGAGCCTCTATGACAGGCGCCTCGCCGCGTTCTTGGCCGACGACATGGGCTTGGGTAAAACCCACCAGGTCCTGGCGTTTCTTTCAAGCCTCTATTGCCACCCCAAGTATCGCCCCCGGGACCCCAGCATCGTGGTGGCGCCCACCTCCGTGGTGGCAGCCTGGCAACAGAAGCTCGAAAAATACGACACGGGCCTGAAATGGCATATCTACCACGGCGCGGGGCGTGAGTTGCGTGATCACGGCACCGACGTCGTCATCACCACCTACGGCGTGCTGCAACGAGACGAAGAACTGCGCAAACGCGTCTGGCATGTGGCGGTGGCGGATGAATCCCAGGCCATCAAAAACGCCAACACCAGCACCTCGCGCATCTCGCGGGCGCTGAAGGCCCAGTTCCGCATCGCCATGACGGGGACCCCGGTGGAGAACTCCTCCACTGATCTCTGGTCGGCCATGGAGTTCCTGCTGCCGGGCTACTTAGGTTCTCAGCAGCGCTTCAAGCGCCTCTACGGCACCAAGGGCGATGCGCTGCCCCCTGAAAAAGCCCACGTCGTGAAGAAGCTCGTCACGCCATTCTTGCTTCGCCGCACCAAATCCCAAGTGTTGAAGGAGTTGCCGGAAAAAACCGAAGAGACGCGCCTCTGCGAGCTCACCCCCCATCAGCGGCAGACCTACAATAATTACCTGCGGGGCCAAGAGGCCGCGAAGCTGCGCACGGAACTAGAAGCGGGCAAGAAGATCGACTACACCGGCATCCTGGCGCTGCTCACCAAGCTCAAGCAGGTCTGCGACCACCCGAGTTTACCAGAGATCACCGCCCGCACGGAGTTGACGCCCATTGCCCAAGTGGACCCCATGCTTTCCGGCAAATGGGAGACCTTCGCGGAGATCGTGCGGGAAGCGCTGGGCTCGGGTCTCAAGGTTGTTGTTTTCACCCAGTTCCTGGGCGTGCTGGACCTCATGAAAGAGTGGCTGAAAAAGCAGGATATCCAATACGCGGAACTCCGCGGCGACACCCGGGACCGCGGTGGTCAGCTGGCCAAGTTCAGCGACGATGCCGACTGCCGCGTTTTCTTGTGCTCCCTCATGGCCGGCGGCCTCGGCATCGATCTCACCTCCGCCAGCGTCTGCATCCATTATGATCGCTGGTGGAACCCCGCCCGCGAGAACCAAGCCACCGATCGCTTGCACCGCATCGGCCAAACCCGCGGCGTGCAGGTCTTCAAGCTGCAGTGCCCGGGCACCGTGGAAGACCGCATCGCAAGAATCATCGAGAAGAAAATCGCGCTGTCCGGGGCTTTGATTGAAGACTCGTCTTTGGGTCTGAAGGCGTTCTCCCGCGATGAGTTGCTGTCGCTGCTTACGGAGCTTGCGGGGACCTGAGGCCCTTCAAGGCGTTCAACACCCGGCGGTACATGGCAGCTCGGGGGATGCACTGGGCGCGGTTGGCGGGCAGGGGCGTGGCGTCGGGCTCCACGATGTCGGCGCTGCCGCGGTGGGCGTGATATTGTGCCAGCGCGGCGGCGCTCACATTTTGGTCCCAGTGGTTCAGGGTCGCCAAGACCTGATCCATGGCCCCGCGCAGGGACGGGTCATCGAGGAGGGCCGCGGCTACGGGTGCCCGAGTTCGCGTGGCGTGGCGGGCCTCGTCCATGGACGCCATTTCAGTTCGCAATATGCGGGCGCGGGCGCTCACCGCCTCCATGAAAATGTCATAGCTTTCAGTGGGTAGATCAAGGCCGGGGATGCGGGCCCGTACGTCTTGGGAGGCCTGCGCCACGGTGAGCTCACCGCGGGCCACTTCATCGGCCA
>CAYHWW010000194.1:0-6069 GCA_964360145.1 uncultured Oligoflexia bacterium | reverse complement strand
CCCGTCCAGGGCAGGTTGGGGCTCACGCGGTCACAGCAGTTCCAGTACACAGAGCCTGCATTCAACTCTGACATGACCTTCTCAGCCCTGGCGCGGTCTTTGGTGTAAACGCCCGCCGTGAGCCCGTAGTCGGTGTCGTTCATGAGGCTTAAGGCTTCGGCATCGCTCGAAACTTTTTGAATGCCGATGAGGGGCCCGAAACTTTCCTCGCGCATGAGTTTCATTTTGTGGTTCACGCCCGTAAAAACAGTGGGCTCAAAATACCAACCCACGCCTTTCACTGCATGCCCACCGCATTCTAACTTTGCGCCCTTGTCGAGGGCATCCTTGACTTGGTCTTGCAGCACTTCGATCTGGGGTCGGCGGGCGAGGGGGCCCAAGTAGGTTTTCTCATCCATGGGGTCGCCCATTTTAAAGCCCTTCACCGTCTCTAAAAAATGCTTGAGAAATGCATCGTAGACCGCGGCGTGCACGTAAATGCGCTCCACGGAACAGCAGCTCTGCCCGTTGTTGTAGAAGGCGCCGTCGGCAAGCCCCTCTGCCGCGGTCTTCGCATCCGCGTCTTCGCAAACATACGTGGGGTCTTTCCCTCCAAGTTCCAACTGCACTTTGATCAGCTTTGCAGCGGCGGCTTGGGCGATGCGCACGCCCGTGGCGTAAGAGCCCGTGAAAAAGACGCCATTGATGGGGAGCTGCAGCAAAGAGGCTCCCGCCTCACCGCCACCGATGATGGTTTGAAACACGTCTTTGGGCACGCCCGCTTCATGCAAAAGTTTTTGAATGTTCAAACCAGTGAGCGAAGAATACTCAGATGGTTTGTACAGCACCGCATTGCCCGTGAGGAGCGCGGGAATAAAGACGTTGGTCCCCACGAACCAGGGGTAGTTCCAAGCCGAGATATTGGCCACGACGCCGAGGGGTTCATAGCGGATGATTTCCTGCATGCCGCTGGCGGGCGGGTGGACAACGGGTTCTAGGGCCTTGACCCAGTTCTGGGTGAAAAACTTTACCCGCCCCGGTGTATTGCGAATTTCGTTTTTAGATTGGGAAATGGGTTTTCCCGTCTCCAAAGATTGGTCTCGGGCCATCGCATCGATGTCCCTCGCTAAAAGCTCAGCGAATCTTTCAATGATGGACGTGCGATCCGAGGCAGATCTGGCGGCCCATCCCTTTTGTGCGCGGGCCGCGGCTTCATATTTAGCTTTGATAGAGTCGGCGGTGTCCGACGGGATGTCTCGAACGACGTCACCGGTTGCTGGATTGATGATTTTCAACATGGACTAGTTCCTTTCGCTGATGGCTTTGAAAAAATCCTGAATAAGGGGCCAGGGGGACATGAGCGCATCGTCGCTTCCAACCATAAATTCGGGGTGCCATTGCACGCCACGAACGTAGGGCCCCTTTTTCCCGCCCGGAGGTACATAACGGAGGGCCTCAATGACCCCATCCGTGGTGGACGTCGCTTCCACCACCAAGTGCTTCCCCAAATCTTTAACAGCCTGATGGTGAACGCTGTTGATCCGGCGGGATTTCACCCCTGCATAAATTCGGGCGAGGTCGGAGCCGTGCTCCAAGCCCACCTCATGAAAGTTCTGGTCGTAGATTTTAGCGTCCCGGTGCACCAGGGTGCCGGGCACCTGATGGGTGATGTCCTGGTAGAGGCTCCCCCCCAGCGTAACGTTGATGACCTGGTGCCCGCGGCAGATGCCCAATACGGGCTTGTCCATCTCCATGGCTTTTCTCACCAGCTCCATCTCATAGGCATCGCGAATGGGATCACCAGACCACTGAGGCTTGAGGGGTTGTTCATCATAGCTGGCAGGAGACATGTCCACGCCGCCCACCATGATGAGACCATCCATCTCCCGGAGCATGTCTTCCACCGTGGGAACCGGCGTCGTCGGCAGCTGTGCCGCTCCCGTATCTGCAGGCCGGGTGGGAATCAGGAATGGAAGGGCGCCCCCCCGCAAAATATAATGGAGCATGGACTGCTCGGCATAGAGCAGGGGCTTTCCATTGAAGATGTTGCGGCTCGGATCCGCATGCATGATGCAGGCGGAAACCCCGATCTTAAGCAGGCGCTGGGCCATGGTTCACCTTTTTCCCAAGGCCTTTAGAAAGAGCTTTTCAAAATCCTTACGGGTGACCGCCACGGGATTTGACGGATGGCAGCCGTCTTTTTCCGCCACGTCCAAGAGTTTGGATAAGTGCTCCCGAGTCACGCCCGAGCCGGAGAGGTTGACGGGGATGCCGAGCTTTTTCTTGAAGCGCGGGATCCAGGAAAGGAACGCCTTGGGTGAACCGCCAGGGAGGCGCAAGGCATGGGCCATTTCCTTGAAACGCTCAGGAACGGCCTTGGCGTTGAACTCCATGCAAACATCCAACATGATGCCGTTGGCCGTGCCGTGGTGCATATCACAAACGGTGGAAAGGGCATGGGCGCAGGAGTGGGTCACACCCAATCCCTTCTGAAAAGAAATGGCGCCCATCATGGCCGCGTTGAGCATCATGCCACGGGCCTCGAGGTGTTCGGGGGTGGCTTTGCCCGGGTGGGTTTTGGCGAACTTCACGGCGTTCGGAAGATGGTCAGCCACCATCTTCATGCCCGCCAGCGCAATGCCATCCGCAAGGGGATGAAAACCTTTCGCGAGATAGGACTCGATGAGGTGAGTGAGCGCATCCATGCCGGTGGCGGCGGTCATGAGGGGCGGTAGGCCCAGCGTGAGTTCCGGGTCCGCCAGCACGAGTTGAGGAAGAAGCCTGGGGTCGAAGATGATGACTTTGCGATGGGTCTGGTCGTCGGAAACCACGCTTGAGCGGCCCACTTCACTGCCCGTTCCTGCCGTGGTGGGAATGCCAACGATGAAGGGCATCTCTTTATCCACGGGGGGAGCGCCGGGGCGGCCGTCTTCGTAATCGAAGAGATCACCGGGGTGATACATCATGAGGGCGATGACCTTGCCCACGTCCACGGCAGCGCCGCCCCCCACGGCCACGAGGGCCTGGGTGCCGTGGGCCTTTGCCGCCCGCACGCCGTCCATGACCTGGGATTTCACCGGGTTGCCTTGTACCCCTGAGAATACAGAAATCTGAAGCCCGGAGGTCTTGAGCTGACTCACGAATTCCTTGAAAACAGGAAGTGCGGCCAGGCCCTTATCGGTGACGATGAGCACTTTTTTCAGGTCCCGCGCCAGCAGCGTGGGAGCCAGCTCTTTTCTGACCCCTGCGCCGAAACGAATGCGAGTGGGATAGTTGTACTGATAAACTGCGCCGGGACGAGTGATGAATTCACGCTTCTTTGCCATGGTGGTTTCCCCTTATGTCTGTCTAAATGATTTCAAAATAACGTTGGAGTTCCCAGCTGGTGACGGCCTCTTGGCATTTTTTCCACTCCCAGAAACGGGTCTCCGCAAAATGCTGCACGAATTTTTCGCCGAAAATCTCTTTGGCGATTTTAGAATTTCCCATGCGGTCAGCAGCCTCTTGAAGTGAAGAGGGAAGCCGCTCAGCGTCTTTCTGCTGATAACCATTGCCTTGCACGGCGGCGAGCTTGAGATCGAGTTTGCGCTCCATGCCGTAAAGGCCGCTGCCCAACGCCCCCGCGATGGCAATGTAGGGATTCACGTCTGATCCCGGCACGCGGGTTTCAAGGCGCGTGGACTTAGAGCTTCCAGGAATCACACGAAGGGCCACGGTTCTATTATCCACACCCCAGGTGACTTTCGTGGGGGCCCAGTAGCCGTCAACCAGTCGCTTGTAGCTGTTGATCGTGGGCGCAAAGAAAGGAAGAATCTCGGGCAGGCATGCCAACTGACCTGCGATGTAAGAGCGGAACTCGGCGCTCATTTTATGCGGGGCCTTGTCGTCAAAAAAACGGTTCGTTCCCTTTTCGGCGTCGACCAGGCTCTGGTGGAGGTGGCCACTGCAGCCCGGAAGGGTCGCATTCCACTTGGCCATGAACGACGGCATGATCCCAAAACGGGAGCCAATTTCCTTGGCGCTGCTTTTGAAGAGTACGGCGCGGTCCGCGGCCTCGAGAGCATCCGAATACGTAATGGCGGCTTCGTAGACGCCCGGCCCGGTTTCCGTGTGGAGGCCTTCCACTGGAATATCGAAACGCCGCGTTTCATCCATGAGTGCGTTGAAATAATCTTGATTCTGCGTTTGTCGCACCAAGGAATACCCGAACATGCCCGGCGTGAGGGGCTCGGGGTTCATGTAGTTCTTGGCGGCCAAGGACTGGGGCGTCTCACGAAAGTTGAACCATTCGAACTCCATGCCGAACTTGGGCACGAGACCTTGGTTCGTCGCACGAGCAACGATTTTGCGCAGCAGCTGACGGGGGCAAATAGGGAGGGGATCACCCTTGGAATCCACGAATTCGCCCAGGAAAAAGGGCATGTCCTGGTTCCAGGGAACTTTCCGAAAGGTCGTGAGATCGAGCTTTGCCACGGCATCGGGATAACCCGTGTGCCAGCCCGTGTAGGTGCCATTGTCGTAGGCCGCGTCGCCGCAATCCCAGCCAAACACCACGTTGCAAAAACCCAAGCCACCATCCGCGGTGGCTATGAATTTATCTTTGTGAAGATATTTGCCCCGCAGCACCCCGTCGATGTCCGCGACGGCGACCCGAACTTTCTGGTGCTCTGATTTTCGGACGGCTTCCAAAGCCTCATTGGCCTTTTGCGAGTGGGGACTCATGGGTGGACTCCTTGAGCGCTAAATATGAGCCTTTTTTCGCTCTTTCGGCACGGAAAAAATGTACCAGCCACAACCGGCAGCGAGGATCGCCACGTACACCGCCGCGATGGCGGGATAGTACCAAACCATGGAGCCGAGACAGAGCAGGGAAAGGGCCAGGGCCGTGATGGGAAGCCACGGGTACCAAGGAGTCATGAAGGGGCGCTTGAGTTCGGGCTCCTTACGACGCAGCGCGATGTGCGTCACCATGGAAATAGCATAGAGAGTCATGGCCCCGAAGACAGAGAGCGTGATGATCTCACCGGTTTTACCCGTCATGAGGGCTGCAATGCCCACAACCAGATTGATGGCCAGTGCCGGCGCGGGGGTTTTGCGGTTCTTCAGCGTGTGCCCCACCCACCGGGGTGCATAGCCGACCCGGCCAAACTCCATGATGGCCCTTCCGGCCACGAGTACAATGCCATTGAAGCTGGCCACGAGCCCAAAGAGGCCCACGGTCACGAGCATGTGGAAAAGGGCATGGCCTTCCCCCACCACCTTGCCGAAAGCCAAGGGCAGCGGCGTGTCCAATGGGGTGGTCTCGCCGGGCCTGAAGACGACGGCCTGCCATCCATCCACGCCCACGGCGCAGACGAGGGTCAGGAGTGCCAGAACTACGAGGGTGATGATGGCGGAGCCGAACCCCCTTACGATGTCCTTCTGGGGATTTTTGGCTTCTTCCGCCACGTTGGCTACGCCCTCAATGGCTAGATAAAACCAGATAGCGAAGGGCAAGGCCGCAAAGACGCCGCCCCAACCGTTGGGGAGGGCATCCCGGGTGAGGTTGGCATACTGAAAGTGCGGGGCCGTGACGCCCGCGAAGATGAGGAGTTCGACCACGGCTAGGATCGTGATCACCAATTCAAAGATCGCGGATTGGCGCACGCCCCAGATATTGAGCGCGGTGAAAAGAACATAGGCCGCCACGGCGAAAACTTTTGCATCCGTGCCGGGGAAATAGGTGACGAAATAGGCGCCAATGGCCGCGGCGATGGCCGGGGGCGCGAAGACGAATTCCACGATCTGGGCCGCGCCGCCCAGGAATCCCCAGGCCGGGCCCAGGCCCCTGGAGGCATAAACGAAGACGCCCCCCGCGCGAGGCATGGCGCAGGCCAGCTCGGCGTAACTGAAGACGAAGGTGATGGCCATGACGGAAACGATCAGGGCCGCCACGAGGAGACCCAGTGTTCCGCCCACGGGCAGCCCCAGGTTCCATCCGAAATACTCGCCGGAAATGACGTAACCCACACCCAAGCCCCAGAGCATGACGGGCCCCAGGGCACGATCAAGCTCACTGGATTTTACGATGACGGTCTCAGCCATGAGCGC
>CAYHWW010000193.1:0-6074 GCA_964360145.1 uncultured Oligoflexia bacterium | reverse complement strand
CGACGACGAGTGAGCGACCAAGACGGGCTCATGCCCGTCGCGTGGAGCCACGAGGAGGAGCAACGAAGCTAGGCGGCAAAATACCGAGCCTACTACCGAGCCTACTGACGCTCCAGTACTATGGTCCGCGCTAGGATGTCATGGAACGCCTGCTTGCGCGCCGTCCACAGCGGCGCGAGGTAGCCCAGGCCCATGGGCAATGCCGACGTCCATCCCAACAAATATCGTTTGAGGTTGGTCCAGAAGCGCAGCTCACCGCCACCCAGCTCGGCCACTCGCAACCCGAAAATCAGTTTACCCACGGTGCCGCCGAAGTACCATTGAATGACGATGCGGTTGAAGGCGCCACAACCCCACCAGAGAAGGCCATAGGCATTGGCGATGCTGCCCGCGGTAAGACTCATGAAGCCCTCACTGGCCCCCCATCCCGCACCTCGCAAAAAAGCGGCGGCTAAAGCGCCCAGTGCCACGCTCAATGCGGCTTGCAGCACCGCTTCAAGCACGCCGTCGGTGAAAAAAGCGGCGAAGCGCGTACCATAAGGCGCATAGTGCAGCGCGGGCAGCGGAGGAGGCACGCTCTCAGAGACAACATCAGGGACCCTCACTTCCCCCGTGTTTTCATCGGATGGCCTGATATCGAAATTTTCGCCTTCACTCATGCCGATGGGGTCTGCTCGGGAACAGTGCTAGACACGGTTTTCGCAACAGTTTCAGGTGCTTTCAGCTGGGTAACGGGGGCCAGCGGAGCGGGCTCCTGCTGTTCCACCTGAGCCATGGTCGGAGGGTTGCTGAAACCCTCTTTGAAGTTGCGCATCGCCTTGCCGATGGATGCGCCCAGCTCCGGCAGACGCCGTGGCCCGAACACAAGAAGAATACCAGCCAAAATGAGGAGATGTTCTCCGGACAAACCAAACATAAGCCAACCCTCCAGGGAGGACCTTAGCTTTTTACGGGTTGCCGCTCAACAGGATTTCCGAGGATTCGCCGGGGAAAGGGTCAAACTGGCTGAGAAAACTGCTTAAGCGGGATTCACTCCAAGAGGCCAAACCATAATAGCTCAAGATGCCTTGGGCCAAAGCCCCCCGGGTCCAGCGGGTGCTCTCCACGCCGGGCACCCCATTGCGGCGGTTTTCAGGCACGGAGGCCGCATCCATCCAGGCTTGGCGGGCTTCGATCAAGAACCATTGCTGCAAGTGATGGGCGGGGAACTCGACTTCCAGACTCTCACCCTCATGATCCACGCCGCGGTCATTGAAATGATAAAGCTCATGGATGAGGGCGCCGCAAGCCTCCAAAGTGGACCAGCCAGAAGCCACACGCTGCTGAATGTACACACGGTCTTCACCCACGAGGTATAAGCCCAGGGGCCAGCGGCCATTGACCTGGGTGGCCCCGGGCAGGGAGGGGAAGTCCACGAAGGAAATGCGGAAGGGGCGACCCTGAGCCGCCATCAACGCCTGCTGCTGAGCCCCGTGGGCACTGCAGGCGAAGTAGGCCAGGCAGCGGTCAAAGAAGGGAGTGCCATCAACGGAGGCGTCCCGCATGGAGACGGCCTCGTCCAACACCCGGGGGCCTCCGCTCTGGAAGGCACAGACCGCGCTCTCCGCATCGGCAGGACCCAGCGCCGGGGAAGGCATAGTAAGGGCGCCACTGGCGGGGCTAGAGCGCAAGGCCTCCGCGAACTCATCTTTTTGCTGCACGACCACGGTGCGCGGAGCGGGGTGCTCGCGGTTCATGCCGCAACCGGAAATGAATGCGACGGCCAACGACGCCACCGCCAAAAAGAAGGACCTCAGCCACGCCTGTTGCATACGGGGCCCCTTATCATAGGGCGAGCACGGTGGTCGACTATAAATGGATGATATTTAAAATAGAAACCCCAGGCTCAACGTCAGTTCCGCTCCGAAATTCCGCGTGGCGGTGCGCCCGAGGGCTTGGTCGTAGCGGTTCTTCGAGTAGTGGGCCCGGGGCCCCACCCCCACCCAGGCATCCGGGGTGAAGTAGTGCTCCCACTGCAGCTCCGCCCCGAGGTTAAGAAAGTTCACCACCGCAAGGTCTGCCGCCACATCGGAGTTCACCTGGAACGGGATGAAATCATCCGCCCTGAAGTGCCAACCCCAATGTACGCTTGAGCGCTTTTGAACCTCAAAGCCAAACCCTACCCCCCGCAAGGTGGGGTCCCGCACCGTGGAACCCCCGTCGATCTGGAGGATCTCACGCAAGCCCAGGCCAAAGAAAAGCTCCCGAAACCACCCCAGCTCCACCCCTTGGTCCACCGCTGAAACAGCGACGGCTCGGCGCTGCACCGCTCGCAGGTGGGCTTCCCGGGGAGTGCGGGTCTCCTTGCCACCCCCCACGTTGGGCACGGAGCGTAAACCTGCCATGAGCTGCACGCCCCATCCACCCCCGAGCCAGGCGGTGGCATCCATCGCCGCCCCCGGCGCCAGCCCCCGGTCTTCCGACTCACTGTGGACCACGCCAGAAGAACTGGAAACCACATAGGGGCCCATGGCACCCGTGAGTCTGAGGCGGACCCCACCGCGGCTCGTTCCGTTGGCAAAAGAGAGGGACTCCACGACCTCGAAGTCCGTCACCGCCTCATCGCCAGCGATACCGCCCACATCTGATGGTCCTGAGAGGCATGCCACCATCCATCGATAGCGCCCCGGTTGCAGATAGCGATAGGATGAGGGAGGTACGTCGATGACACTGAGGGCGTTTTCTTTCATCTCCACAACCCAGAGGTCCTGCTGGGGGTCAGCTTCGGCCACAATGCGGAAACGATAGCTGTCCGCCTCTTTCACCTTGCTCCACAAAAAATGGATTTTCTCTTTGAGCAGAAACTGGGCCCCAGGGCGGGGCCTCAGGGGATGAGGCGGCGCCAGCCCATGGCGACTGCCGCTAATCGTCACTGGCGCGCCGACAACGAGGGGAATGGTGGCCACACGGCCCACAAATACCCCCTCCAAAGAATAACCGTCCACGAAACCAAAATAGCTGCCTGCCTTGAGGTCACTGAAACGATGGCTCTGCATCCCCACGTTGGGGTCCGCATCCAGCCGCAAGTCGAGAACGACATCCCCCATTTTCTCATCCCGGGACACCTGCACTCTGTAAGTGACTGCCCCCTCGATGACATGCCAGCGCAGAGTGGCCTCGGGCGCCGCGGCCCAAGCTGCCTGAACCAGCAAAGCCAACACCAACAGCGGACGGACGATCGCTAGAAGAGCCATAGGTATGCGTTCACTTCCGCTGCCCACCACTGCACGGGTAAGTAGCGGTGTTTGAGGCGCTCATCAGTGGAGCCGGAATTGTTGGATGTTCTCTGCACCGCGCCAAGATTCCAGGAAAGCCCGGGGGCGATGATGAAGTTCCCCGTGACGATGCCCAAGGCCGCCTGGAAGTTCGCGATGCCGCCATGATAGTCATTGCCGCCGCGAACATCGTGATAGCGTGCGTAGTTGAGGCCGAAACGCCCCATCTCCACGAATTTATCGCTCTTGAACAGGCGGTAATGAAAACCAATGCCGGGGCCCACCAGATGAAGGCTCTGCTCGTCGGCGCCACGGTCCCGGGCGATTTCAGCGCCGCCCTCCAGTGGCGTGCCCGCGGTGACGCCCTGCTGGTACACCTTCACGGAGGGATAGGGCGCGGCGATGAAGCGATAGCGGAGATCCACGAAAAAGTGCCCCAACTGCCGACCAAAACCCAAACCACCGGCCTTCATGCCGTGAAAACCCAGATCCGTGAATGTCTCCACGGAGCCAAACCACTTACGGCCCCCTCCCACCACATGGGCCTGGCCATCGGTGATGGGGATGCTGGTGGCGGGCTTGCCCACGGCGGCAAAGGCCGCGGCGGGCATGAGGAGAATCCAAATGAGTCTGAGTGTAAGACGGCTCATTCGTCATCCTCCGGGAACTTGTCGATGCCCACGGCCTTGGCCAGCTCTAGTTTGATGGAGTAGTAATTGAGGATGGCGTTGGTGAGATTCTGCTCGGCGGAACGCAGCTGCGCGATGGCGTCCCTGGTGTCCAATCGATTGGTGCTGCTGCCGCCAGAAAGCATTTTCATGGAAGACTCGAACACCACGGAGGTTTGTTTGAAGATTTTCTCGAAGATCTCGATCTGCGAGAGATACTGCTGCAGCAGCTGGTAAGAGGTGCGGATGAGAACTTCCGTGGTATTAGCGGCCACCCGCAAATCATTTTCCGCGGATTCGAGGGCGATCTCCGCGGCCCGTCTCGTGCGGCTGCCAAAGAGCCCGCCGTCACCGGTGAGGGGAACACTGAAGCTCAAGCTCGCGCCCACATTGATGTTGCCAGACTCCGTGCCCGCCGTGGTGGTGCGCACCGGTGTCGTGCCCTTCGCCCCATAGTTTTGCCCCACGGTGATGCCCGAGAAAGTCACCGTGGGCAGGGGCAGGCTGTTTTTCTCCGCAAGCCTTAAGCTGATTTGACGCACCTCGTGGGTGAGGCGGGCATCCCGCACGGCGGGGGCATTGTCTTTATACAGGCGAAGCAATTCCTCAAGAGGCGTGCGGAGCTTTGAATACTTGATGTCCCCCTCAGCCCTGTACTTGCTGTTCACTTTATCGCCGACCGCCATATTGAGGGCCCACAGCGCCTGGTTGGAGCTACTCTCCTGCTGCACTAACACGTTCTTCGCCGTAAGCAGGTCGACCTCCGCGGAGGAAAGATCCCGGGCCGTGGCCTTGCCCAACGCCTGTCGACTCTTGAAAAGATCATGGATGGCCTGGGCCTGCTGCACGGAGCGTTCGGCCACATCGAAAAGCTCTTGCTGGGTTTTCAAGGCGTAGAACTTGATGATGACGTCGAAGCGCACGAAGCGCTCAGCCTCTTTGATCACCTGGCGCGCGCGAGCCACCGCCAAACGGTTGATCTCGTAAACATCCTTGTCCCGACCGAAGTTGAAGAGCGTGTATTCCCCCATGGCCACATAGGGCTGGCCAGCCATTGTGCCTTTGTCCCTCAACCCGCCGGGGTCGACGGTGCCCGTGGATCCCCCTTGCCGGGCATTGGACCGTGGCAGCTGAGCAATGGTGTAGGGCGCCGCGGCTACCACCCCCATGGTGAAGCGCGGTAGAAACATGGTCTCCCACGCATTCTGGTAGGAGATATCCGCCAGTTCCACCGTGAATCTGGCGCTGGCCATGGTGGGGTTGTTCTGCATGGCGCGGGCCAGCGCTTTATCGAGCGTGAGCCGCTCCACTTTTTCCGCGGCGGACGGAAGAGCCCATGCGGACGGAGAGAGGAGGCAGAGGCCCATGATCAAAGGGATCCGTTTGAGCGCCGTCAATCGTGGCATCAATCGTATTGTGGTCAACGGCCATCCTTGGTGTGACGCATGTCGCAATGGAAATTCCTATTCCCTAATCACTAAACTATTCTAGACTAGCTATTGAGACATGAAAAACTTTCTTCTCTTCTTTTTTATGTGCTGCATGGCGGCAACCACCCCCACGATGACAAACGCCGACTGCGCAAGCATCGCCGACGAGATCCAGGCCGCGGACGCTCAGTGGGGTAGAAGCACCCAGCTGCTGGATGCCAATCAAAAAGCGTTGAATAGGCTTTCCGCCACGGACACGGCCAAGCGGATCAAAATCTCATCGAACATCATGATTCTCACCGCTCGCCTCGAAACGGGGCAAAACACGAAAATTCTCAAAGCCCAAGAATGTAAAAAACAGGGGTGCCCCGCATGTCCGACGATATGAACACGAAGGGCGGCAAGTCCAACCGCTCGGTGAAAAACATCCTCATCAACGTGCGCTACCAGTTGAAATATATTTTCTGGCTCAGCAGCACGGGGCTGGTGCTCATGCTGGCCAACTCCGCGACGTTTTATTTCTTCGTCAAAGAGAACTACGCCTTGCTCGTGGAGCTCTCCCCCATGACCGACGAGGCCAAACAACAGCTCTACAGCGAGCTGTACCAGATCATCGGTTACCTCGTGGCGGGCAACCTGTTCTTTCTCGTCCTCATCTCGCTGCTGGGCCTGGTGTATTCACACCGCACGGCGGGCCCCCTCTACCACTTCAAGCGCGTTTT
>CAYHWW010000192.1:0-6088 GCA_964360145.1 uncultured Oligoflexia bacterium | reverse complement strand
GGGACACCCGGGGCGCGATTTTTGGCGGCGGCGGCGGCGGAGCAGGCGCCGGTGGAGGAACGGGCGCCGCGGGAATTTCAAAACTCTCTCCGGGGCCGAAGTCGCCCAGTTCACCGCCGCTGTTGCGGCTGGCGGCGCGGAAGTAGAGAGTGCGCGCCCCAGGTTCCGCCACGGTTTCGTAAAGGTAGGAAGTGGCATCGATTTCTTGATCCAGAATGAGGTTTTGGAAAACTTCATCGTGGGCGATCTGCAGACGATAGGATTTAGCATCAGACACGGACTCCCACTCCAGCTCCGCGGTGACCCTGGGAGCGGCGGGTTTGCCCACGGCGGAAACGCGCATGACATCCGCAGAGCCCACGGTATGTCGGGTTTCCATGCGGACGCGGGGCCGTTTGAGTTTGGGCGGGGCTAAGCGCACGGGGTTGAGGGGGTCCCGCGGCTCACGCTCCATCAAGCCGCCGGCCTTGAGGCGCGCCCGCTCCGAGGGGCCCACGTCTTCGCGGCCATCCACGCTCAAAACGCCGGACTCCACGGTGAGCTCAAGCCCTTCGCTGCTGTTGGTCGGCGCACGCAGACGGAACACGGCGTTGCCGCCCTTGTCTTCGAGGGTCACCTTCTGGCCACCGCTCTTCACGATGACAGTGCCTTTGCCCGCCTTGCGCCGAATGAAGGCGCCGTCGGAAAGTTTGAGCTCAAGTGGTGAGCCGGGGCCCGGGGCTTTCTCCAGCACAACCAGGCTCCCTGCTTCCACTTCCATGAGAGAGCCGTCGGTGAACTGCACCGTAGCGTTGGAGCTCGCCATGGTCGCGATGGTGTCGCGCTCGAAATAGCGATCGCCGCTCACCGCCGCACGCCAAGCGAGAACCCCCGCTTCCTTGCTGCGCACTTCGCCGGCACCTTCGATGAGGAGGGCCACCGGCGGGCGCCCGGCGCGACCGACGCCGGGGCTTTGGCCCAAACCGTAGAACAGGGCGCAGGTCTCCAGGCCAAGCAGCGCGAGACAGAGCACTGCCGGAAGCCAGAGCCGTTTGAGCCCCGTCTTGCGGTCATCCTGGGTGTCAGAAATCGCAGTCATTTCCTTACGGGAAGCCCTCCACTGTCATTGAGATATAATATCGAAAACATTTTTTATTTACGCTGGTGCGCATGTGCCGGGTTGCCGGGCCGGTGTACCTCCCGGGGGCGGAAAAAAATGCCCAGCGCCAAGTGTAGCCCGAGCGTGAAATGATGAATGGTGCACGAAAAATCAGGGGGGATGACCGCGTCATGACGGCTTGGATATTCCCCATCCGCTACAAAATCCTGCTCATGCTCAGCGCGGTGGTCATTGCCGCGGTGGCTTTTTATCTCGCCCTCGCGGCCAAGATTTTCCGCGAGGACAAGACGCTGCTCGTGTACGAGTTGGCGGAGACCAACGTGCGTACTCTGGGCGCGGATCTGGAAGCCAATCTGAGCAAGACCCTGGATAAGATGCGGCTCTTCGCGCTGTTGGCCCGTCGTGCGGGCCAGGACCCCGCCGCCCAGCGCTCTTTGGATGATTTCGCGGCCAATGAAACAGATCTGCTCTGGGTCGGGCTCGTGGAACCCGCCATGGAGGCGGGTTCTCCCCCGCGGCTTCTTTCCTCCCGGGCTTGGCCCGATGTCATCAAGGCCGCGGGCCGCGACGAGACCTTCGCCAAGGAGCTGGAGGCAAAGTGCCCGGTGCCGCTGGAGCGCCTGGCGAGCCAGAGCGTCTGGGTGCGCAACATCACGACACCTGACGAAGCAACCGCGCCGGTGTGGATCATCGCCATGGCGGTGAAGGAGAAAAATTCCGTCGCCCTGCCTCAGGTGATCATGGCCGCGGTGCGCCTCGATTCAGTGCTGGCGAGTTTCGCGGCCGCGGGCATCGCCCAGGTCTACGCCGTGGATTCCGAGGGGCATGCGCTGGCCCATTCCGATCAATCCCTGGTGCGCGGCGATGCGTTGTTGAGCGACGATCCACTGGTCAGTCGGGCCTCTGCGAGCAAGGTGCGTTCGGAAGTGGTGGAGTATTCCCATGGCGGGCGTGAGTTCGTGGGGGCCTATCACCGCCTGGGGCTCGCCGCGGTGTCCGTGGTTTCCCGCATCGAACGCAGCGAGGCCTTTGCCGCGGCCCGCACGCTGATCCAGAAATCCCTTATTTACGCGGCCATCGTCATCACTTCCGCGTTTCTGGTGTCGCTTTTTTTCTCTCATTCCCTCACGGAACCATTGAGTCGCCTTGTTGACGCGACGCAAAAGGTGGCCGGTGGCGATCTGGGGGCCTTGGTGCAGGTGAAATCCCACGACGAGATCGCGGGGCTTGCGAAATCATTCAACACCATGACGGATAAGCTCAGGGCGTCCCGGGAAGAGATCTTGGAATACAGCCATACTCTCGAACAAAAAGTAGCAGATCGCACCGCACAGCTTGAGTCGCAGAACGTCGCCATCAAAGAAGCACAAGAGGCCCTGGTGCGCACCACGCGGCTGGCCTCCGTCGGTGAAGTGGCGGGCCGCGCCGCCCACGAGGTGCTCAACCCCCTCACGAACATCGCCGCTCGCCTGGAGCGCATGCGGGAGGGGGCCCGGGCGGAAGAGCAGCAGGACTTTCAGCTCCTGGGCGACATCCTCGTTGCCTGGCGCGAAGCCTTGCTCTCTGGTGGCCCCGCGGCCATGGTGGAGGCCCTTTCCAAGCCCAGCACCGTGGACCCGGCGAAAACTCTGCTCGAAGAAGATCTCGGCAACCTCGAGTCCATTGCCCGGGATCTGGGCGCCCACCGTGCGGGCCTCAATAACGATGTGGATTTCTTGCTTTCAGAGTCAGGCCGCATCAACCGCATCGTCAATGGCATGCGCTCCCTCACCCGCGTGTCCGCGGATCGCAAGCCCGTGGATATCAATGGCGTCGCCGCTGATGGCGCCGCCACCATGGCCGATGTGCTGCGCAAGCATCGCATCAGCCTTGAGACCCGCTTTTGTGGCGGCGCCCCGAAGGTTGTCTCCGACCGCGATGAGCTCATTCAGGTGCTTTCAAATCTTCTGCGCAACTCCATGCAGGCCATGGACGAAGCCCGGGCGGACAAGCTGCCCCACGGAGAACCCGCCCGGGTGTGGATCGAGACCCAGAGAGGGACGGGGCCGGACGGCGTGGCCCGCATCTTCCTTCGCGTGGGGGATAACGGCCCGGGCATTGCCGTCGCGGACCAAAGCCGCATCTTCGAACCCAGTTTCACCACGAAACCATCGGAGGAGGGCACGGGCCTGGGGCTTTCCATCGCCCGTCGCTTCATCCGCGCCTCAGAGGGAGACATCACGCTCGAGTCCAGCGAGCCCGGTGTCGCCACTGTATTCCTCATAGATCTGCCGGAGGTCGTGAATGGCAACGCTTGATCCCAACACGGAAAATCTGCGACTCCTCGTCGTCGATGACGAGAAAGACATCGTGGAGGCCTATGCGGGCTTCTTGAGCCCCCAGGCCGCGGCCCCCGCGCGGAAAAGCTCGCGGGGCAGCGCCACCGCGGCCCCCGTCGTCGCCCCCGCGAAATTTGAAGTGCTCAAGGCCTTCAGCGGTGAGGAGGCCGTGGCCCTCATGGAGGCCGAGCTCAAGGCGGGCCGCCGCATCGCGGGCGGGTTTTTTGACGTCAAGATGGAGGGGGGCATGGACGGTATTCAGACCCTTCAGCGACTCTTCAAAATGGACCCTGATCTGCAAGCCACCATCGTCACCGCCTACCAGGACCGCAGCGTTCAGGACATCGACCAGATCTTCGGCGCCGCGGTGAAGGATCAATGGGATTACTTGAATAAGCCCTTCACCATGGGGGAGATCATTCAAAAGGCCCGCCATATGACGGCGGCCTGGAACCGCTTGCGGGCCCTCGAGCGGGCCCAGGCCCAGCTGGTGCAGTCCGAGCGCTTGGCCGCCATTGGCCAGGTGGCCCGGGGTGTGGGCCATGAGTTCGGCAATATATTGCAGCGCATCGTGGGCAAGGCGGACATTGCCCTGGGGTCCCAGGACTTGAAAGCAGTGAAGGAGTCCCTGGAGGTCATCATGCAGGCCGCCGAAAATGCATCGGTCATCGTGCAGAACCTCCAGTCTTTCTCGAAGCGGGAGACCCCCACGGCCCCCTTGGACATCGCCAAAGTGCTGACAGGGGCCCTCACTTTGGTGCACCATGATCTAGTGACCCGCACGATCACCCTCGACAACAAGCTCGCCGCGGTGCCCCCCATCCAGGGGCGCACGGTGGAAATCGGCCAGGTCTTCGTCAACCTCCTCATCAACGCCATGGATGCCATCGGAAAAAACGGCACCATCGAGGCAGGCACCAAAGTGGAGGGCAATGAGGTGGTGGCTTGGGTGAAGGACACCGGCCCCGGCATCGCCCCTGACGTGCTCCCCCGCGTTTTCGATTATGCGTTCACGACAAAGGGCGACAAAGGCAGCGGCCTGGGGCTCGCTATTTCAAAGAAAATTATTGAGTCCCACGGCGGCACCATCACCGTGGTTTCAAGCCCCGGCAAGGGCGCGCTCTTCACGGTGAGGTTGCCCCATGGCTAAAAAAATCAAAGGCGAAGTGGATCGCATCCGCGTGTTGGTGGTGGACGACGACACCGACGTGCGCAAATCCCTCATCGAGTACCTCATCTCTTTCGGCTTCACTGACTATCGCGAGGCTGCCGGCGGCGACACCGCTCTCAGCATCCTGAAGGATGAGCACATCGATCTCGTCATCAGCGATTGGGACATGCCCGGCATGAACGGCATGGAGCTGCTGCAAAACATGAGGCAACTCGACAAGTATCGCCACACGCCCTTCATCATCGTGACCAGCCCCGTGAGCAAAGAGCGCCACAAGGTCGAGACCGCCGCCGCCGCCCATGTGGACGCTTACATCATCAAGCCCTTCCGCTCCCGCGTGTTGAAAGAGAAGATCGAGGCCTTGCTCCCCAGCCTCAGCGCTGCCCGACAGATGGAGAGCCGGGACCTGGTGTTGGTGGTCGATGACGACGCCGCCGTGCGGGACACCATGGGCGAGTATTTGAAAGAGATGGGCTACAAGCGTGTGCTTTTCGCGTCTGACGGCGAGCAGGGGTTCGCGCTGGCGAAAGCCCACGCCCACGAGCTTGCCTTCATCCTGAGTGATTGGGAAATGCCTCGCATGGCGGGCATCGACCTCTTGAAGCGCATCCGCAATGATTCAGATTTGCACGAGATGCCATTCATCATGATCACGTCCCAGGCCTCCATCGAGCGTATTAAAATTCAGCAGGCCATCGAGCAGGAGGTCGATCACTACCTCTTGAAGCCCGTGCGCATCAAAGACCTGCGCAGCAAGGTGGGCGAAGTGCTGGACAAGGCGAAGGTGGGGTTGGAGTTCGTCACCGATATCACCGCGGCGGAAGCCGCCATGGCGCGGCAGGCTTACAAGGATGCGGAGGCGGCCTATCGCAAGGCGCTGAAGCTGTTGCCAGCCTCGGCGGAAGCAGCCTGCGGTTTGGCCCAGGCGCTGTTTAGCCGGGACCCCGATAATGGCGAAACCGCGGAGCAGGCCATCCAAAGTTTGAAGCAGGGCCTCAGGGCCCATCCCAACCACGAGGCGTCATATTTGTTGATGGCCACGATGTTTGAACATGTCCGCTCCTTGGACAAGGCCATTCAGTCCCTTCAGGATGGTCTCGTCCACTGCAGCTTGAGTGAGCGCATGCACTTCCAGCTGGGGCGTCTGTTGCTCCTGCGGGCCCGCAAAGAAGAGGCCTGTCAGAACCTGGAGCGGGCCATTGAGCTGAAGCCGGATTTTGCCGAGGCCATGGAGCTCTTGGAGGAAATTAAATCCCGCAAAAAAGGCCGACGCACAGGCTAAGGGCCTGTTGAACAATAACTGCAAGCGCATCTGGATCTCTACATCGCGTGGAATAACAAATATGTCCTGTTTTGACGGTCTAAAAAATCGCCTATAGACTGAGTAGGTGCATAAACATTCCCGAAAATCTCTAGTTCCGATCTTAGCCCTTGTTCTGTCTGCTTCGAGTATCGCTGCTGAAAAGAAAAAAGACTGTGGGATGATCCCGCCGGGCGCAT
>CAYHWW010000191.1:0-6155 GCA_964360145.1 uncultured Oligoflexia bacterium | reverse complement strand
TCACCGCGGAAGCCCTCCGCCGTGTCACCAGCGACTTCACGGCACGCACGAGGGGCATCCTCGCTGAAACCCTGCGCGTCTTCGGCAAAACCGAATATCCCAACGCTGTGGAACGGGGCGAAGCCGGCGTTGGCAAATCCTTCGGCACCATGCCTCTCGTGGCCATGACGAGCTTTGGCATCATACCCGACGAAATGAAGAAAATCCTCGGCCTCACCCCCAATGGCACGCCACTTTACGGCGCTCCACGCTCGGCGGATGCCACCACCGAACCAGCACCTTTCCAACTCATGTGGGATGCGCTCGTTAGCGGTGAAGTCGACATCGTGAAAGTGAGCATGGAACTCCTCGCCGCTGACCCCACGCCGGAAGGCGGCGCCTGGCCCAATGCGGACACTCGCATGCAAAACGTGCTTACAGGCCTCTTCCAGGCCGCCCACGCCGAATTCCACCGCACCGACGCCTACGACCGCCGCATCGGCCGCCGCACCATTTTCGTCTTGGACGAAGTGGCCACTTATCCTGAGTTGGTGCGACAGACCCTGAAGAAGCCCCTGGACGCCACGGGCTTCCGCAATCCGTTGGACGAGCTCGAAGTGCGTAAAGACCCGGGTTTCATGCTGCTAGCGAAAACCACCCAGGGTGAATACCACGTATGGACCGGCGGCGACGCCGCATCCGAACGCCGTCTGGAACCGGTGACGGTGCCTGAAGTCTCTGAAGAGGAAGCCTTTCAGATCACCCGCCGCAAGGCCGACGGCCAGTGGCTTGAAACCTACGGTGTGAACATGAGCGACGACACCATCCGTTTCCTCATCAAAATGCGCCGCCTCTTCTACAACCCGCCCATCGCCATGCCCGCTTCCATCTTGGGCATCTCAAACCGTCTCATCCTCTGGTTCAGCGGTCACAACCCCAAGCACCTCAGCACCATCACGGTAAGCGACGCGCAGGCCTACATGATGGCCCGCTTGAACCGCACGGCCACTTGGTTTGAAGGCCCCGGCGGCGAACCCGCCTTCCGTGACCTGCTCACGAACATGCAGGCCGAGGTCTTCGGCCAGGACCGCGTGCTCAACCCACTCATTCGCCGCATCAAGACGTGGCGCCGCAGCGGCATGCGTGGCACCCCCCCTTCGTTCCTCATCGTGGGCCGTACGGGTACTGGTAAATCCCACACGGTTAAGGCACTCAGCCGACTCCTTTATGGCCATGATGGCCATAAACTGCGTTTCGATACCGCCAATAAATCCCCAGCCGATATCATCACTATGTTTGAAGGCCGGTCCGGTAATGCAAACCCTAGCCGCGTGGCGCTTGCTCTCAAAACTATTCAGGGCATCCTTCACATCGACGAGATTACGGACATGGACCCGAAGGCCTTCGATTCGTTCAAGGTCATGATGGAAGACGCCATCATCCCCCAGCAGGGCCTGGACAGCCGCTCTTACAGTATCACGGATCCCATCCTGTTCACGGGCCAGTTGGGCGATGAGCTCTTCGACGGCAAAACTGACGCTGAAGCCCAGGCAATCTACGATGGCCTCACCACTGAAGAGATCATGCGCATGCTTCGTGCGCGCGGCGTACCTGATGCGTTCCTGAATCGGGTGCAACGAAGCGGTGGGATCTTCTATCTGAATCCCGCAATGGAATCCCACCTCGCTGCCATCGAGGATGATCAGCTCGAGGATATCCTCGACTCCCTGTTGCTTACAAACGATACACTGGTCACAGTAAGCCCACAGCTTCGTGGGCTGGTTACCGAACTTGCTATAAAACTGGGCTTAGGTGCCCGGCTACTGGACAGCATGCTCTCAGACATCACTGAGACTGCCATCTCTGAAGCCCAAGACGAGGGCCTACCCATCCGGGACGTCGAAGTGGTCTTAGATGGCCACGTCAACAACGACGGCGCTCTCATGGTGACCCTCACGAGCCCCTCCTTAAGCCGGCCTCTAGAGTTTCACGCCCAGGATCGTCTCTTCAGGGCCACATACGATAGTTGTAAGGCGGCACTGACCCCCGGCCAACGCCGCTAGTGCGCAGCACTAGTGCTGCGCACTAGTCAGATTCTGCCCATCCCTCAAGACTAAGCCCCCCACCGTCGATGAAGGGATATGACCCCAACGCATATCCTCCGTAGAAGTTATTCTCCAATTCTTGTGGCGGGCCTCCTCAGCTTCACCATGCTAGCCTCGGGCTGCGAATTCTTCGGTAAAGCGGTGCCCAAACCTGCTTCCTCCACCAGCGCGGGATCCCTCGAAGAAGTGCCCAGCGCCTACCGCGGTTCATGGTCCTACATCGACGTGGCGAGCTCCACGACCAATACGCCTACCGCGGCCTCCCTCACGCGCTTTACCTTCAACGCCACCACCACCTCCCGCTTCCAGTACGTGGGTTTGTTCTCTGACGACACCGCCGTGGATCTCACGGGCATCGCAGCCTACGATAATAAACTGCCCGCTCTCCTCATGGCGCTGTCTCAAGGCACCGACCCCACGGCGAGCTTCATGGGCAAGACCCTCCAGCTCTCCAACCCCAAAGTACAGGGCGCGACGCTGACCTATGGCAGCAGCTCCACGGGCACGCGCTACCTCTACGCTGATCCGGGCATAGCGGTCGCTGCCCCCCAGGGGGTCTGGAAATTCGATGGTGCGGGGAGCCTGGACTTCATCGTCATCAGTGAGAGCGGCTACGCCGTGGCCCAGATGCGCGACGAGAACAACGATCCAGTTTTGCTGGACGCCATCGTGCGCCCCGACGTGGATGGCTCGCTGACCTTGGAATTCTTCGCTGTTTTCCCTGAAACATCATTGGGTAATATCTTTTTCCTCCACTACGCGGTGGAACCCAACGGCGATTTGACTTTAGAAGATGCTGACGGCAGCTACACTGGCGTGAAGCTTTAGGCTGCAACGTTTTTTTTCAGAGATCATGTCTGCCTTAATGCTGCTGAGGCGGCGCTACGCACCGTACTGCACTGCGGCCGACAAGGATGTAGTAGGCGGGAACCGTATTAGGGCATCCCTCTGGTCTGGAATACCAATATCCTCGTCCAGCGCAGTAGCGGTCATGGTCAGTGGCGGGCCTGTTGTCACCTAAACTCATTATGTGCCCCATGGCACCGACGAGTCCGTCATAGATGAAGGTGAATGATTCTCGGCCCACCGTAAAAGAGGCTTCGCCTGACCAAAAAGAAACCGCGGTCTCTGCATAGGTCGGATTGCAGGCGGCGGCGCCGCGGCTGCTACCTGGGCAGTCATTATCTCCCACATAAACCCTTGAGTAGAGATTAGGAATTGCCTGCGGAACGTATCCACTTGTGCTCGTTCCTGTTGCGCCCATGTACCGGCTTAAGCGTTCAAAATCTTCACGAGCAGGAAGTCTCACACCAGTGACACCACCGACATTAAGTGAAGCGCAGTATTCTACCGCGCCCATTTCCCCGTTCCATTGATCTGCAGGAATAGGTATGCGCGATGCCCTTAAGAATTCAGAGCTATGAACCATTTCACGAATCGACCTAAACTGATCTCGGTTAATGCTGTTTCTCACTGCATCGCCCCAGATTAAACCGCTCTCGTCGCGCCAGGCATCGCCTAGGGCAGAAACACTGGTGTCGCGAGTGAAGACGTGATCTAGGCCGTCAGCCCCGTGACTCGTACGTGTGTTGCCCCTCGGCACGATGGGGCTTACGACGGGCGCAGTGACGGGTGGTAGTGCGTTTGGCGAGATCACACAGCGCACAGCGCGGCGAAAGGTGCGGCTGAAAATAGGGAGGTTCCCCGTGAGTCCATCGAACGCGTAGTTATTACGGGTGTAGTAGGGGTGCTGCGCCTTAGTCCAAAAAAAATAACTGTAGTTAGCTGAGCGATAATGGTTGGGCAACACCTGTGGGGTGTAGCCAGAACCAAGATGGTTTGAGGAAAAAGTCGTCGTACCCATATAGCCACGGAGGCGCGCAAAATCCTCGCGGCTAGGGAGCTGAGCGCCGATATTTTCACAATGGGTTGCTGCATCGGATTGGTTGAGTTCGAGCACTGAACGATAGTGATCTGTGTTCCTTATGATATCACCCCAAACCATGCCGCTCTCATCGCGCCAGGCATCGCCCAGGGCGGGATTGCTCGTATCGCGGGTGAAAACGTGCTCCTGGCCGTCGGCTCCATGGCTTATGCGAGTTTGATCGTCGGCGAAGGCGCTCGCTGTAAAAATCACCGTAAATAAAAAGCTTAGCACTCCCTTGGTCTTCATATGCTCGTGCCTCCAGGCAGATCCAAAATCAGTGGGCGCCGCGCCACGCAACGTGTTGAAAAATATTCTACGTACTCTTTAGGGTCGTTGTAGATGATGCCCGTGCGCCCATCGAAGTAGAACGGGCTATCCGAATAGCCGTCGGGGTGAACCCAGGAAGCCCAATAATAGCGGTCGAGGTTGGGAAGGATCTGGGGGGTGTAGCCCTCACGATCTGAGGCAGCGGTGGCGCCCAAGTACTCGCTGAGGCGCTCAAAATCTGTGCGGCTGGGGAGCTGAGCCCCGATGCGATCGCAGTATGCTGCGGCTACTGAATGAAGAGTAACGCGAATCGACCGTTCGGGGACTACGCTCGTGCGGTGCACGACGAGATCGCCCCAAATCACGCCGCTCTCATCGCGCCAGGCTTCGCCTAGGGCGGGCACGCTCGTGTCTCGGGTAAAGATGTGCTCTTGCCCATCCGCTCCGCGACTAGTGCGCGTTTCATCAGCACCAGCATTCGCAGTCAAAATCACCATGAACAGAAAGCTAAGAGTCCCATTGATTTTCATACTCACCGCACCCCACGGTCTGCTTATAGTGGTCAACACAGAAGGTCAACCGCCTGGTGGAGGCCGTAAAGGCCCAATCGGGGCTGTGACTAGTTCAGCGGATGCGGCCTTCCTCGAAGAGACGGGACTCGCGACGCGGAGGCCCTCCCAGTTCGTACTGGAGTGCGTAGAGATCCGGGTACTGGTTCTTCAACGCTCCCTCAGCAATCTCGGTGAGAGCGCCGTCTGCCCCCACGGCGAAGAACGTGTGGCCCGCCCGGCCCCCGTCAGTGATCTCATAACGCTTTTCTTCTGAGGTGATGTCGAAGACGAAATAGCGCCGGGTGAAGGAGGAATCTTCCCCATCAAAGGCGAAGATCACGTCGGCCTTAGCGCTGTAAAAGAGGTGATCAAGGCGGATCCCGTCCCGGCGGCCGATGACCTCGGCCTTGAGCTTGATGGCGAGGAGGGGATCTTTGGGATCCAGCCTGCGGGAGAGGATCCGATTGCTCTCGGCATTCCAATAATAGGCCTCGTCGTCCCCTGTCAGAGTCCGTTGCCCGTCGGCGGAGACGCGGTAAAGCCCCATATTGCGTTGCAGACCTCCCTCCTCCTCGGGCACCAAGTGGTAAACGAGATCCCCCGTGTTGGCGTCAAAGACGATCCTATGTCCTTCATAAAGCTGGCGAGTGAGGATGAATGCCCCGCCGACATGCCAGGCCTCTTTGTTGAATTCAAGGCGGTTTTTCTCTCCCATTTGGGCTTCGATGCGGGCCACTACTTCCTCACTCACTCCGAGCTGAAGGAGGGGGGAGGGGGTGCGGGCGACTGCGACTCCTTTGGAGTTGAGGAATGTGAGGATCCTCTGGCCAAGCTCGGACTCGTTGGCGAGGGGCACCTCGCGGGGGTCTTCGCCTGACTGAATTTGAAACAACGATGGGGCAATATGGATTTGGTTCCGGCTTCCATAGCGGGCCCTGAATCGTGTGCCGTCAGCGGCGTTGTAAACGTCGATGTGAGCTGCATTACCACCCGTATCCAACGTGTTGACCAGTGGGGTGCGGATCCATTCCCCATCGCCGCTGCCAACCAGCGCGTGGGGGGGCCAAGTCGTTTCAACCGCAATGCGCCGACCGAGGGCCTCGACGCAGGCCCGGAGGGGCATGTCAGCGAGGGCCTGCGTGGATAGGACAAGGCAAAAAGTGAGGGCGAAGAGGTGCTTCATGGGGGCGGGATTTAGCACAGCCACTTGGTCCGGACAAAATAGTTACTACTTCAAGTTCCGGGATGCCCAATAAGAGGAACTCACTGCCCTGAAACGCGACGAGCCCGACCGTTGCTGAATTCTATGACCAGGCTGCCTTGGCC
>CAYHWW010000190.1:0-6156 GCA_964360145.1 uncultured Oligoflexia bacterium | reverse complement strand
GCTCCACGCGGCGCACAGGAGTGCGCCTTGGTCGCCGGGCTCCTCCTCCGCCTCGTCAGACGGGAAACTTCCCCGCGAACCTAGAACCCCAGTTCTGTCCAAGTGTTGACGCCAATGAACTTCGGCCCGCTCAACTCTAAGTGTTTAGCGAAGGCGGACTGATAGTGCACGGACCACGCCTCTGGGAACTCATTCAAGAACATTTGCACATTGGCGGGTTCGTTATCGAAGGTGGCTACGACCCCGCCTTCGCTCTTGATGATCTCCATGGACTGCTTTTTGAAGAGCAGATCGTCCATGTGAAAGTCAGGCTTGAGCACCAGCGAGATCCTGTCGCCCTTGTGGGGAAAACCGTCGCGCTCCAGTGCCGTCAGCGTGCCGCGGCTCATGTTGGGCACGTCGCGCCCCGAGAGATAGACGATGCGCACGCCCTGATTCACGAACCAATGCACGCAAGCGGAAGCCCCGGCGTAGGCCCGGTCCCAAAGCACGCCCTCGTCGGTGAAGAAGTGCTTGAACCAATAGTCCTGGGCCTCACGGATGAACGAGGCGCCCCGCTCGGAGTGTCGCGTGATGCCCAGCTCGTTGAGGTTTTGTTCCAGGGAGTATTTGAAGTTCTCATGACTGATGTTCCGCAGCAGCGCGAACTCGGAGTGATAGCGATCTTTGGAGGTGGGTTCCGCTGCGAAGCGCTTCATGATCTCAATGGTGCGCCACGTCACGTCGAAAAGCGTGCCATCTAAGTCGAAAACAGCGATGGGGCGCTGTGTTAATTGGATCTGTTGAGAGAGTTTTTTCTGGAAATCGCGCATGGCGTCGAACGTATCCCTAGTTTTTTTCAGCGTCAATCTTGTCACGCCATCACCGCTCCCGTACAACAAAGCCCAATCAGGGGGTACTGATGAGCTTGACCAGGGAATGGTTCGTGCGCGGAGTTCACATCGTTTGCATGTTGGTGGTTTTGGCGGGGCTGTGGCCGCAGGCAGCAGCCTTGGCTGATCCCACCCGGGAAGAAGCCTACCGCAACGACAACCTCAGGGTCGTCGTTTACAAGGACGGCCAAGACCCGACGTTGTATTGGTACCTGCCGCCACTGCGATGGCTCACTGGTGACGATGGCCGCATCACTTACTATAAGCGCCCCCGGGGCGATGGCCGCACCGATTACTTTTTCTACGTCATCCCCTACATGACCCCGGAGCTCACGGCCCTCATCGCCAGTGAGATTCCCAATGTCACCTCCGACCATCAACTGAGGCCATTGACCCTGAAGCGCCTGGGCATCCGAGTGCCCCAGTTTGAGGCCACCGCGGTGGGCACCGATGCCACTGATTATCAGTACATCAACTCTCCACAGCTGCTGCGCATGTCCTTCGACCCCATACGGGCCGAGGAATTCGAGTTCTTCATGAATAACGTGCCGGGCATCCGGGCGGACGTGCTGTTCTTCTACCTGGGTGAGCGGGTCGACCGTTACATCCAGCTTGAGCTCTCTTGTCGGGATGTTTACACCGCCATGCGAGTGGGGTTGCAGGGGCGTTATGAATTCCTGCAGGCGGATATCGAAGACCGTGTTTTCGAATATCTCACGAATAAATACCTCTACATTCGGAGCAAGGGCGATATCGCCATGCCGGACATCGTGAACCGCGCCATCGCGGAGTGCTTCACGCCCATCCCCCAGCCGCGGATGACGTTGCTCACCGCCAATGAACCAGAGGTTCTCGCCGCTGCAAGGCAGCAGTACGAGCTTTTCCTGTCCATTCTGGCGGAGCCCGGATCTTGTGATGCGAGTGCCGATGGTTCCAATATCGCCTTTGACGACCTTGTGGTGCCCTTGCCGGGGCCCGGAGGCGGGGGCACCCGTCCCTTGCCCGGGGCTCCAGGCACAGCTCCCATTACGACGCCCATCACCAATCCAGGGGGAGGTGGTGGCGGGTTTCCGCCCATCACAACCAATCCTCCGTTGCGGCCTCCAGGGGGAGCTCCGCCCCCCAATGGTCCTGTGCGGGATGGCATCTTCTTTGGCTTCCGCAGCGAGATGGCCCAAGTGGAACGTAGTTTCATTTTCCGCCGGGAACAAGTGACGAGCTTTGAGGAAGTCACTGTGGTGCCCATGACGTTGTCCTACAGCGCAACGAACCCCACGCCGCCCACCGGCGTCGTGACGGAGCCGTTGCCGCAATGGGATGGTATTGTGCGATCCGTCAATGATCAGGGTCGGCCGTTGTCGTCAGGCATGATCGTGCAGCCTGGGGACCAAGTGCTCATCACCGCCACCTTCGCTCTTTGGGTGGCGAGCAGCTACGATGCCGCCGACCGCAGGCGAGCCCGCTGGGATACCGGTTGGGGCAAGGTGGAAGATGATCTCTATTATCGCGTGGGCACGGGGCCCTGGATAAAGGTAGGCGGCCGGGCCCTCATCCGATCTGATGGCCTGAATGCTGGCGAGCTGCAGTTCTATCAAGATCGCGCCCATGTTTGGGAGCGCATCCCGCCGGATCTCAAGCGGCGGCGCTTCCTCTTGCCGCCAGCGCTGACCTATGCACAGACATTTCCGGAGTTTACCGTCACAGTAACAGGACGTCGCCAACGGTAAGCTTGGTGGGTAAGCTTGGTCTTTTGCCGGGGAGCTTCGTTGTCGTCGTCGCCCGCTCCACGCGACGCACATGAGTGCGTCTTGGTCGCCGGGCTCCTCCTCCGCCTCGCTCTCCGGCAAAATACCTTCGCTTACTCGTAGACTCTATTTTACCGCAGACCCTTACTGGGGAGCGGGCACAAAATCGTAGCGGAGTATCAGCGCCGACGGTGAAGAGCCGCTGTAATCGCGGCCTTCCAGGATGATGCGTTGAGGGGTGGTTGCGTTGTTGCAGAAAAAAACAAAGGGAGAAGGGTCACTCTCTTCATTGACCAAGGCCAATCGATCCATTTCATTCATCTGAGGGGCCCGTCCGGGGAAGCGGATGCGCAGGTCGATGTCGTCGCCGAAGGGGGACGTGGCAATGAAGATCACGCAGGTGCGGCCAGGCACAGCCTCGTTCACGGCGCTAATGTCGTTCAGCGTGCGGCGGCCTTCGCGGCGGGTGGCGGAGCAAGCATGGCCCCCTTCGCCGTCCCGGCCGGTGACCGTGATGGCGCCGTAGGCCCGGGGGAATTCGCCGATGCAAATGGGCTTGGAGTCCGAGAAGGGCAGGTTCATCCCTCCCGTAGAAAAGAACTGGCCCATGCTGTAGTCAGCGTTGCGGAGCATGCCCAAGAACGGGACCACAGCGCGGCTCATGCGGCGGGCGTTGGCCTCCGCGAGGCGGGCATTGACCCCTGCGCGGCGGGCGTCGAGGGCCGCACCGGTGAGCTGGCCATCGCCCGCTGCACCGGCATCGAAGTCAAAGCGGGTGATGAGGGCCTGGCGGGTGGCAGACCGGTAACGGCGGGTCTCGATCCGCAGGGGTATCGGTTGTTCCGTGGCATTGCAGGCATAAACCACGGGGGTGTTGTCGTTTTCGACGTCCTTCAGCGAGTCGAATGATGGGCCACCGGCATCATCATCATCGTTGTCGCGGGGGGGTTGGCCTTCCAGGGAGAGGGCTAAGTCGATGTCACCTTCCACCGTGCCCACGGCGGCAATGACAGCACACTTGTGGGGGGCGATGGCGGCCATGAGGCTGGCGATTTGCGGGGCGCTGCAGCCGGAAAGGTTTTCTGCTGTCCGTTGTTGGAAGCGGGGCAAGAGGCCCATGTCCACCACGCAGTGCGGGAGGTTGGCGAAGGCAGGGAGTGGATTGGCGAAGCTCAGGTTCGGCATGCGGGAATTGCTTTCGCGCTCGGCGATGAGCAGGTCCATGACCGTAGTTGCCGCGGCGATTTGTTCCGGCGTGGCGGCAAGATCCGCCAGGCGTTGTCCAGCTGCCCGGAAGGCCTGTATTGTCATGGTTTGCGCGACATCGATGTCAAAGCGCGTGGCGTAGATGTTGGCGGTGGCAGGGGCGGATGCGTCGCTGCTGTAGAAGCGGCCGGAGAGCTGGATTTCTTGGGCAGCAGCGCTGGCATCTCCGCGGTTGCAGAGCGCCACCGTGGCCAACTCGGATTGCATGGGGGTAAGTTCGTCGATCAGCGTGGCGCCCATGGTGACGAGGCGGAGGTCGATGTCCTGGGGGCGGGAGCCTTCCGCAGCCACAGTCTGGGCTTGGAGCACGATGACGGCGCAACGGCCCGGGGCCACGGGGGCTACCATGGCGCGGGCCTGGTCGGGGGAGCAGGGGAAGGCGACGCCTGCGCCGCTGCGGCTACGGAAGTCGCCCGCGCCCAGGGAGGTCCAGTTTTCCACGTCGCCTTGTTGTTTTCTCACGGTGGCTTCGCAAACACTCATCGAGGTAGCCTGCAAGGCCCCTTCGGTGAGGACGACATCCGAGCTGGGGATCGCCCGGATGGTGCTGACGGGGATTTCTTGCGCGAAAAGCACGGACGCCGTGAAAGCCAAGAGCAGAGTGAGCATGGGAGGTATCTCCAGGGGTTTATAAATTGAAACGCTTTATATCATAGCCAGACTATGCAGGTCAAGTATTGAGCGGTGTACTGTTGCTTTTTATGACGCAGTGAGTCGCAAAAAGTAACGGCGTACCTTTTTGCGTTATCGGCCTCCGGTGCGTACGTAGGCCAGGTACTCCGCGGGGGTGCTGCACAGCACACGCCGACCGCCGCTGTCCCAGACGATGCGGGTGCTCGACTCGATGGCGTCCCGCATTTCCTGCTCCACGGCGGCGCGGTGGGCGGCGATGCTCACCAGGGTCTCCCTGCGGCCCCTCTCTGTCCTGCAGAGGGAGTGGGTTCCGCCACGGCATTCCGCCTCAATTTCTTGGTTTTCCACCAACAAGGCGGCGTTGCTTTCGTCATCAGCCAGCAGCTGCTCGGCATCGGCCGTGATGCCGTCACGCTCCCGGTAAAAGGCCGCCTGGGTGTTGCCCGCGGAGGCCGCGATCAATTCCCCCACGCCAGCGGGCACGGCGGGGTTGCCCGGGGCCGAGAGTGCCCAGCCGCGCAGATCCACGATCATTTTCACATCCAGCGCCACATAGGCGCCGCCCGCAAGGGCGATCCAGACACCGTGGACGAAGTCATAGGCGAACTGGCGGGCCAGCATGGTGTTCACCGCGCCGCCTTCCGTGAGGGCGTTTCTCATCCAGCCCCACAGGCCACCGCGGCCCACGGAGCCCCGGGTCAGGCCTTCCATGAAGCGTGCGCTCACCAGGCGTTCGCCCTCGGGCACGGCACGGAGAGCTTGGGACAAGCTGCGACTGCGTTGCATGGCCAACTGGGGAGTGGCGGCGTAGGCAGCCATCTCATCCCGCACGGCATCAAAGAAGGTGCGCACCGGCGCGCCTGCCACTAAATCACTGCTTTCCAGCGAAGTATAAAAAGCGCGGCGGGTGATGCCCTGGAGGCCTGCGGAGTTCCACACCTGCGGCGGCTGGCCCGCGATGTAGGCGTCCTCGAAAATGCCGCCCATGAAGGCTCGCATCTGGGACAAATTCTCGATGGCAGGCATGCCCGAGCGCAGGTTCATCAAGCCCAGGTGTCGGACCCAGCTCTGGGCCCAGGGCGAGCTGCTGCGTTCCAAGCCCCGGATGACGCCCGTGCGCAGCATGACGGCGAACCGGGACGCCAAAGGATTTTCGTAGGCGAACACCGCGCCGCGGAAGTTGGCCGTGCGCACCACGGCGCCAAAGCCCTGTTCCTGGTAGGCGCGGCTGGCCCAGGCCATGAGTTCCTCGATGGGTGGATAGGTGCCACGGCGGCCCATGCGCTGGACCAGGTCGTCAAACCACTGCCTCAAGGAGCGCATATCATTGCGGGTGATGAATTCCTCGATTTTGGACGCTTGCATGACGCCGCCCCGCGCCGTCACGGGCAACGCGTTGAGCTGGCTGCTCATCATTTCGCCCACGCGCAGTTGCGGGGCGTTGGGGGAAGCGCCCGCGGTGCCCATGGTGCGCAGCAGATCGCGAGCCTGGCTCACTCGGCCCAGGGCACCCACCAATTTCATGAGCATGCCCAACTCAAAAACCATCATGGCGCCGCTGAATACGGCGGTGGCCGCCGCACCGTAAAATTCCCGGCACAGCGCCTCCCGACGGATGATATCCCTGCCCGTCAAGCCAG
>CAYHWW010000189.1:0-6184 GCA_964360145.1 uncultured Oligoflexia bacterium | reverse complement strand
CCATTTTCAGCCATTTAACGCGTTTCTGCTCGAAACTATTGTCGCATTTAGGCTAAGCCGCGACGCGGAAACTCACATGGTTGCGCAACCACGGAGCTGTGTCTCTTCGGGGCCGAAAGGCATGGAGACGTGCATATGGGTGTAATGGCGGCGATTTTCAGGGCCGATGCTCGCCAGCCCCCCGGTGGAGAGGCACTGCCGCAACGGCACCCAAAACTCTTCCCATTTAGCAACAGACTCGGCGCCGCGCCGCGCGGTACCGTCCTGGGGGTTGTCCGCTTGATAATCAAAATCGACGCCACCCACTTGGAAGCTGCGCAGATCAATGGCGCGACCATAGGCATGCAGACTCACGTCATCAGCCTCTTCATCAAGCGCGTGGACTTTCCGCGGTACAAAAGAACCCATGTGCCGCCCCCCTACCGTGCGCGTGCGCCAAGCCCCATCACGGGGAGCAGCCCCCGGGGATTGCGCGAAGTAATGGGCCGCGGCGCGGACAACACAGCCGTGCAAAACGGGCAATCCCCGAGCGTAAAAGTCCCCGTCCAGCACAAGGGGGTTGCCCCTGAGGCCACGCAGCTCGATGCTCGACCGACTGCCCTGCAAAATAACGATGCCCGGCGGCATGGAACGCCGCCTCATTGCGACTTCGCTGACCCGAGGCGAGCGATAGCCCTCCGCTATGAGGCCCTCATCCACGGCGAGGCCGGGCAGGTCGCAGGCGGCGGCGATAAAGCCCTGTTGCTCCACTTCCATGGCCTTGGGGCTAGGGGCTGGGCAGTCCTCAGCAGTAGCCACCGGGGCCGTGCTCACGCCCAGCACGGGCCCGTCCGCCCGGACTTCGCACAGCCACGCCCCACTCACGAACGCCATTGTGGCGGCAAGCGCCGCCCTCTTCCCCCATGAACGCATAAATTAAATTGTATCAGTTGATATACGAATATTCAACATCGTGGAGCGCGGTATTTACCCATAATATCAATAATTTATATTTATGTTATATGATTTTATCCGTGTCCCGAAGCGGGGGCAGACCGCGTCTTTCCGCACACACCCCTTGGAATCCAGCCATTTTTATCGCATATTAGGCGGCACGGCGCTTGAAGTAGCGTAGTGCCGAGGGTGACCGAAATATGAATATCGTCAGTTTAAAAAAATACCGCGAACTGCAAGGCCATATGGTGGGCGTGCGCGTGTACCGCGCCAAGATTGAAAAGCTGCCTAAGGTGGAACTCCTCGAAGAACTGCTGCGCTACCACGAAGACTTCATGAAAAACCCCAGGGACGTGGAAGCCACCCTACGGGGCCAGCAACTCATGGACGTGCTGGAAGGCCGCGCGGAGCTCACCGAGCTCAAGGCACTCTCCACGGACTTCAAGCGAAAGCTCACCGCGCGTTTGGCCCTGCAGCTGGCGCCCGCTTAGAAGACCGAGCTAAGGGCTGAGGCGCACCACGGACCAGGTTGCAGCTGGTCCCTTCATATTGTCCCTAGTAAACAAGAAGCGATCATGAAGGCGGCCGGGTTGGCCTATCCAGAACTCGATGTGTTCCGGCACCAGGCGATAACCGCCCCAGTGAGGGGGACGTGGCACGGGTTTTCCTAAAAACAACTCATCGTACTCGCGGTAGCGCGCCAAGAGCTCGCCCTTGCCACCATGGAGAGGCGCGCTCTGAACCGACGCCCATGCTCCGATTTGAGATTCCCGAGGGCGCGTTGCGAAATACTCCTCGGACTCCTCCGTGGAGAGCTTTTCGATTTTGCCTTCCACACGAACTTCACGAGCCTTCCAATCCCAGTGGAAGACCATGGCACCCGCTGAGTTGGTTTCAATTTCCCGCGCCTTGCGGCTTTCATAGTTGGTAAAAAATTGAAAAGCGCCGTCTTTGACGCCCTTCAACAGCACGACCCGCGCCGAGGGCTTGCCACCGGGCTGCACCGTGCATAACGTCAGGGCGTTGGGCACATCAGTCTTCTGATCAGCGGTGGCCTCGGAGAGCCACCGGTCAAAAGCTTCAATGGGATTCAGGGTGCCCAGCGCTTCCCGGGCTTCTTGTTGCGCCATGGGTGGATCTTCGCTACTTTACCCACGCACGTCAACGCAACAATGAGGGGAAAACATGGCATCTCTACCGCCCACAACACGGGTCTGGGCCGCTCAAGAAGCCAAGGGACAATTAGTCTCGCTGGAGATCCCCCTCCCTGCCCTGGGCTCCTTTGATACAGCGATTAAAGTCATCCACTGCGGCATTTGCCACAGTGACCTCCACCTCATCGATAATGATTGGCGCATCTCTGAGTATCCCCTCGTGCCGGGACATGAAATCATCGGACGAGTAGAGGCCCTGGGCCCGGAAGTGCGTCACCTCAAAAGAGGCGATGTGGTGGGCGTGGGTTGGCAGTCGGGCTCTTGCCTTGAATGTCACTACTGCCACACGGGCCGCGAAAATCTCTGCGAATCATCAGGCGCCACCTGCGTGGGCCGCGTCGGGGGGTTTGCTGACTGGCATGTCACCGATTCCAGATTTTGTTTTAAAATCCCAGACAACCTTGTCACGCCGGGCACCGCCCCATTGCTCTGCGGCGGCGCCACGGTCTTCAGCCCCCTCTGTGAGTTCGTGGGCAACCGCTCGCCTTGGCGCACCCATGTGGGCGTCATCGGCATGGGGGGCCTGGGCCACATGGCGCTGAAGATGGCCCAACGCATGGGCTATGAAGTCACCGCGTTCACCAACTCACCCCACAAAGCCTCTGACCTGAAAGTCCTCGGCGCCCACCACGTCGTGAGCTCCAACAGCGAGGCGGACATCGTCAAAGCAGGCCGACGCCTGGACCTCATCATCTCCACGGCGCCTTACGATCTGCCCTGGAACGCCTACCTGCGCACCCTGCGTCCCGACGGCACATTGTGTTTCGTTGGCGTGCCACCCTCACCATTGTCCATTCATGCGATGAATCTCTTGGGCGGACGTCTGCGGGTAGCGGGCAGCCCCATTGCCGGCCGCGCCCGCATGGAGGAAATGCTGGAGTTCTGCAGCCGCCACGGCATCACAGCCCAGAGCGAAGTCTTTGAAGCAGCCCGGGTCAACGACGCCATCGCCGCCGTAAGAAGCGGCAAAGTGCGCTACCGGGCCGTACTGTCATTTAGCTAAAAGGTACGCCGTTACTTTTTGCGACTCACCGCGTTAAGTCTTTGATATTTAAGACTCATGACGCAGTGAGTCGCAAAAAGTAACGGCGTACCTTTCTATACCTTTCTACGGGGGGGATCGATGATTCGTTGGGTGTTGCTGGCACTGGTCCTGGGGGTGGTCGTCGGTACGGGCATGGGCCCACGGGCAGCGGCCTTCGGTGACTGGGGCGTGCTCCTCATCCAAGCATTGAAACTGCTGGCCGCTCCTCTGCTTTTTTTCGCCATCCTCGACGCTCTCCTCACCGTGACCATCCCCGTGCGCATGGGCCTCAGGCTCCTGGGCCTTGCCGCGGTGAATGCGGTGGTAGCTTTTCTCATTGCCGTGGCCGTCTCCAACGTGTTCACCAGGGGCATGGGCAGCGGGCTCTCCCTACCCCTCGGCCATAACCCCACCCAGGGCACACCCGCCTGGAAGGATGCCCTGGACCCCACTAAACTATTGCCCCAGAGCTTGTTTGAGCCCTTTTTAAAGGGCCAGATTCTCTCCCTCATCGCCATCGCCCTCATCACCGGCTGGGCATGGCAACGCATCAAGCGTCGCGCACCGGCGGAGGGGGAACTCGCTCGCGGCCTCGAAGCCATTCATCTGCTGGTGAAAACCGCCCTGCTCCTCATCACGGAGGTATTGTCCGTCATCACCCGTGCCCTGCCCTTCGCTGTTTTCGCCGTGGTGGCCAAGTCCGTGGGCATGGGGGGCGTGGGCGTCTTCAAAACCCTTGGAATCTTCGTCGCCATGGTCATCACCGGCATGCTGCTCCACGGGGGCGCCTGGTACGCGTTGCTGCTGAAGGTGCATGCTGGAAAGAGCCCGAGGGAATTCTTCAGGGCAGCATCTGAACCGATTTTATTTGCATTGGGTGCCGCAAGTTCGCTGGCCACCTTGCCCATCACCCTCCAGACGCTGGAACGCAAACTCAAAGTGTCGCCACGCTCCGCACGGCTCGCCGCCTGCGTGGGCACCAACCTCAATCATGATGGCATCCTGCTCTATGAGGCGGCGGCGGCGCTTTTCGTGGCCGCGCTCTACGGCGTGCATTTAAGCTTTGAGCAACAGGGCATCCTCGCCGCCACGGCGGTGCTGGCCGCCGTGGGCATTTCAGGCGTCCCCGACGCGGGCCTCATCACCCTCTCCCTGGTCCTGGGCGCCGTGGGCCTGCCTTTGGAGGCCGTGGCCTTTTTGCTTCCCGTCGATTGGCTCCTGGGGCGCTTCCGCGCCGCGGTGAACGTGACCAGCGACATGGTTGTGGCCACGTGTCTCGATGCGGGAGAACTAAATCCCCACGCCCGTCACCAATCCAAAAAAGAACGATAGATCCTCGGTGGCCGCGGTCATACCGATGCGAGTGCCCAGGTCCAGGCGCATGCCGTGGGCGGGCACCACACCAAACCCCGCCATGGCCCGTGCGCGGTTATACTGCGGCCCCTCCGTGGTCCACTCATCGGTGGCCTCCGTCATGAGATAGAGCCGCTCCCCATACCGCCACTGCAGGCCCAATGATCCGATGAGCGTGGCTTGCTTTGCCACATGGTCCACGCCCCGGCCCACCGACACACCTAAAGCGCTTTGTACCACGGCGTTCTCATTCCACGCCCATGCCAGCGGCGACAGCGCTTCCGCCCGCAGGCGTCGCTCTTCGGCGATCTCAGCACCAGTGGGGAGGCGCAACGAAGCCTTAACCCCCCAGGACCATCCACGATGGGCGGCACCCGCGATTTTCTTTTTCCAGTGGAGAATGGCATCACCCACTCCGGGATTGCGACGCTTATTACCCGTCTTGAAGGATTCCAGGGTGAGCTGGCCCTCATGGGTTTCCGTCACCCCTAAGCGCCACGTCATCGTATTGACCGCGACTGTATGCTGGTCACCGCCTTCATCGATGACATAGGTCAGCATCTCACTCTCGAGTTGCACGCGACGTGGTCCCAGGGTGTGAGGCGTGATGGCGCGGAAGGGCCTCTCCACTGGCAAAGGAAGCAAGGGGCCTTCTTCGCCATTGGCTGCAAGAGCTGGCAGAGCACTGAGAATCAGCACCCCCATGATCAACGCCCTAGCTATTGACATCGTTACAAAACGTGAGCGCGCAACCCTAACCACGCCCGACCGGACTCCACTTTTTCTTGCAGCGCCGGAATGAGCGTCGTCTCCTCCTCGAAGAAACGCTCGATGAGGCGTGCTCCCCTGAGCGTGGGGTTTTCGCGAGCGAGCACCGCCAAGCGTGCTGCCACAAGAGCAGCCGCCACGCTGCCATTACTGCGACGGCCCACCCGCCCCCCAGGGCCCGTGACGGCGATGTTCACCCCTGGAGCCGCCAACCGCACCGAGGCACCCACATTGGTGAACTCAGGGATTTGCAGGGTCGCCACATTGAGGGGCGCCACTCGCAGGATATTGCCCGAGGAACAGTGCAGCGCCTCATCAGAGTCAGGCAAGATACGCCGCGCGTCGTTGCCCGCAACGAAGACAAAAGCCGTTTCCACGTACTCCGCCATGCGGACACAGATACTGCCCATATCAGAGTTGCCAACGACGTTGAGCACCACGGGGGCCTCAAGCGTTGCCGCCCAAATCCCCTGTTCCCAGGCCTGCTCAGTGATGGCGCCGGTACTTTCTAAAATCTCAATGGCCGCGGTGCGGGGAGCGCCATTGCGGTAAAGAACAGAAAACATTTCAGTGGTGAAATCCAGCTCCGGCTGACCGGAAGTGAGCGCGACGGATTTAGCCAAAGTCCGCGAAACAAATGCTTGGCTGCTGTCGGGACGCCCTAAAAGGGTCGCCAGCTCCAAACTCTGAGCGTGGGCCGCAGCCGCCGCCATCAACCCCATGACAAAGATCACCGCGCTGCGTTTCATGAATCCCCCTCCGGCTATTTTCTGCGGTGGAGACTGTGCTGTCAATCACGCATGGCGGCATTCTACTAAGGAGGCCATAAGTATCCGTACATAGATTTGAGGCGAGTTGGGAGCGAGACGAGCCGGACGATTCATCAAAACCG
>CAYHWW010000188.1:0-6244 GCA_964360145.1 uncultured Oligoflexia bacterium | reverse complement strand
TGCCCGCTGCGTGGAGGCCGCGACGAACGACAACGAAGCAGATGGCCCTTTATCGACGATCTACTTTTGCGCTGGCTTGACGGCGCCTGTCTGTCTTGGAAGTGTGCGGCCCATGGCTGGTTGCCCCGACCCCCACTGGAAACAACGCATCGATGAGGCCCTGCGGGTCGCCCGGGCCCATGGCTGCGTGCCCATCTGTGCCGATGGTCATGGGGCCCTCGACCTCCACATCGCTAAATCCGGCGCTTTCTATTGGAAGTGCGCCGCACCGGATTGTCCCTCCTACGAATGGCATCGTGAATATTCCGACATGAAGTGCCCCCGTTGCGGGGAGCATATGGAAAAAGTGCCTTCAAAAAAAGTGAAGGGCGGCAATTTCTTAAAGTGTGGCAATCGCAAGAGCCATGCTGACGATGTGGTGATGTTCCGCAACCGCGATAACGGGGAGTGGGAGGAGCCGCACCAGCGGCGGAATGATGAGGTCGTCCGCACCCGCCGTACTGTGGGGCGAGCCGCCGTGCTGGGGCGCCCCGTATTCCCCGAAGAAAAGCGCATTGCCGCGATGCAAGTGCTCTCCGCGGTGGCCCGCCTCAATGGCCTGCCTGGCCACCATGCGGAAGTCCTCCGCAACATGGCCACGATCATCGCCGAGCTCAAGACTCTATCCTGGAGTGAAGAGGAACTTCATGGCTTCACTGACCTCCTCATCGATTCAGATTTCTTGCGTTACGTGCCCGCAGCCGACGCCCTGGTGCTCACAGGATATGGTGCGGGATATCTGACAAAGGAGGCCCGTTCGCAAGAGCACCATCCTAGCGACGGAGAAGAGCCGCTAGGTCCACGGCATACTCCGTGAATCGGGACGCTGAAGGAGTGAGTTGGTTGCTTGGGTCCGTGGTGACATCAAGGGACAAGGCCCTGCGCTCCAGCTGGCGTGCATGGCGATAGGCCGTCCAGTCGTCGATGACCCGACGGTTGCTGTGCAGGGTGATGAGGGTATTGCGTAGCCTTTCAAGGAGCGGCATATCCGCCAAGCCGCCCTCGGCAATGGTCATGAGACTATTCATCCACAGGGCGTGGGAGGCGTTAGTCATGAGGCCTTCGATGTTTTCAATGAATCGATTCACGACAAACCTGTCCAGGGGGTCCACGGTGGGGGGCGCAAAGGGGCCGCGCAAACGCTCTGTGATGATGGCGATGGCCTGCTCTGCATCTTCCGAGGGTAGTCTCGTCACCGGGCCCGTGAGGGGCTCCAAAGCTTTAAGGTGAAAGAGGGACGAGTACATGAGGGTTGCAAGTAGTGCCATGCCCTCATCCGTGGGGAGGAGTTCCCCCATGGCACTTGCCGCCGCCACCACACCTCTGGGCCCGGGGCCCAGGCCGAAGGCTTTACGCCAGAGATCGGCCACTCCGGGGCGTGGGCCCTCCCAGCGGGGGGACGATGCGATCCAGACCAGTACGGTGTCAGCAGTGAGGGGACCAGCAGAGGGGTGGGCTAGTAGTTCATGAAGCACGGGAAGCAGTAGCCCTGTGTTTCCTCCCCAAAGCAATGAGGCGGCGGGCACCATGAGGGCGAGGACTTCATCAGTGAGAGAGCGTTGGGCGGTGATTTTGGGCCAGATGGCAGCAGCCTGTGCTTTAAGCCGTGGGAGGGACTGTACAACAAAGGTTTTCATTTCATCTTCGCGGATGAAGGGGGTGGTACCTGGGCCCGCCGACTCTAATGTATTTAAGATTACCGTCCCGACACGGGCGGGCACGGGGGTAGTCCCCCCTAAACCCTCAATGCAATACAGCGTTGTGGCGTAACATCGTGCCCCCGAAAGGGCGTACGAGAAAAAAATCACCCCTAGAGCGCACCCTAGTAACCAACGACCTCGTATTATCATGCGATGCGTTATGTGTCGGAGATGCTTATGCTTGTCAATGCATCCACGGAAAAATGCCGCAGAGGGTCTTTTTTTGCCCGTTGTGTCACCCCGAGGGATGGTGGTGGAATCAAAATATGACAGTGATGCGGTGCAAGATTTTTCTGGTGACCCTGCTCTTTGGGGCATCCGTTTTGGGGGCAGCAACCGCACGGTCTCAATCGAATGAAGAGTGTATTGATCGTGATCCCATCGCCACTGTTGTGATCATTCCGGGTTCGGATGCGCGGGGTTCCAGCACCTCTGCTTATTTTCCCCTCTCCGTAGGCTCCAGCACCTTGACTCGTGCCGCTGTCACCGTGCATTGGCAGCGGGGGGAGGGGGGGATTCGCTTCGTCCCCACATTCCACTACAATCTGCCGGGGCAGGTGGGGCTTGCCTATAATATCTACCAACTCACATGGCTCGTGCCCTCATCCGCAACAGATCAGTATCAGCGCATCACCCATGACCTCACTCACGGGTGTGCCAGCCCTGGAGTAGGGATATTCCCCAACCAGCAGTGGGAAGCCCGGCAGGCGAATTACACGGGTGCTGTGGCTGATGGTCAGCCCATAGTCCTCCTAATCTGGGGCCGCATGTAGCGTAGGCTCGGTCTTTTCCCGCATAGCTTCGTTGTCGTCGTCGTTGGCTCCACGCGACGCACAGGAGTGCGTCTTGGTCGCCAACTTCCTCCTCCGTCTCGCTCTGCGGGAAAAGCCCTTCGCCTAGCCTTAGACTCTATTGGTATTTAGTTGATGGCGCTGCCGGTGGGTGCGGCATCGAAGGGCAGCACATCGAGGAAGATGTCGAAGCTGGCCTCGCGGTCGTCTTCTTCGCTGCCTGCGAGCGCTAAATGTCCCCAGCGCCAAATGAGGCGCAATTTGTGGCGGCCGAAGGCTTCGACGGGCATGCCGTTCAAGCGCATGACGATGCGGATGCGATCGCCTTGGAACTGGGGCTCGCTCTTGTTCACTGTGATCGTTTTGCCGTTGGGCATGATGTAATCGAGGGTGAATCCCATTTTCGTAACGGTGGGTTCAAGCCGCGTAAAGGACCCCACGAAGGCTACTTCCGGGATGGCAATGGGGAGCCGATCCTGGGGTACCCGCACTTCTTCGAGCACATTGAAGAGGGTGACATTGCCCGTGCCGCTATCGAGGGAGGCGCCGGTGGCTAAGGCGGCGTAGTTGAGCTTGATCATGGGGGGGATCATGGGGGAGGCGTTGGTGGAAGGCAAGGGGAAGGGTGGGAACTACCCTGACTGCCGAGGGCTGACGGCTGAAAACTGACTGCTGAAAATGAGGTCATGACGGATGCCCCCGCGTTAACCTGTAGAGGCAACCTGCCAGCTGGTCAGCAGCGACATGTGACGCTGCACCTTCAAGGCTGGCTAATTCTAGGATGCTTTGCACTTCTCTCAGGCTAGCAAAAGCGATGTTGTAGAAGCGGAGCCTATCGCGCACGGTGGGCTTTGCGCTGCCTTCAGCAAGGTTCAGAGCAACACTCGATGACGCACGCAAGAGCTGGTCTCTGAGGTAACCTGGCAGTTTCAGGGTGGTGCAGCCTTTGTGAAGGGTTACGGCCATTTGGTAGGATCGGAAATTGCTGAGCATGTTCTGTTTCTCCTTTTTGATTTTTTCGGGGTTCTGCAAGGCGAAACCCCGAAAAAATCAAAAAGGAGAAAACATGATCCAGTTAAGCAATTTCCGATCCTACCAAATGGCTAGCCAACTCTACAAAGACTGCACCACCCTGAAACTGCCGACCCATGTCAGAGACCAACTCTTGCGTGCATCTCTGAGCGTGCCCCTGAACCTTGCTGAAGGCAGTGCAAAGCTCACATCGAAAGAACGTAGGCGATTTTACAACATCGCTTTTGCTAGCCTGAGAGAAGTCCAAGCCCTCTTTGACCTATGCGCCCTCAAAGAGCAGGCCAAACAAGCCGATCACCTGGCCGCAATGGTCTACCGTCTGGTCAAGGCTGAGGCCATGTCAGAATGCCCGCCTGGCTGAGTGCCCGAGTGCCTGTCTGCCTGAGCAGCCCCCCCTCCCCCAAAATCCCATTCCCCCCCCCCGCAATCTCCGCTACCCTAACCCCATGTTCGCCGATGCTCCCCCCGCTATCCACTACGTGGACCGCGCCACGCGCCAGGTGCGTGTAGAGAAAGTATATGGAGCTCTCGGGGTGAAATTTCTCTACAAAACAGGCCCTGGTTTTCTCGTTGAACGTGCCCTGTTTTCCCGGCGCCCTCTGTCCAAACTCTACGGCGCTTACAATGACACGAAATTCTCCGCGGCTCGTGTTCCTCAGTTCATCCGCGACTTCTCCATCAATATGGCGGAGTACGAAGAACCCGCCGCTGGTTTCAAGAGCTTCAACGATTTCTTCACCCGCCGCTTCAAACCCGGTGCCCGGCCCTTTCCCGCGGATGTCGCAACACTGGGCAGCCCCGCCGAAGGCCGAGTGTTGGCTTACGCGAAACTCGATGCCGATACGGCACTGCCGGTGAAGGGGCAGGGCGTGAAGCTCGCGCGGCTCTTAGGCTCTGAAGAGCTCGCCCGGCGCTACACCGGCGGCAGCGGCTACATCATCCGCCTCTGCCCCGTGGACTATCACCGTTATCATTTTCCGGATGATGGCCAGGCGGGGCGCCCCCTCACCATCAGCGGCGCCTTCCATTCCGTGAACCCCTGGGCGCTGGAGCGGCTGCCAGGTTTGCTCGCAGAAAATGAGCGGGTACTCACTATTCTTCAGTCGAAAAACTTCGGTGGCCTTGCCCTTCTCGAAGTGGGGGCCATGATGGTGGGTCGCATGGAGCAGACCTTTGAGCCGGGCACCATCGTGAAGCGTGGTGACGAGAAGGGCTACTTTCTTTTCGGTGGCTCCACCATGATCCTCCTGGCGGAACCGGGCAGGCTCACTCCCTCCGCTGATCTCCTTGAAAACAGCGCCAAAGGTTTTGAAACCCTAGTACGTCTCGGTGAGCCGCTCGGGGGGCACCCGTGATTCCGCGCCTCACTGCGGCGGGCCCCGCCATCATTTTCTGCTGCTTACCCATCGTCCTGTCGCTCTTGCCCGCCGGGGGCCCCTGGGGTTTGGATGCCTGGGCCAAGAGCCGCGCCCTCGTTGAGACGTTATCGGGCTTGCCCTACGTGCTATTCCCGCTGTCGGTGTTCCTCGCCGTGCGCATGCATCAAGTGAGGGCCGCGGTCATCGCGCTCCTCCTCTTTTTCGTCTATGGCGTGTTTTCCCCAGCCGACCCGCCGTTATTGGGGTTCTGGGCCGTGAAAAGCTCGCGTGCGCAGATTCTGGCGTTGGCGCTCCCCGCGGGGTTCTCGATGGTCTTCGTTACCACGCGGTGGATCCAGCCCGCCCGGCTCTTGAGTCTTTCTGGTTTCGCGCTCCTCGCCCTGGCCCTCTTCCCGTTGGTCGTCGTCGTTGGCGCTCAAAAAGCGGGGTTCGTCGGCTGGCTTGAGCTGCAGTGGGTCGTGAGCGATGCCCGCTGGGCCCTTTCCGATCTTTCCGTGTTTTTCCTCCTTCTCTTCATTCTTGTTTCCGCCCTCCAGAGAGACCGCACGCTGCGGGAGTTCAATGCCATGGCGGCGGCGGCCCTCGTATCTGTTCTCTACATTTTCAATCTGGTTGCTCTAGTGAAAGGAACCGCGGCGCTGCCACCCCGCATGATCCTGCTCCAGGGCGCGGCTTTTTCCGGCGCGGGGCTTGGCATTCTCTACGCGGGGTTTCGCCAATACTGGCGCAAGGCCTACAGGGACGAGCTCACCGCCCTTCCTAACCGCCGTGCCCTGGATGAGGAGGTCCCGCTGCTGCCGGACCGCTACGTCTGGGCCATGGTGGATGTGGATCACTTCAAGAAGTTCAACGACACCTACGGCCACGACCAGGGGGATCATGTCCTCCAGTTTGTGGCAGCCCAGCTGCACAAGGGCACCGGTGGTCGCGCCTACCGCTACGGCGGCGAGGAGTTTTCCGTGATTCTGCCCTTCACCACGCTGCCCCAAGCTCAAGCGTTATTGGAAACGGTGCGTAGTCGCCTCGCCGCCGAGGAACTTACAGTTACCGCCCCAGGCAAGGCGCCTGAGAAGGTCAGGGTCACGGTCAGCGTGGGGCTTGCCTCCCATGGCGGCCGCCTCTCCGGCCCCGATGAAGTGCAGCGTGCGGCGGACCAGGCTCTTTACGAAGCGAAGCGGGCGGGGCGGAATCGCGTAGTAGTCTACACCGCCCAAGGCGGCCCTTAGGGTAGGCTCGGTCTTTTGGCGAGGAGCTTCGTTGTCGTCGTCGTGGCCTCCACGCAGCGCACAGGAGTGCGCTTTGG
>CAYHWW010000187.1:0-6259 GCA_964360145.1 uncultured Oligoflexia bacterium | reverse complement strand
CTTGTAATCAAAACCTTTGTCCGAGTGATCGAAGCCGATTTCTTTGATCTCAGCACGAGCGATCTCGCCGATATCCAGTGGAGGACAATTTGCGGTCACTTGGCCAGCAACCACGATGAGGCCGGTGGCGCTGAGGGTCTCCACCGCCACGCGGGCCTTGGGATCGCGCTTCAGATATGCATCTAAGATCGCGTCAGAAACCTTGTCACAGAGCTTATCTGGATGACCTTCGGTCACGGATTCACTGGTAAAAAGATGGGAACCGCTCGTGTTCTTCGTCATGATCGCCTTAGTCCTTATGAACGGAAAATTTAGGGGTGGTGCCTTTGCTTCTCACCCTTCTTTTACGAGCCGCGCCTTTGCGGGCCTTGCGCACTTTGCGGGCCATGCGAGTTTTGCCTGTGCGGGATGCCATGAATGCCTCTCTCTATAACTATAATAATCTGACGACTGAGAGGCAGACCTTACGTTTCGCCAGAAACAGTGTCAATTCCCGAAAAGTTCGCGGGGGATTTTTCCGCCTGACTTCGTTAAGACAGGCAGTGGTGGTGGCACTGGCTTTGCTTAAGGCCACCCCATGCGAACTCTTTTCTTTGCCACCTTGGTTTTTACTTCCGCGTGGGCCTCAACCCCGCTTCCTCCACTGCACCTCTCCGTGGGCCAGACCTATCCTCTGGATGGGCTTGCCCCTCGTTCCTTCACGATTACCCCCCCAGATGTGGCCCGGGGAGAGGATAGCCCGGAGGGTCTCAAACTCCATGCCTTGAAGGCGGGAAAAGCGCATTTAGAAGCGCGTACAGACAAGGAAACCTATGAAATTCCTCTCATTGTTTCAGCTCCCGACGAGGGTAGCCGCCCCGCTCAAGGGGCCCTTCAGCCTCCCCCCGAGCTCAAACAATGGAAAAGCCTCCGGGTCGTAAAAACCGGCGACAAATGGACCCTCGAAGGGGAAATCCCCAACCGACGGGCCTATCAAGCAGCCCTGCGCTTCATGTGCCAAGCCCCTGACCTGGTGGAAATCCGCGCAGTGCTGGCACCGGGAATCAAGGCAAGTCTCATGGAGCAATCGCTCTCTACTCTGCGGTCACAAAACCTTACCGGTGTGGAAATCGCCGCTGCTGGCCACAAATTTTTTCTCTATGGCAGCGTGGCTCACCCCATCGAAGTGGAGCAGGCCTTTGAATCCGTGCGGCCACTGCTCCCCACCGTGGAAAATCGCCTGCCCATCCCCCTCCGCCTCGAACCCACCGTCACCGTGCGGGTTTCCATGCTGGAATTGAGCCGCCGTGCGCACCGGGAACTGGGCTTAAGCTGGCCCACCGGCGCTGCTAGTTTCGCACGGCTGGGGGCCGGTGGTCTGAGCTGGGGCGCAAACTGGGACGCGACCCTGAAACACCTCTCTACCCATGGCCTCGCCCGGGTGTTGGCGGAACCAATGGTGGCGGTGAAGCTGGGATCCACGGCAGAGCTCTCCGCGGGGGGCGAAATCCCCATCCGCCTCACGGAACATTTTGAAAACCGCTTGGTGTGGAAACACTACGGCCTGCGCCTCAAAATCCAGGTGCTCGGCATCGCGGGGCGCTCCATCCGCACCAAGCTGGAAACGGAATCAAGCCAGCTGGATTCCGCCACCGGCGCCGGGGGCACGCCAGGCCTGCGGACCAATCGCCTGAACACCGAGATCGACGCCGTGGAGGGTGAAGCCGTGCTGCTCACAGGGCTCTTCCAGGCCTCAAACTCCAAGGATGTGGAGAAGATGCCCATCCTGGGGGATATCCCTATCTTGGGGGAACTCTTCAAATCCCGGAATTTTCGCAATGAGGAAAGCGAGCTTCTCATCGCTCTCATGCCGAGCCTCCAGGCGGTGCGGACCCAGCTGCCCTTGCAGGGCACGGGGCGCATCGATGCGGACACCTCCTGGTCCTGGAAAGACTGACATGGAAAGCACTGGGAAACCCGCCCTGCGCATCACCATCACCATCACCAGTGACGGAGAGTCCGTACGCACACTGGACCTGGGGCCCGGCCTCCATGAGCTTGGCAACAGTAAGTCCTGCGCCATCCCCCTGCTCTATCCCACGGTGTCCCGGCGCCACGGCACGCTTTCTGTCCCTGATGTCAGCAGCGGCGCCACTCTTGCCCAGTACGAAGATGCAGGCAGCCTCAACGGCTCTGCGTTGGCGAGAGCAGGCATCCGTCGCATGCTCTCAGCGGGCGAGAGAGTGGCGCTACTTGAGGGGGACAGTCTCTGCCTGGGGCCCTTCCGCCTCAAAGTCACAAGTACCCCCTTGATTGCCGCTTCTGAGCCCGATGAGCATCGCAGACTCATCGACTACCTTTTGCGCCACCCTGAAGAGGCCGCGCCTCAACCAGGGGAAACCGCCACTGCCTATGAAGATCGCCTGCGCCTGTGGCTGGAGAGCGGTGGATGGGAACGATCCCTGGACCCCTCACGGGCCCGCTCACTGGCCCGCACTGCGGCTCTCGAACTGCTCGGTGATGGGCCCCTCACCGAAGCTCTGTCGTCCCTGGATACGCTGGAAGTGCTGGCCAACGGCCCCGGGGAGCTTTTCGTGGAACGGGGAGCAGGCCTACAACGCCTGGAAAAGAAGTTTCACAGCTCTGACACTTATATGGCCTGGGTACGACGGCTTTGCGAAAAGTCCAACGCTCGCCTCGACCTTCTCCATCCTCTGGGCGAAGGATCCTTACCTGATGGCAGCCGCCTTCAAGCCGTGCTTGCCCCACTCACGCCTCAGCACGCCGCGGTGGCCATCCGCCGCTTTCCACGGACACCACCCGACGAGCGCTGGGCCGTGGAAAGCGGCTGGATGGAAGCGGCGGCACTTGAGATTCTAAAAAGCGCGGTAACGGCGCGAAAAAACATCCTGGTGAGCGGCGGTACGTCTTCCGGGAAAACAACGCTCTTGGGCTTTCTCACGCGCTTCGTATCCCCGGGTGAGCGCATCGTCACTGCCGAAGACGTCATGGAACTGCGCATTGCCCACGACCATGCCCTGCGGCTTCAAGCCCGGGTGGCCAACGGCGACGGTGCCGGCGGCATCACCATCAGGGATCTGGTGCGAGCCTCTTTGCGCCTGCGGCCAGATCGCATCATCGTGGGCGAGTGCCGGGGCGCGGAAGTGCTCGACATGCTGCAGGCGATGAACACAGGGCACCCGGGCAGCCTCACCACCATTCACGCTAATTCCGCCAAAGATGCACTGCCTCGCCTGGAGCTCCTAGCCCTATTGGCCGACGGTGCCCTCACACTACCCGCGGTGCAACGCTGGGTGAGGGGCGCCATTCAACTTGTTGTTCAAGTGGATCGGGATCTCGGCGGTGCCCGCCGCGTGGCCTCCATTTTGGAGATCAGTAACGATCCCCACGCCCCCGATAATCTTCTCTACCAACGAGGGCACTCATGAAGGATCACTGCTTCACTAAAGCCCACTGGATCAAGGCCAGGGATTGGCCCCATATCCATGGGCGCCTGGAAGATGTGCGCATGCGCCCCCTGCCCGGCGTACATCCCCTGCGGGCTTGGTCCGCCGTGCCTGATGGCGCTGGCTGGGCCCTCATCACCGAACAGGACTGGCTACCCTGGCCCAGTCTTTCCCAAGTAGCAGCCCATGCCCACCCTTTGCGCCGCATCCAGCTGGCGCAAAAACTCCTCGCCCTCACGGAATTTTGGCAAACAAAGGGATTCATCCACGGTGACCTGTCCCCGAATAATATCCTCGTTGTCAGCGAAAGGAGCATGGCACCCCGGCTCATTGCCGTGGACTGGGTGTTAAATCTCAAAAGCCGCGAAGGCACCCCGCGCTATGTCCCGCCCTCTCTTGCCCACCGCAGTAAATGCGTGGAGCACGATGCCGCTGCGGCCCAGCTCATCGCCCAGGAGTTGGGGCACAGGCCTTTTTGAGGGAATCACTGACCGCAACGCCCCGGGGGTCTGCCCAGGTGGAAAGCGTCTGGCAAAGATTGCGGCGCTCCGCGACCTTGACTCTTTTCTGTCGACTTGCCTGAAGGGGCACTGACGTCGGTGCACTGGTACCAATGAATGGCAGTGCTCCGAGGAGCAGTACGGTAACAGCCACTACAGCCATGACGATGCGGCGGCGCCGCACGCGGTGGGGCTGATGCCAAAGGGCCACATCATCCCAGGTTACTGCATCAGAAGAGAGGTTTTTAGCCATAAAGACGAGAACACCATGAGGAAAAGAGCGGGACCAAAGAGAAAACACATCACCAAGGACACCTGATAGGGCAACAATGCGAGGCGCTCCTCCCAGAGGGCTTCACCCCTCGCCTCCACATCATCGAGGTAATTGAGCAGGGCTTCGGCCACTGGCGCACCCCGAAGATGGAGCATTTCCAACGCATGGCCCAGACGATCACTTTCAGGGAAACCGTCCCAAGGCCCTGGCTGCCCTCCGGTGGTCAAGCTTTCAGCCCACTGCCGCCATCGTTTCCCTACCGGGCTGGATTCCTCACCGGCGGCGCTTTGAGAAAGAGCGCTCAAAAGAGAGGATCCCGCCACAACACGAAGCCACGCTCCTCGCAGCAACACCCGGAGAAATTCCCACTCCCCCCGTGGAGGACGGGCCGCACGGGCCATGAGCAGGCTGTAGGCGCACAATCCCATGAGCTGCAAGGTCATCCCCGCGGCAAAAAGCATGTTCCATCCCCACTCCCCCACGGCGGCGCTGGCGGCCCAAGGCAGAACCAAAAGCACGGCTGCCTGAAAAGCCCCTTGGGCCTGCACGCCTCTCAGCCGACCCAGGCGTTTCTCATCACCACGGATGAGCCGGGCCCCTTCTTTCAGCAAAGGTGAAAGGGGCGCGCCGCTGCTCTGGGAACAAATCACGGCATCCTGTACCCACTGACGCCAACGAATGAGCGCCGGCGCGCAACTCGTCCAGCAGGGCTCCCGCTCAAGATAGATCAGCAGCTCACGGGCAGTGGCTCCACCGGCGGAAAGAGCGCAGCAGGTCATCACCGCCCGGGAAAGGCCACCGGTTTCACCGCGTCGCCACTGGTATGTAAATCGACCCATGGGCACGCAGCAAAGCAATCGCCGTGCCGAAAGACCGAGGCATTCTGACCGGCGACCTCCGCAGTTCGTGCGGCCCATCACGGGAGCCTGGGGCAACGAGCCCCAGCGTCAGACTCGGTATCGCTCACCGACGGGATGGCGGCGTAGCCGCGGTGGCAAGCTCCTTGCACAACGCTTGGACATGACAACACTGACAACCACGCTCCAATCCTCGAAATATTATCTCATGGGCGCACTGCTCACCTCCCTTGCCGCCTGCAGCCACGGGCCCACCATCCAGGAATACCCCGCCACCGCAGACCCCCAGGAAGAGGTCACCCGGCTCGATGGTGACATCACTGAAGCGCTGCACGGTCAGATGGACGTGCTGTCCCCCTCCCACATGAAAGAGGCACGGGACGCCCTAGAGGACGCCCGGAAGGGCCTCAGCAATCAGGATGACCCCAAAGACATCTTGCACAACGTGGCCAAGGGCCGAGCCCACCTGGGGAGTGCCAATGAGTTTACGCAAGTCGCTCACCAAAATATTGAGGATGTCGCCCTGGCCCGTAAAGCTGCGCTGAAGGCAGGGGCGGAGAGTTTTTACACCGCTGACTTCAAAGACACTGACGACAAACTGAAGTCGGTCACCTCGGGCATCGAGAACAACAACCTCGCAGCCGCCGTCAAAAAACGCACCGAGCTGCAAGACGCCTATCTTGCCCTTGAGCTCCGTGCCATCCAGGAAAGCCAGCTGGGTACGGCAAAGCAGCGTATCAAACAAGCCAAGGACGAAGGCGCCAAGACTTACGCGCCCCGCAGCCTTGCCATGGCCGAGAAGAGCGTCGCGGACAGTGAAGCTTTCATCACGGCCAACCGCCACAGTTCCGACGCCGTCGAAGCCCGCGCCAGGAAAACTTTGGCCGATGCGGACCATGCACTGAAGATCACCCGGGACTCCAAATCCGGGAAGAAAGTCCCTTCCGAAGAGATGGCGCTGAAGCTTGAGCGGGAGCAAAACGAAGTGCAGACTAAGAGATCCCAGCTCAATGCGGAACAAGGAGTCAGCAAGGCGCTGGCAGAGAGCAACGCAGCGCTCTCCAAAAGCAACAGCACGCTGGATAACAACAACAGCGCGCTCTTGGCTGATAAAGAGTTCGCTCGCAAGTTCGACGCCGCTCGGGCGCAGTTCTCGCCCAGCGAGGCGGAGGTATACCGCCA
>CAYHWW010000186.1:0-6375 GCA_964360145.1 uncultured Oligoflexia bacterium | reverse complement strand
TTCGCGGGGGATTTTCCCGCCTGACTTCGTTGTCGTTCGTCGCCCGCTCCACGCGACGCACATGAGTGCGTCTTGGTCGCCGGGCTCCTCCTCGGCCTGCTCGCTACGGAAGCTGGTGAGATATGCGAGCTAACGCCGGTTTTTCCCGCATCGTGATTTTCGCCAGCGGCAAGGGTACTGGCTTTGAGCGATTACTGGAAGACCGTGCCGCGGGTCGGCTACCCGTGGAGATCGCGGCTCTGGCTTGCAATGTGGCGAGCGCCGGGGCCGTGGAGATTGCTCATGCTCATAACGTGCCCGTGGCTCTAGTGGAGCATCAGGGGCTGAGGCGCGAGGAGCACGAGCTGAAGCTGCTCGCCGCTGTGAAGGACGCGTGCGGCGTGGATCTCAAAACCGAGGGCTGGGTTGTTCTGGCGGGCTACATGAGGTTGTTCTCACCACAGTTCATGGAGCTCCTCGCCGACAGCGCCCTAGGTGTTGTGCGGGCCGTGAACATTCATCCGTCTCTGCTGCCGGCGTTTCCCGGCGTGGACGCCTATGACCAGGCCTGGAACCATGGCGTGAAAGTCGTCGGCTGCACGGTGCACCTGCTCTCCAGCGCCGTGGACGACGGCCCCATCGTCGCCCAGGCACCGCTGGTATTGCGGGACGACGAAACTTTGGAAAGTCTACGAGCGCGGGGCCATGCCTTGGAGCACGAGGTTTACGGTGCAACCATCGCACGCCTCGCCCGTGGTGGTTGGAAGCTAGAAAAGACCGTGGGCGGTGCGCGGCAAAGGGTGGTGTTCCCATGAAGCAAAAACTCCATTTCGACAAACTCCGTGTGGAGCGCTGGTTCACCCGCCCTGATGTGGATGCGCGGTCCCGGTGCCGCGAGCGGGCGGTGGCCCTGTATTTCCCTGCCTGGAAAGACGTGCCACTGAGGGCTTTTGAGACGGAACTCTATTGGGTGCAGATCCCCCAGGGGAGCCAGGTGACCGCCACCGAAGTGGAGGAGGTTGCCACCTCCGAAGTGCTTGCGGCTCTCTTCATGGAGACACGCACGGATCGTGCGGCGGACCCCGTGCTCGACAGTGGCTTAGGCAGCAGCTTGGATGGGTCCACGCGTTGGTGGTGCCTTGAGAAACGCCTGCGCCCCGGCGTCACCGACAATGCGGGCGCCGTTTTCCGCGAGGCGCTGGAGTTGGTCTTGGGTGAGGATGCCCATCGTGGAGGCCCGCTTCTCACTGCCGTGGGTGCCCGCCTGTGGTTGCAGCTGCCCACCTCTGTGAGCCCTGCCGAGGTGCAGCGCTACGCGGACCAAGTTTTTCACAACGCATTGATCGAGACCGTATCCCTGCTGCCCTTTGACGAGGCGGCGGAGGCGGCGGAGACCGCCCATCCGACGTTGCTCGGTCCCGCGGGTCGAGCCTGCCTGCTTCCCTACGATGAGGCGGTGTCCACCGTGGCCCTGAGAGGTCTTCTCCCCGAGGCATTGGATACCCTGTCCCGGGATCATCTCTGGGCCCTGTCCCGGGATGAGATGCTCATCGTGCAGAAGCATTTCGAAGAGCTGCGCCGGGACCCCACGGACGTGGAGGTCGAAGTCATCGCCCAGACGTGGTCTGAACACTGCAAACACAAAATATTTGCAGCTCACATCACCGTGGACAATCGTCGCTCCGATGTGGGGTTGCCTGAGCGCGTCGAGAGCGTGTTCCAAACCTACATCAAGGGCGCCACGGCGGAGGCCCAGCGGCCGTTTCTGGAGAGCGTCTTTCATGACAATGCCGGTGTCATCTCGATTACCGACAAGCTTTCCCTGGCCGTGAAGGTGGAAACCCACAATTCTCCGTCCGCGCTGGATCCCTACGGCGGTGCGCTCACGGGCATCGTGGGGGTGAATCGTGACATTCTCGGCGTGGGCCTGGGCGCGGCGCCCATCGCCAACCTCGACGTGTTCTGCGTGGGGCCCCTCGACGCTCGCGAGGAATTGCCTCCGCGGCTCCATCACCCGCGCCGCATTCTCGAGGGCGTGCGCCTGGGCGTCGAGCACGGCGGCAACAAGAGCGGCATCCCCACGGTGACCGGTGCGGTGGTTCATCACCCGGGTTATCTTGGCAAACCCCTCGTTTTCTGCGGCACCTTGGGGCTCATTCCCCGGGGCACGGGGCGTGATCTGCTCAAAAAAGAAATCAAAGCTGGCGATCTCATCGTCATGGTGGGGGGGCGCATCGGCAAAGATGGCATCCATGGCGCGACATTCTCATCCCTTGAGCTCAATGAGACGTCGCCCGTGTCCGCGGTGCAGCTTGGTGACCCGCTCACCCAGCGCCGCGTGTGGGACTTCTTGATTGAGGCCCGGGACTGCGGCCTTTTCCGTGCTGTGACGGATAATGGAGCTGGTGGCCTGTCTTCGAGCATCGGTGAACTTGCGCGGCTTTGCGGAGCCCGTGGGGGCGCTCGCATGGATGTGGCGCTGGCGCGCACCAAATACCCCGGCTTAAAAGCCTTCGAGCTCACCGTGAGCGAATCCCAGGAGCGCATGTCTTTTGCCGTGCCGCCCGAGAAGCGCGAGGAGCTTGAGACTCTCGCCGCGCTGCGGGGCGTGGAATGTTCGTGGCTAGGTACCTTCGAGGACAGCGGGCGTTTTGAAGTGCTCTATGGTGGCCGCACCGTGGCGGATCTCGATTTGCACTTTCTCCATGAGGGAGTGCCCCCCATGCAGCTCACCGCCGTGGTGGTGCCGCCGCGGCCCAATCCTCAGGGCTATGGCGCCGCCGCCGAGGTGCGCGCCGCACGGGGGCGTATGAATGATGGCGATTTACTCAATGCGGTGGCCGCGCACCCCAACGTGCGCGCTCGCAGGGCCTTGGCCCAGGCCTATGACCATGAGGTGCAGGCCCGCACCGTGCGTAAGCCCTACGGTACCCTGGGCCACGGCGCCCCCGGCGACGGGGCTGTGCTGCGCCTTGGTGACGACAGCTTCGAAGGCGTGGCCGTGGGCGTGGGTCTTGCGCCAGCGGTGGCGCCCTTCGACCCCCGTGCCGCGGCCTTTCTTGCTCTCGATGAAGCCGTCCGCAACGCCGTGGCCTCCGGCGCCGACCCGAGCCACATGGCCCTCATCGATAATTTTTGTTGGCCCGACCCGTTGCCCAGCGCTGGCAACCCCGACGCTACTGAAAAGCTGGGTGCTCTCGTGACGAGTTGCCATGCGCTCTTCGAGGCCGCGGTTGCTCTGGGCATGCCCTTTATTTCCGGCAAAGACTCCATGAAAAATGATTACCGCATGGGTGATGTGAAAATCAGCGTGCCGCCCACGGTGCTGGTCACCGCCGTGGGCAAGGTGCAGGATGTGCGGGCGCTGCCGGCGGCGCAGCTCACCGCTCAGAATGCAGGTGCTTGCGTTCTCTTCATCGCTGCCAGCGCGCCAGAGCCTGGCCCTTGCGGGTTCCCCCAGTATGATCCCGTGGTGGCGACGGAATTCTACGGCGCCGTTCACGGTATCACGGCCAAAGGCCTAGTGAAGGCCATGCACGACGTCTCCGATGGGGGCTGGCTCATGGCCACGGCGGAAATGCTTTTCGTCGGCGGGGTAGGGGTTTCCCTTCAATGTGGTGCGCTGGACCCTTGGTTCGAACCCGCCGCAAGCTTTGTCCTCGTCGTGGCCCCGGATGATGAAGCGGCGGTGACCCGCGCTCTCAAAAACCACTGGGTCCGCTCCGCGGGGGAAGTCACCATGGCCTCAAGGGTCAATGCCCGCTGGGATGCCACCAAGACTGTGCCAGGGGGTGCGCTTGACGTGGCTGTGATCGATGTGGCTCGGGCCTACTACAGCGCCGAGCCCTGGGGCCGGGAGCCCGAGCTCATTGCGGCGGGCACCGCTGAGGCGGTCACCGCCGAGGTCGCATCCGCGCCCCGTGATGCCCGAGCTCAGTGCGTGGTTCGCACGTTGAAGTCCGCGGCCCATGCGCCCCGGGCGTTGGTGCTCGCCGGCGATGGCATCAACTGCCAGGAGGAAACAGCGGCGGCATGCCGGGATGGCGGGTTCGCTCCCCGCATTGTCCATGTCAATGACCTGCTTCGCTACCCATCGGCGTTGAAGGACGTTCGTCTTCTGGTTTTCCCCGGCGGGTTCTCCTTCGGCGATGAGCTGGGTTCAGGCCAAATCCTCGCGCTGAAATTCCGCCATGGATTGAGCGAGGCGCTGGAAACCCACATCGGTGGTGGCGGCATGGTCTTGGGTATTTGCAACGGCTTCCAAGTGCTCACGCGCCTAGGTCTCTTCGGCAAAGACGTGACGCTGGCTCCCAACACAGGCGGCTCTTACTTGAACCGTTGGGTGGGCCTCACCCTCACCGGCGAAAGCGTTTTCACCTACGATTGGAAGCGCCGCGGGATTTCCCGCCTCGAAGTGCCCATGCGCCACGGCGAGGGGCGTTTGCTTTTCGCCGATGAGGCCACGGCGCAGCGGTCCTGGGGCGGCGGCCACTGCGTTTTCCAATATGACGCCGACGTCAACGGCGCGTGGAACCGCGTGGCGGCTCTTTCCTCCCACAAGGGGAGAGTCATGGGCCTCATGCCCCACCCCGAGGCTTTCTGGAGCGCTGAGCTACACCCGTGGGGTGTGCACCCCTGGGGTGTTCACCCCACGGGTGAGTCGCGGCCCGTGCCCTTGGGCACAGTCTTATTTGAAACTGCATTTCGCAAAGGGAGAGAATCATGAATGACGTGAAGATCACGCGGGCCCTTCTCAGTGTCTCTGATAAAACAGGGTTGATTGAGCTCGCAACCGCCCTCAAGCGCCATGGGGTTGAGCTCCTCGCCTCCGGCGGCACCGGCAAGCTTTTGCGGGAGAACACCATCTCCTTCACCACGGTGGAGTCTTTCACGGGAAACCCTGAAGCCTTCGACGGTCGCATGAAGACGCTGTCTTTCAAGCTTGAGTCAGCGCTGCTCTACGATCGCAACGACCCCAAGCATGTGAGAGAGGCCGAGCACTTGGGCATCCCGCCCATCGATCTCGTGGTCTGCAACTTCTATCCCTTTGAGCAAGCCGCTGCCCGCGGTGACAGCTGGGATGAACTGGTGCACGAGATCGACGTGGGAGGCCCCACCATGGTGCGCGCCGCTGCGAAGAACCATGGCTCCGTGGCCGTGCTCGTGGATCCGGCGGATTATCATTCATTGATGGAAGAGCTCCATGGCCGCGGCGGGAAGGTCAGCCATGCTTTCCGCAAAGAGCTCATGCGGAAGGCGTTCCACGCTACCCTCAATTATGATCGCGCCATCTGCGAGACGTTCACGAAGCTTTCGGGGGCGGTCACTGGCCGGGCGTTGCGCTATGGCGAGAATCCCCACCAGAAAGCCGCATTTGTACCCGCGGCGAAACAGGGCGCCGTGGATTGGGAGCCCATCGGTGGCGCGGGGGTGGATATTTCCTACAACAACATCTTGGATGCTGAGGCGGCCTTCGGCACCGTGCGCGACCTCTATCGCCTGCGGGGCCATGACGCTGGTTGCGTCATCGTCAAGCACCAGAACCCCTGTGGCATTGCCGTGGCCCGCGATGCCCGCACCGCCGTGGAGCGGGCTTGGGCCGGCGACCCGGTGAGCGCCTTCGGCGGCATCGTGGCATTGACCCGCCCCGTGGATCTGGAACTGGCCCGTTGGTTCGATGCGTCCCGTTTCGTCGAAGTGATCATGGCGCCGGGCTTCGAGCCCGCGGCCCTCGAACATTTAAAGGCTAATAAAAAGAACGTGCGACTGCTGAAGATCCGCAGCTTTGATTTGCCACGCCCGCCGGTTGTGGTGCGGGTGGAAGGGGGCACCTTGGAGCAAGACGCCGATGATGAGTTGGACGCGGAACTCCAAGAAGTGACGAAGATGAAGATGGCGGGCGGCCATCGCGACCTTTGCCGCTTCGCCGCCGTCTGCGCCAAGTGGATCAAGTCCAACGCGATTTCGTTGGTGCGGGCCACCTCAGACGGTGGTTGGCAGATGATCGGCATGGGCTCAGGGCAGCCGAACCGCGTGGATGCCATCCGCAGGCTTTGCATCCCCAAAGCCGAAGCGGTGTGCGCCGCCAGTGGTGAGGTGGTGACCGAGGTTTTCAAAGGCGCCGTGCTCGCCAGCGACGCCTTCTTCCCGTTCCCCGACAGCGTGGAAGAGGCCGCGAGAGCAGGCATCCGCGCCATCGTGCAACCCGGCGGCAGCAAGCGTGACAGCGAAGTCATCGCCGCCGCGGACAAACTGGGGGTGGCCATGGCCTTCACCAACCGCCGCCACTTCCGCCACTAACGGTTAGCTCGGTCTTTTGCCGCCTGGCTTCGTTGCTCCTTCTCGTGGCTCCACGCGGCGTGCAGGAGCACGCCTTGGTCGCTCACTCGTCGTCGC
>CAYHWW010000185.1:0-6395 GCA_964360145.1 uncultured Oligoflexia bacterium | reverse complement strand
TTGATGCGAAAGTGCCTCAGGGTGTCCGCACGGACGCGCCAGCCCAACCGTTCTTCGATGTAATCGAATGACGTAATCGTCGTGCGCAGGCGACCGAAGGCCGCGATGGAGTAGGGTTCTGGCAAGACCTTGTCGCCATCGCCTTTTTGGGTTGAAACAGCGCGGAAATCCACCGTCCCCTGCTGGATTTCATCCGCCGAGACATCGAGGTAGTCGGCTAGGGAGGTAATGGAGGTGTCGGAAAGGGGGCGTTGTTCTTGGAGGAATGCCTTGTAATCCCTCTTGGTAATCCCAAGAATATCGAGCCATTTCCTCTCGCCCCAGAAGTGATCCATGGAGGCGCAAGCCTGGAGACGACTCACGGTATCAACGATGTTTGAGTCTTTTGTACTCACCATAGGCCGTTGCATAGCTATCCAAGTCGTACTCACCAGTCAATTTAAAGTATCGAATAAATAGTTTCCTTTTTCGGCCCTTGGACATAACACCAAGGCATGACACCCCGGCTCCGTATTCTGGTTGTGGATGACGATGAGATGATTCGCGACACCTATGCGCTGTTCCTTGAGGATCGTTGGGATCTTGTCATGAAGGCCAGCCCTGAGGAGGCTTTCAGTTTCATCGAGACGGGCCATGCAGTGGATGCCGTCATTACTGATTTTGATTTCAAGTGCAGTTTTGATGGCACGCACGTCGCGACGGTCGTCCGCCGCAAGTACCCCCATATTCCCATCATCATGGCCACGGGCAGCGTATTGGAGTCTCCGCGCATCCAAGCATTTCATGCCATTCCCAATACGAAGCTCCTGCGGAAACCCTTTCTGCATACGGTTCTTGATGAGATTTTGAGCGCGGAGGCTTCATCTTTGGGGGGTGGGCACTAACCCTTGTTTTCCCCTCATTTTATGGTCACAATTGGGGCATGGCTAAAAAGAAGAAGAAAGCAAAGTCCAAGAGAAAACCCAGCGCTGCCTTCATGGCTCCCCTTCGTCCCTCGGACGATTTCGGTGCCATCGTGGGGTCCAAGCCCCTTCCCCGTACCCAAGCCGTGAAAAAGCTCTGGGCCTACATCAAGAAGAACAAGCTTCAGGACAAGAAGAACAAGCGCCAGATCAACCCTGACGCGAAGCTGGCGAAAGTGTTCGGCACCTCTAAGAGCGTGAACATGTTCGCCATGATGAAATACCTGAAGAAACACTTGATAAAGGTGTGAGCGACGCCCCGCGTCGGGGCGTGCGGTTCAGGCAACTTTATGAGCGGGGTTCGCCACAAGGAATCGGGTGAACCACTGGGTCGCCTCCATCGACACTTGCTCTAGGGCGCCTGGCTCTTCAAAGAGATGAGTGGCGCCAGGGATGACGATGAGTTCGCCCTTTTTAAGTTTCACCAATGTCTTTCGGTTGAGTTCCAGGACGGGGTAGTCTTCGCCGCCCACGATGAGCAGGGTCTGGCCCTCCACTTTGCTGAGGCTGTCCTCATCGACAAGGTCAGGCCGACCTCCCCGGGAAACGACGGCACTGATTTTGCGGCCAATGTCAGCGGCGGCAAGCAACGCCGCCGCGGCACCGGTGCTTGCGCCGAAGTAGCCTATGGCCAGGTCCCGCAACTCTGGTTGGCAGCCCACCCATGTCGTGGCGGTCTTGAGTCGGTCCGCGAGGAGGCGAATGTCAAAAACATTGGCCCTGTCTTCCGCCTCCAGTGGCGTCAGAAGATCGAAGAGCAATGTAGCTAAACCCGCTTGATTGATGTTGCGAGCGACCTCCCTGTTCCGGGGGCTCAGTCGGCTGCTGTCGCTGCCGTGGGCGAAGAGCACAATGCCCCGAGCACCAACAGGAACGGCGAGATCCCCTTGAAGGGTGACACCATCTTCATAAATCTCTACTGCCTTCCTCATCGCGTCCTCCAATAAACCCTGCCCGGGTGATTTTACGATCACTCCGGGCAGGGCATGTGGCCAAGTTACGAGCCTGGTCAGCGGCCTTCGCTTTTTAGCGTCGACCCCCAAGATGAAAGCTCATATTCGAGTCTGCTTCTCTCTTACTCACTCCCACCTCCCATCCAATGTAATAGCAATGGGCATGCCAAACCTTTAGCGACGCTGTAGCCCCATGGCGCCGTCGCCCGCATCATTTCCGGGTCAGGGTGTCCCATTGGCGGCGCCCCATGCCCCGGAATACTCTAAAGTCAGGGCTGTTTTTTGCCGATCCGTAGATCGTATGGGTCTATCGGGGTTGCGGTGCCGGTCAAAGGCGTGGGGGATTGTGTTTTTTGCTGGAGCCTTGGCCCTGGGGGGCTCCGGGGCTTTCGCCCGTGTGCCAGAGGGGCTTTTAGCGGCGGAGGCACGCACTTATCAACGCATCCTTGAAGAGTTGAACAACCGCGCCGCCCATCCTGCCAGTGAGGGCGGGGTTCGTTATGGCAGCGGCTATGATGAGGGCACGCTGCGATCCCTCGCGGAAAGCGAGAATCCCGAAATCCGCGAGACCCTGGCCCGTTTTTTGGTTGGTAATGACGTTGAGAGCACCCGACGGAGCCTTGATTTCGTGTTTGAGACGCATTTTTATTCGCACAACGCCAAGGCCTCTCGCTTTCTCAATGAAGCGGCCAGCCATCACCCTGAGATCCGGCAATCCATGGAGGCCATTCTTTTCAGTGAACATCCCCGGTCCCGTATTGCTTACGAAAGGATCATCAGCAGCCTGCGCCACACGATTTACGATGCCGTTCTGGAGGAACTCAGTGCCCAGCCGCCGCGTATACAGGAACGATTGATCCAGCTGACGGATGAGTTCAGCACCCATGACTCTTATTTCACCGCTCTCGAGGGCCTCCCCGACGGCTTGCAGCGGCTCGTCGCCCTTTCAGGGAATGAGCCTCGGACGCGCATGAACAACGAGGCCCGCCACAGACTGATCCATCACTTGCCCGAGCTGCCCCCTGAACTGAGGCAAAGCCTCATGGACATGATTCGCGATGCCGTGTCTAGGGCGCAGCGGAGCTCCACGGGTTGGGGGGGCTACAGCAGCTGGCAAGGTGTGGATCCTGATTTGGAGAAGGCTGTCAGTCATCTTATTGGGAGAAACGACCTGCCGCCGTCTCTGGCGGTCCAGCTTCTGGGCGCACGGTACAGTCCTTTTGCTGAGAGGGCCGCAAGTTACTTGCAGAGGCACCCTTCTCCTGAGTCCCGGGACTTGCTCTTACGTTCTGGCACAGAGCTTTGCCTCAGCCCCATCAGTCTGGTCCGAGCCCTCAGGACGGCCCTGCAGCCCTATGCCGGCCAGCCAGGGGTCGATGCCCTCACTGTCGAATCCCTCCGCATCGATTTTGACAAGGGTGCGTTTTTTGCTCTGGCTGAGCGCCGTGGGGATCCTGCGGTGCGCGAAGGGCTCATCTCGCTGATCGAAGCGGGCCATTCCCCGCAGTTGAGTGATCGCTATCTCCCACTGCTCCGCGACCTTGTTTCGGACCCCAGGGTCCGCAGACAGCTTGTGACGTGGCTGAAGCTTCATGTGTCGCAGCGTACGGGCGGCGATCGCTACGCATACATTCTCACCTCCTATGTTGATGAGCCAGACGTACGGGGGCTTTTCGCAACGCTCCTGCAGCGCGACCAGGCGGATGCGGCAGTTCAAGAGGCCTTGGTGGGCGCCGCTGAGCGATACCCTGAGATCCGCGCCCTTACGGTAGACAGCCCTCATCTCAGCGGCGATGCCTTGCAGGTGTTTCTAACGAATCTGGCCCAGAGGAGCGTATCTAACCCTGCAGCCCGCGAAGAGTTCCGCCAAACCTTTCGCGTTTATGAGAAGTCCCTGAGGCATGTCGAGGGGCAGGGCCCGTTGTTCGCGGCATTGGGCCGTCATATGGCGTCATGGACGTTTGCGGATGTGCGTCCATTCCTTGATGAGTTCGCCGTGCGCGTAGGAACCCAGAGTGCTTTGGATTTGAGGAACGCACCGCTCGGCCGCTTGGTCGCCCATCTCTCTTCAAGCCGGACCGATGTCTTCGACCGCATCCTAGGCATGGCCAGGGGGCGCACGGCGGCGCTGACGGCAACCCCCAGCCATAATGCGAGGATGAGGGAGGCAGCTGCCGTAGTCACCGCTGATGCTGTACGCCTGCGCAGCGAATACAGGCCCGCGAATGATGACGCCGCCCCGCTTCAGCCCAACGAGCGTGCCGGTTATCGGGAGGCTGCTCTGGCGCGCTCTGCCCACGGCGCCGATCCCCTGAGCCCCTTCCTTTCTGAGGCGCAGCGGGTCCACGACCTTCGTGACCTGGTTGCGCGTCCCGATCTTCGGCATGTCGCGCCGGAGCTTCAACAAGCACTTTCGGCTCTCTTAGAGGGGTCTGCCGCCGCTGTTCAGTGCGTCCCCGAAAGCAATGCCACCCGAGTGCGGCGCGTGGCTCTGCGTTTGTTGGGACGTTGATTGGGTTCTGGCGACCCTGATTGCCTTTGTTAGGCCACGGGTCGGCGGTTTAAGTAGTTGACTTATATCGTATTGTTTTGCTATAAGCCGCGCCATGCGCCCCCACGCTATTCGCACGCTTATTCTCCTTTGGATCGCTTTGTCGTTATGCGTTCCGTGCGGAGTTTGGGCTGGTGGCTCCAGTACAGCCACCCAAAACATCGAAGAACTCTGCGATTTTGGGGGCAAGGTTGTTCCTGAAGAGGCCTTGCCGTTGGTCTACCGGACGGCTCGTACGACCTTTGGGCGCCTGAGCGAGGCCGCTCGTAGTCTTCAGAGCAGCACTCTTGCGGTCATTGACGACATCTACGTCATCGCCAACGAAGCACCGCTGATTTCGGTGCGCACGATCCAGCCGTCGGGCATTAGCTATCAGCGCAATATCGTTTTCGTGTCTACCGGACTTTTTGAGTTGTTTTATAGGCCCGAAGGCACCGAGCCCGCGGCAACTACCCTGCGCGCTGGCACGGTGAGACTCGCTGGCCTTCTCGCCCAAGCTCTTGCGCAGCCCTTTAGTGAGCGGGAAGATGATGATTCCCGCAGTCGCCGGCAACGCGGCTTTCAGGCCCTGCAGGCACAGGCTGATCTCAGGGCCATCCCCATCCTCGAAGCGGCGGGTTACCCCCGTGAGTCCTTGTATGAGGGCCTGAATCGCATAGTGAGTACCGTGGCTGATGGCGGCCGTAGCGAAGTCCGTGAGGCCATGAACCCTGAGCAGCAGCGTGATCTGCGCCGTTCATTGCAGCGGCTCTTCCTCACGATCCGCCGTTACGAGAGGGGCACCCCTGAGGTGCGCTATCCTGAGACCCAGCCGCCCGGCGTTTTACGAGAGCTGCGTGCGATGAGGGAGGCCATCGATGGGAGCAGGCCGGTGCGGCCCGTCATTCCTAGTTATAATCCCGTAGCGGACCTCAACGCGGCCATCACAGAGGCGTTGCGCTTGGTTGAAGCGAATAGCCAAAGCGCTTCTAATGTCGTGGCCCAACAGCTGGACAACACCATTTTACTTATAGATCTTTTCCTTGCCGATCCTACGCAGACTATTGGATCGGATACGGCTGTCAGGCTGGCGACGCTGTTCACGCATCCGCAGCTGAGGCATGTTATGGGCAAAACGCTTGCTCGCGAAGTGGAAGAAGCGCGTGCTGGCCACGTTTCTACGCATGTGCATCCCGTGGATGTCGGCATTTTGCGCCGGACCGGTGGTCGCTATCATAGCGAACTGATGGAAGCGCTCCCCATCTACGCATCTCCTGAGTATGTTTCAGGGGTTCGGAACCATATCGCTACGGTTGTGGTTCCTCAGCTGAGGCGCCCCTACGGCGGCAGTGCAAAGGTCGTCCGTGAACTAGAAAAGATGGTGCCTGCGTCGCTGCTGCTCACAGAGTTTCGCGAAGAGGTACGCACAAGGCTCCAGGAAGACATGGCCCTTGAGGCGGATGAATACCAGCGGGATATGAATCCCGCCGTACACTCCCTCCGGTCTTGGGCTGGCGAAGTGGAGCCTGCGTATGCGTCGGCAGGCGCTGAGATTTTCCATTCAGACATTTGGCCCCAGCTGCCCCTTGAGAAGCGCCTTGATCTTTATACAAGCAGCAAGGGCGGTTTTACCAAGTGGCAATATGATTTCATGCTCCTGCGCGTGCGCTACGAAGCTGATGAGGTCGTACATGGCCGGTATGGCGCCACGCCCCGTTGGGTAAGACGCCAGCTTGATAATCCCTTGAACACCTCTTTCCGCGAAAGCGTACGCCGAGTTGCTACAACCCTGTGGGAACGACGGGGCGAGTTGGGCATCATGGACTTCTTGCTGCCCGACCACTGGGTCACGGATTGGGGCCTTATTTATGAGATGGTGGGGTTGACGCCTGCAGTGGGCAGACGCCAGCTCAATGAAGCCGTGAGGCAGTTCGCCCGTAGCGCCCAGTA
>CAYHWW010000184.1:0-6466 GCA_964360145.1 uncultured Oligoflexia bacterium | reverse complement strand
TGAACGCTCCCTTCGTTGTCGTTGCAATACCCACGTTGGCCCCCAGCACTCCGCTTTCTTCATCACGGAAGCAAAGCCCCATCACAGCCCGGATCGGCCCGTGGACGTGCAGCACATCAAGCTGGAGCTCGCCGTTGATCTGAAACAAAAACTTTTGAAGGGCAGCTGCATCACTGATTTCGTCGGCCTGGCGCCCACCACGGGCCGCATCATCTTTGATGCCATCGATCTCATGGTGGACCAGGTCATGGATAGCTCCGGCGCCGAGCTGCGGTACGACCACTCCGACGGCAAACTCACGGTGTTCTTGCGGAAGAATTTGCAGCCGGGGGAGGAGTCCCGGGTGGTTGTGAAATACACTGTCCAAGAACCCCGTGCCGGCCTCTACTTCATCGCCCCAGATAAAGACTACCCTAAGCGCCCCATGCAGCTCTGGACCCAAGGCCAGGACGAGGACAACCGCTACTGGTTCCCCTGCTTTGATGCGCCCAACGAAAAAGCCACCACCGAAATGGTAGTCACCGTGGACGAGGCCTACACCGCCATCTCCAACGGTAAACTGCTCGCAGTCACCCATGACGTCATGGCGAAGCGCCGCACCTTCCATTGGAAGCAATCCATTCCCCATGCCTCCTATCTCGTCACTCTCTGCGTCGGTGAGTTCACCGAGATCACCGAGAGCTGGAAGAATTCCAAGGGCGAGGAAATCCCCGTTTCCTACTACGCCATCCCCGGCCAGGAAAAAGAGACCAAGCATTGTTTAGGCAAGACGCCGAAGATGATGAGCCACTTCTCGAAGCTCACGGGCGTGGACTACCCCTACGAGAAATACGCCCAGGTGGTGGCTGCGGAATTCATCTATGGCGGCATGGAGAACACGTCCGCCACTACCCAGACTGAGTATACCCTGCACCCCGAGAGCCTGGAAAAAGATCACTCCAGCGAATACCTCGTGGCCCATGAGCTTGCCCATCAGTGGTTTGGCGATCTGCTCACCTGCAAAGATTGGCGCCACGCGTGGTTGAATGAGGGGTTCGCCACCTACTTCGAAAATATCTGGCCGGAGTTCGAGCGCGGCCAGGACGAGTATCTCTTCGAGATCTACACCAACGAGAAGGGCTACAAAGAAGAGGCAGGCGCCTACCAACGGCCCATCGTCACCAATGTCTACCTGCGCCCCTCGGATATTTTCGACGGCCACCTTTATGAAAAGGGCGGCCGGGTTCTCCACATGTTGAGAAAGCTGCTGGGCGACGCCCCCTGGTGGCGCGGCGTGAATCTCTATCTCACGCGTCACAGAGAGAGCGTTGTCGAGACCGTAGACTTTCAACGGGCCATGGAAGAGGTCAGTGGTCGATCGCTGGATTGGTTCTTCGAGCAGTGGGTCTTAAAAGCAGGCCACCCAGACGTGAAGGCCGCCTTCGAGTGGGTTGAGGACAAAAAGCAGGGCAAGCTCACCATCACTCAAAAACAGGCCGTGGGGGAATTGGTCCCGCTGTTCCGCTTCACCACCAAATTCAAGGCCATGACTTCCAGCGGCGAAACCATCTTTGATCTTGATGTGGATCAGGCGGAGCAGGCATTCTGGTTCAGTCTGCCGGAAAAGCCCCGCTTCGTGTCCCTGAACTGCGAGAACGTGGTGCTGGGCAACTGGGATTTCACCCCGGGCCGGGACATGTTGGTGGCCCAGCTGCAGAACGACACGGACTCCATGGGCCGCATCGCCGCTGCCCGGGCATTGGGCAAAGATCATTCCCGGGTTTCCGTGGATGCGCTGGGGGCCGCGCTGGCCAAAGAGAAATTCTGGGGCGTGCAGACCGAGATCGTAGCGAGCCTGGGGACCGTGGGCTCCCCGCGGGCATTCCAATACTTGGTGGATGCCTTGGGTTCGTTGGCTCACCCCAAGGCCCGTGCTGCCGCCATGAAGGCCATCGGTGGATTTAAAAATGAGGCCGCCGCGGAAGTGGCGGAGCGCATGTTGAAGGAAGATGTGAGCCCGTTGGTGCAGCTAGCTGCCGGTACGGCCCTGGGCGCGGGCCGTGCACCCGGTGCCTTTGAAAAATTGCAGACAGCCATCGGAAAACGCGAGAGCTGGCACGATCTCTACGACGTTGGCATCACCATGGGCTTGGGTGAGCTCATCCATGATGAGCGCGTGCTCCCCATTCTCCATCGCCATACGCGGCTCGGTAAATCCATGTTTCTCCGACGGGCGGCCGTGGATGCCATGGCGCGCTGGGGGCGCGGGCGCCCCAGTGCCGTACTGGACACCCTCGTTGATCTCACCCGGGACAGTAACTTCTTCGTGCGTCGCAATGCTATCCACGCTCTTGAGACCCTTGGTGACGAGTCCAGCATCGGGGCCTTGAAGCGCATCGCCGATTCCGTGGTGGAGCCCCGTATTCGCCGGGCTGCCATGGTGGCCATGAAATCCATCCGTGAGGGCCGTTCCCGGGCGGACGAAGCGGAAAAGCTGCGCACGGACTTTGATCGTCTGCGGGGGCAGTACACCGAGCTCGTCGGACGGCTGGAAAAACTCGAGAAGAACCCGGAGGCCCGATGAAGGGGTTCGCCGTCGCCCTATATTTGGCATCCGCCGTGGTCTGTATACAGGCCAGGGCCCAGGAGCGCGAAGAGTTGCAGCTCCACGGGCGCTTGGGCCTCATCCCGGGGCCCGCGGGACAGATCGAGAAAATCGATGCCGCGTCCAAGGTGGTCCGTGCTGGTGATGCTGACAGCAAAAAGTCCACGCTGCCCTTGGGGGCCACGATCAATCAGGGCGACAAAATCATCACGGAAGAAAAAGCCCGGGTCCATGTGCGCTTTCGCGACAAAACCTACATCGAGATGGACCGTCTCAGCTCATTTTCGGCGGAGCGGGTGCGCCGGGGCGCGGACCGTGAGAGCGACCGCAAGGACGAGAGCATCTTTCGCTTTTACTACGGCTTCGTGCGGGTGACGTCACCGTCGGCGGAGCCATGGGTGCGGTACTATGTGAAGCACAACGAGCGGGTGCTGTTCATCGAGGGGCCGTCGGATTTTTTCCTCACCGTGAATTCCGCCAACCAAGATCTTATTGTTCATGTGCGGAAAGGCGCCGTTTGGGTCGTGTCCGCTACCAGGGGCATGAAAACCCAGATCCCCGAGGGCCACAGTCGCGAAATCCGCAAGGACAATACGATCAAGGTCTTGCGGGATTTGACGCTACGGGAAGTGACGATCATGCGCGAACGCACAACGATCCGAAGGTAGGCTCGCCTAATCTTAGGCGCGGTTAAACCCACGCAGCCACGCCACCACATCCCGGGGCTGCTCCGCCACCCGATCCGGGCGGTGTTCAGCGCTGTGGAACAGCGCCGCATGAGGGCTCCAGCGAATGCCCACGGTGCGGGTGCCTGCGTCGCGCCCACAGCGCACGTCGGCATTGGAGTCGCCCACCATGACGGTGCGCTCGGGCTTGCTCCCGAGTTCCGCGCAAATCTTCAAGATGCCCTCGGGGTGGGGCTTGTGCCGGGTCACGTCGTCATTGGTGACGAGCATGGCAAAGGATGGGGCGAGGCCCAGCTCTTTCATGATGATGTCCGTGCTGATGCGGCCACGGCCAGTGAATATGGCGTTGCGTAGGCCCAGGGTTTCCACTGCGTCTAAGGCCTCCCGCACGCCGTCGAAGACCCTCATGTCCCGGATGTTGCGCACCATGTGGCTCAGCACATCCTGGTAGCAGGCCTCCGCGCGCTCATCGCCCACGAGGGCGCGTATGATCTCCTGATCCGGCGGGCCGAAGTGGCTCAGAATTTCCTGGTCGCTCAGGCGCCGACCCAGCAGCGGCTCCAGCCCCGCATTGAATGCCGCGAAGGTGGCGGGCAACGAATGCACCAGGGTGCCGTCCAGGTCCCAAATTACGATATCTAGCGGGAAATCCGCCGGTTTTACGCCCATGGCGGTGTTACACTACCCCAAGGAGCAGCCGTGAATCCAGTGGACTATGCAAAGCGCCGGGAGCGTTTGTTTTCCCTCATTGAGGGGGGCGTGTTCATTTTGCCCTCCGCCCGCATGAGCCTGCGCAATAACGACGTGTACTATCGCTTTCGGCAGGATTCCACTTTCCATTACTTCACGGGCTTTGATGAACCCGACGCCGTGGCGGTGCTGCGCAACCTGCGGGGTAAAAAAGAGTTTTGGATCTTCCTGCGTCCCCGGGACCAGCTGAGGGAGCTCTGGGACGGTAAGCGTCTGGGGGTTGATGATGCCGCGGCCAGGTTGGGGGCGGACAAAGCCTTCGTCGCCACGGAAATCGATCGCCGCTCTCGAGAGTTCCTCGATGGCGCCGAGAGGGTTTACTTTTCCTCCGCCAACGGCCCTCCACGTGCCGTGATTTCGAGTCAAGTGATGGAGTGGCTCAGTAAACTTCGGGATTCCACCCCGCGGAGTAGTGAGTCTCTTTTGTCGTTGCTGGACCCCGCGGAATTGATCTCTGAGATACGTCTCATAAAAGAAGAGGCGGAGCTCCAGCGTCTAAGGGAGGCAAGCCGGATCACTGCCCTCGCCCACCGAGAGGCCATGGCTCGTTGCCGCCCTGGTCTCAATGAGCGCCAGCTGGAAGCCCTCATCGAGTTTGTCGCCAGGGAGCAGGGCGCTGGGCGCATGGGCTACGAGTGCATCGTCGCCAGTGGCGCCAATGCCACCATTCTCCACTACATTGAAAATAATCGGCAGCTGCGGGAGGGGGATCTGCTCCTCATCGATGCCGGCGCGGAGTACGAGTATCTCACCGCGGACCTCACGCGCACTTTTCCGGTGTCCGGTCGCTTCAGCCCCGAGCAGCGAGCGCTCTACGAAGTGGTCCTCGCGGTTCAAAAATCCTGCATCGCCATGGCAAAGCCCGGGGTGACCTTGCAGGATTTGCACGAGCACGCAGTCGGGGCCCTGGTGGATGCCCTCAAGGGCATGGGCCTCCTCGAGGGCAGTGGAGACGAGATCATCGCAGCGCAAACCTTCAAGCGGTTCTATCCCCACGGCACAGGGCATTTCCTGGGCATGGATGTCCATGATTGCGGTCGCTCTTTGCTAAGCGGCCAGCCCCGCCCCCTCCAAGAGGGCATGGTCTTCACCGTCGAGCCCGGGCTCTACGTGCAGACCTACGACGAAAAAGCGCCGGTGGCATTCCGGGGCCTGGGGGTGCGCATCGAGGACGACATCGTGCTCACCGCCACGGGCTGCGAGGTGCTCACTGCCGCCGCACCCAAGGAAATCGCCGATCTTGAGGCCCTGGTGGGCTCCAAACCCTGGCTTGCGCTCTGAGCACCAACCGGTGTAAATCCCTTTTATTGTGAATCCGCTCAAGATCGGCCCCGCCACGGTGGACTTCCCCTACGTGCTGGCGCCCATGGCCAGCATCACCAACGCCCCCTTTCGCCTGCTCATGAAGGAGCTCGGCGCCGGCGTGGTCATCAGCGAGCTCATCTCCGCCACCGGCATCTGTTTCGCCGGGCGCAAAACCCTTGATCTCTGCAAATATTTCGAGGGAGAGCGCCCCGTGGGGTTGCAAATCTTTGGCGAGGACTTCAACGACCTTGCTCGGGCGGCGGCCACCATCGAGAAGAGCGGCGTCGACTTCATCGACATCAACATGGGCTGCCCCGTGCCCAAGGTCGTGAAAAAGGGCGGGGGCGCCGCCCTTTGCCGGGATCCCCGGAAGCTCTACGAGCTGGTGAAATCAGTGAAAAGCGCCATCAACATCCCGCTCACCATCAAGATCCGCACGGGCTGGGACGCCAGCTCCATCAATACTTTAGAAAATGTTTGCGCCGCCGCCGAGGCAGGCGCCGCATGGGTGGCCATCCACGGGCGCACCCGGGCCCAGGGTTATGAAGGTGAAGCGGACTGGGACCTCATGGCGCGGGTCAAAGAGCGCGCCCCCATTCCCATCATTGGCAATGGTGACATCTTGACGGCCCGCAACGCCGTGGAGCGCCGTAAAACCAGCGGCTGCGACGCGGTTATGATCGGTCGCGGGGCCCTCCGCAATCCTTTCCTGTTTTTAGAAATCCTCGTAGAAGAGGGCCGTACCCTCAATGCCGAGCAGCTGGCCTACCGCACTCCCGAAGGTCTCTGGGATTATAGCCGCCTCATCACTCGCCAATGGGCGCTGCTCCAAGAAAATCACGCGCCAGTCCATGCCGGCATCCAGCTGCGTAAGTTCCTCAACTGGTACTCCGCCGGTTTCGATGGTGCTTCTCAGTTCCGCAAGGCCCTCTTTTCCATTCCCACGGATAACGCCATGGGCAACGATCAAGTGTTTGAGTTGGGGTGCCTGTTCTTCGGTCGCCCTGCTTTGGCCAAACAAGCAAGCTACCTCGCCGAGGGGTTTCTCAAGGGTGGACACGGCTAAAACACTGTGAAAAGTTCCTCCCATGTCTGATGCCACCTCCGCGGATGTGTTTACAAAGCCCCAAAATACCGGTTA
>CAYHWW010000183.1:0-6508 GCA_964360145.1 uncultured Oligoflexia bacterium | reverse complement strand
GTCGAGAAAGGGCCAGATGCGAGGCGCGACGACGAGTGAGCGACCAAAGCGGGCTACTGCCCGCTGCGTGGAGCCACGAGGAGGAGCAACGAAGCAGATGGCCCTTTATCGACGATCTACTTTCGCGGTGGCGGCTTTTGCTTCCGGGGTTGCGGCCCTCTTTTATGAGGTGAGCTGGCTTGCCCAGGTGCGTCTGCTCACGGGGCACACCACAGAGGCTCTGGCTGGTACAGTGGCGCTGTTTTTGGCTGGGCTCGCCGTGGGTTCCGCGGCGGCAGCGTTCTCCCTTCGCCGCGGAATTCCGTTGCGGGGAGCTGTGGCGCGCTACGCGGCCTGTGAGGGTGGCGCCGCGTTGAGCGGCGTGGCGGTGCTGGCTGTTTTGTCGTGGATGGGTAAGGGCGTCGGCGCTTCGGCGCTGTTCCACGGTGCTGGGCTTTGGGTTTTTGTGGCAGCGTTGCTGGCCGTGCCCACGGTGCTTTTGGGTGCGGCCCTGCCGCTGTTGCTGGCGGCGTGTTCGCATCCGCACGGGGAACCCGCTGCTGGTCGGGTTCCCGGCAAAGATCCCGCGCATCGGGGCCCGGAACCCGACGCCCCGCGGGTTCCGCGGACTTCGCAGGTCGTGCCGACATCCTTTGTGCGTCTCTACGGCTGGAACACTGCCGGCGCCGCTGTGGGGGCGTTGATCGGTGGTTGGTTTGTGTTGCCCGCCCTAGGCCACAGCGGTCTCGTCGGCGCCGCGGCATTGTGCAACGGCATGGCAGTGCTGGTGGTGTTGTTGGCACCATCACAGTCGGCACAGAGGCCTGCGCGGAACTCAACAGAAGTTGAGTTCCTGACCCCCGTGTTGCCATCGGGGTCGAGGGTCAGCACCGCAGTCCTCATCATCGCCGGGGGCTGGTGCACGGTGGCGCTGCAGCTGCTGTGGTTGCGTCTGGCGCAGCTTGCCCTGGGGCCGTCGGTTTGGGTTTTTCCCGCGGTACTTTGCGCACTGCTGGCGGGCATGGCTTTGGCGGCGTTCCACATGGCTGCTCACGCGGCGGGTGGAACCGGCGGCACCGCAGCCACCACCGCCTCCCGGCTTTTGCCGCTCGCTATGGCCACTGCCGTCATTGGTGGCGCCGCCCTGTGGGGAAACCTGCCGCCCCTGGTGCTCAAGCTCCACCACTGGAGCGGTGGCGAGGCGCCGTTCCCTATGCTGCAGGCCCTGCTCCTCCTCGCAAGTTTTACCGCGGGATTTCCTGTGGCCTATGCGCTGGGGCGCGTCTTCCCGCTACTTGCCTTAAAGCTCGCCCCGGACCCGCGTCAAGCGGGTTGGCCCCTCGCTCTGAGTATCCTGGGCTCTGTGCTCGCCGCACCCACGGCGCCACTGTGTCTGCGCGCCTTTGGCGTGAGTGGCACCGCCGTCGTGCTCGCCACCGTGGCCTTCGCCCTGGCCGCTGGCGCCGCCAGGGGCCCCCAGCGAAACTCAGTTTTCCATGACTTCCGCGGAGTGGGGCTCACCGCCCTCAGCGCGGGTCTCGCCGCGTTCACCGCGTTCCTGCTGTTGCCACTAAACCCCGCGCTTCTCACCAGCGGGGCATTTCACAATCGCATCCCAGCCCAGGCCCTCATCGACGATGGTTACACTGACGTCACCGCTTATCTCACCCAGCGCTTGCCTGTGCTCACCGCCTGGGCAGATGATGGTTCCGCCCTCATCAGCGCCCACCGTGCGGAAGACGGCCGCCGTTTTTTCCGCATCAACGGCAAGGTGGACGGCGGTACCGGCGGCGATCGCACCACCAACGAACTCGTGGCCGTGCTGCCGTTTCTCGTGCGCAACCCCAGCGCTCCCCTCGCCAACGTCCTCACCATTGGTCTCGGCACCGGCGCCACCCACCAGGCGGTGTTGTTCCAGCCCGAAGTGCAGAGGGCCGCGGTGGTGGAGATTTCCCCGGTGGTGGCACGTTTCGCGGCGGAGTATTTCCCTGAGTATGCAGTGCCCCCGCGGACCAAGCTCAGTGGCGTCGCAAAACAGCCTGGTGCCGCCCCGGCCACGCCGAGCCTCATCATCGCCGATGGGCGGGCGTACTTACGGGCCCAATCACCGGGCTCCCTGGATCTCGTCGTATCCGAGCCTAGCAATCCTTGGGTTGAGGGAGAGGCCGGGCTTTTCTCGGAAGAATACTTCCGCCTCGTGGCCAGCCGCTTGAAAACCACGGGCCTCGCTTCACTTTGGTTTCATTCCTACGGCATGTCCTGCGAGGCGGCGTTGCCGGTGCTCGCGGCCCTGAGCCACGTCTTTCCACGGATTCTGCTCTTCCACGTGGCTGGTGACTACTTCGCCGTGGCCAGTCCCGCCGTCGGCGCGCCGCTGTCCTACCACGGAGCCGATGCGGCGGCCTTTCTCACGGAATCCTTGTGGCATGATGAGACGTCGCTGGCAGCGCTCACCGTCGGTGTGGCGCCCCACCGTGATCTTCATCCCCGCATCGCCTACGACGCGGGTGCGACGTTCCACACCCGGGTGCAGTGCAAGCGCGTGGAGCAGCGGCGCCTGGCGGATCCGTTGTCCCGCATGGCGGGACGCAAGGCCTGGGACCAGCGCTTCGGCGGGGAGTGACCCGGCCCGGTGCCACTCCACGGGCGATATGTGTCTCATCGCCATTGGTTTTAGTAGATCGTCGAGAAAGGGCCAGCTGCGACGACGACAACGAAGCAGATGGCCCTTTATCGACGATCTACGGAGATGTCGCCCATGACACTGCGTACTACTCCCGCAGTATCGCAGTCCGCGCCTGCGGGTACTTCCAACGCGAGATCCCCAGCGGCATCCGCATTGGTGCCGACCCGGGCTTTTACGGAAGATCGCGGGGGTGGAATATCCTCTGCCTCAGGGACAGTGGCAGTGGTTGGTGCTGCTCGCTGTGCTAGCGCACTCTCCAGCCATTGAATCTGTTTTTGTTCCTCGGTGGTGAGGTCGGCGGTACCGCGCCCATCGACCCGATAGGGGGATCGCGACGTGCCCGCCTTGTGCCCATTTTCCGTGGCCCGGGTATGCCCCAATGCCATGATGCGGTTGCGCTCCGCTGTGATTTTCTCCCGGAGCGCAACGATGGCGGGGTCAGAAGACCCGTAAGGGTCGTTCAGCAACTCTGCGATGGCTCTCGTGTAGGTTGCCCCCACAGCTTCAGAGGGGTTGGACAGCAGGGTTGCGACAACAGCGTTGAGTTCGCCGGTGGTGATGTCGAATACGCGGAGAACGTGGGAGTTATAGCCCCGTTTTCCGGCATGACGGAGCAGCATCAGAACCTCAAAAGCCCGAGCCCCTTCCGTGGTGTTACGACGATTGGAAATCCGTTTCAGCACTGCCGCGATGCGCTGGAGCTGCGTATTTGGCATTTTTCCGCCTCTCCAACGCTCATAGTGTTGGAAGGTGTTCGCGATGCCATCCAATAAGGCGTGAACATAAGCAGGCGACCCCGATTGGTGGAATTGCCTCACCACACGCATGTTTTGGCTGCGTTCGAGTCTATTGAGGAGCAGAGTGATCACACCGGTTTCATGGGTGTAATGCTCGCTCAAGATGCGTATCCCTTCCAGGCCTTTCGCCAATGAGCCCCGCAACACTTCATGGACGATGGCGTCTGAGAGAATATGTTGGACTTCAAGGGTGAGCGCCGGGGCGGCGGGGCCCACCACTCTGGCGAGTTTATCCATCATTCGTGATTGCACACGGGGCTCGCTACGGTACTCACGATGAATTGATTCGATCTCTGCTTCAACGGCTTTGCGTATTTCTTCTTGGGACATGGCGCCAGAGGCAACGTCGAGCTCGAGAGCGAGCATCCGCGTGGGATAGTTATGAACTCGAGTGCTGCGTAAAGGCGTCATGATGTCATGGAGAACCCGTCGCTCCTCAGGGGTCACCCGGGAAGCCCATGCCCGCAGTGCCTTCAAATCTTCGAGCCACGGTGGTGCCACCGCGCTGTTCCAGAGGAGGAACCCATCCCTATTCGAGAACTCGTGGCGCGCAACCCTTTCGAGTATGCTCGCATGTTCTCGGAGGAGTGACATGTCCTCCGCGGTGCGCGTGCCGTCCAGCGCGGGGGAGAGCATGAGACGCACGGCAAAGGAGGCGGCTTCCATTTGGTGTCGGCTGGGATAGTTCATCGCCGTGGTAATGCCATGATAGATGCTACCGAGCAGCGAGCGCACTTGCCCCCTGGTTACGGTGCCGGAGCCATCGGTGAGGATACGGCGGGCGAGGTTGCCCCATTCAGAAGAAATATTAAAATGGGGCCCACGGCCATTGTGCTCAAACCGCAACATCACAATAGCCATGTGCCCTCGGGAGGGGGCGGAGGCTGAAGCGTCGTTCATGAGGCGGGAGCCCAGATAGTGCCAGTCATCATTCTCCATGCGATCGATACTTTGCCGCTCCACGGAGTATCGGGGAAGAGAATACCGGTAGCGTTTGAAGTCATCGATGAGCCAGTTAAGGCTGGAATCGGGGCTGGGGCCCCCTTCTCCGCCATTCATCATCCAAGTGCGGAAGACAGAGTACAGGCCCTCACGGCGGGCAGTGGTGGGGTCAATGGCCCACGCAGCACCCGGGCTCAAGGCCAGGGTGAGAACGATGCCGATGATCAGACGAAAGGCAGTCCCCATCCTCCTACGGATCGGCACGGGTCGCCGTGGACAAAAGGCCTGCGTAGGCAAACTTGCGCGTGCGCAGCACATATTGCCGCTGCGCTGTCCTAGTGCAGCCTGGGGCGGCAGCGTCTGATTCTGCTACCATAGTGGAGATTATGCTTCTATTTCTCCACTATGGTATGTAAAATGGATCTATGTATAAGCGAGTGCTTTCGATACCAACCAAGAGTTTCTTTCTGTTTGGAGCCCGCGGCACGGGCAAATCAACATGGCTCCGTTCTGTATTGAAGCCAAGTCTTGTGGTGGATTTACTGAAGAGCAGTGACTTTCTGAGGTTGAGTGCTGATCCATCGCATTTGGCGGAGCTCTGTGGCCCACTAAAACCAGGATCATGGGTCATCATTGATGAGATCCAGCGCGTGCCGGAGCTACTCAATGAGGTTCATCGTATTTACGAAGAGAAGAAGCTGCATTTCGCGTTGAGCGGATCGAGCGCGCGGAAACTCAAGCGCGGCGGAGCCAATCTTTTGGCGGGTAGAGCGCTACAGCGCTTTTGTTTCCCGCTTGTTTATCCAGAGTATGGGACGAAAAACGCGTTTGCCGAAATCATCGACTGGGGGGCCTTGCCATTGGTGCTGAGTGATCCGAAGCACTGCAAAGAGACGTTAAACACCTATGTGGAAACCTACTTGCGCCAAGAGTTGCTTGAAGAGGGCTTGGTTCGAAAGTTAGAGCCATTCGCTCGTTTCCTTCGCATTGCTGGTATCTGTAACGGCCAAGTACTCAATGTCGAGAACATTTCACGCGAAGCCCATGTGGGGCGCACCACGGTTGATAAGTATTTTGAAATCCTTGAAGACACGTTGTTGGCCACGCGCTTGTATCCCTATCGACCAAGTTTAAAAGTGAAGGAATTGGGTCATCCGAAATTCTATTTTTTCGATTCTGGGGTTGCCCGAGCCTGCGCGGGTCTCGTGGATGAAGCGGTAGACGGTGCGTGGCGCGGGTTTGCATTAGAGACCTGTTTATTGAATGAGCTTAAGGCCTATAATCACTACACAGCCAAAAATCGGTCTCTTTACTATTATGGAGTGAGCGGGAGCTTCGACATTGATTTCATCGTGGAGCTGAAAAAGAAAACCATGTCTCAAAAGGCGGAGATCATTTGTATTGAGGTGAAGCTCGCGAAGAAATGGGATTCACGCTGGTCTCAGGCCTGTGAGAAAATCGCGGAAGAAAAGAGCCTCAAGGTAGTCCAAAACTACGGCGTTTATCTTGGTGACGAGGTGTTGAAAGTGAAGTCCATGACCGTATTGCCCGTGGCGCGGTTTCTAGAACGCTTGCATGGTGGCGAGATTTTTTAGCCAAGCAGAGGGCCTTTTCTCAACGGTCTACGCCAGCGCCGCCGCCGCTCGATGCAGACGATCAGCGATGGCAAGCCCCAACCCTGTGGTCAGCGGGCAGGGTTCCGCGAAGAGCGCGGTTGCCGCCGAGGCATCCAGTTCCCGCAGGCGGGCGAAGAGATGGCGCGCTGCCTCGTCCATATTGCCCAGGGGGGACAGTACCACCACCGGGGGCAGGGCGCCGCAGAGCTGGGATAGGGTCCACTCATCTTCAGTGGTCAGCGCCGCGAACACTAAAAAGCCTGGTATATGCCCCGTGATGAGGCGCTTCACCGCATGGGGTTCGCTCATGAGCAGCGAAGACAGAGACACGGGCAAAAGTTGGAGGGTTTTCACGGGGGCGTAATGTGAAGGCAGTTGCCCGGGGGAGAGGAGGGGGGCTTCTCTGTTCTGCATGAGGCCCTGACGCAGCACGTCTTCGATGCGTTCTTTCGAAATGCCGCCGGGCCGCAGCAGTATGAAGCCGCCGT
>CAYHWW010000182.1:4024-6529 GCA_964360145.1 uncultured Oligoflexia bacterium | reverse complement strand
TGTTCCGAGGCACCGTCCATGCGGCCCACGGCGCTGTGGTTGCCATTCACAAAGCGATGTTGCTCGTCGGTGAGGTCACCCAGCAGCTGGTCGGTGCCTTCCTCCACAAAACGGGGGTCTAGGCCGTGGGCAGGCACCGAGTCCCCGGATCGAATGCGGGAGCCCACTTTGCCGAGACCACCGAGAACGCGGCGGAAGAAGGCACGACCAAACCACAATATGATATACCAACTGAGTGGTTTGTAGAATGTTTCCATGGGGCCCGACACTGTCGGGTAGTGGGCGGAGATGTAGTTCCCCACGAGGTTGGTCCCGACCATGGCGCCGACGACGACAGCGAGAGTGAACGCGCTGCGCCCACGGTCTTCCAGCCATTCGAGGTTGTGTCTACGACGCCTCATTTCTTCCAAGGCAAAGCGTTTTACTGCGATTTCATCACAGCCGCTCTCAAGCGTGTTGCACCGTGCAATGACGGCGCTCACAATGAGGCGGCGCTGGGCACGGAGCCAATATCGAAATCTCCATGGGCGTGGCGTGAGATCTTTCTCCATGCGGGCGAGGATCACTTCCGTGATGCTCTCGGGTGATAGCGCGAGCGCGCAGTCTATGCTTGCATCCACTTCCTCATCTTCTGATGCGGCGTAAGTGGTGGTTGGAGCCATTAGCGCGAGTTGGCTAAGGATCAGAAGGCTACAGAAAATGCGAGAGAGTGGGGAAGGAGCTTTAAGCACGAGGGGCTTATAGCACAGAGGCTCTGGAACCCAAGTGCCTGGCAGAATAATGCATTTTAAGCCAGAACGGGGGCCCGGTGTGCACCGGGCCCCCGTGAGTCCTTGTTGCAAATATAATTAATTTATAATTGTTTCACCGAGGACGGATGCCCCCACCAAAACGAGGAAGGGAGGGCATGGTGGGTGCGATGGGGCGCGGTGCGATCACCGGAGGCCGTGCGGGAGCAGGCTGCGTGACCATCGGAGGCCGTGCAGGCGCAGGCTGCGTGTACGCCGGGGGCCGCGCAGGAGCAGGCTGCGTGTACACCGGGGGCCGCGCAGGGGTTGGTGCGATCACCGGGGGCCGTGCAGGCGCAGGCTGCGTGAGCGCAGGGGGCCGTGCAGGCGCAGGCTGCGTGAGCGCAGGGGGCCGTGCAGGCGCGGGCTGCGTGAGCGCCGGGGGCCGTGCAGGCGCGGGCTGCGTGTACGCCGGGGGCCGTGCAGGCGCGGGCTGCGTGAGCGCCGGGGGCCGTGCAGGCGCGGGCTGCGTGAACACCGGGGCCCGCGCCGCAGGGGCAGGCTGCGTGAACGCCGGAGGCCGCGCAGGAGCAGGCTGCGTGTACACCGGGGGCCGTGCAGGCGCAGGCTGCGTGTACGCCGGGGGCCGCGCAGGAGCAGGCTGCGTGTACACCGGGGGCCGCGCAGGGGTTGGTGCGATCACCGGGGGTCTGCTCTGATGCGGTGGAGGAAGGTTTGGCCCCGTCGTCGGAGGCCTGCCTAAGTCAGGGCGAGCACCGCCGGGACGATTCACGATGTTCGTGGGCAACTCACCCCCCGCTACGGGCAAGCGAGTGCGGGCAGGCATGTCAATGATCGTGCCGTCCCGGCCAGGGAACCGAGGTGCTGTCACCACATCCCGGCCCAAGCGGGCGGGGATGGTGATGGCGCCACCATCATCAATGACCGAGCCGATGGGCACCCGTGGTGCGATGCCCGGTGCACGGAGACGCTGAGTGAGTAAATCCCGGTTATTGATGTACTCCGGCGGGGTTTCATGGAGCACGGTGCGAGGTCGAACCATCATGCCGTCCACGCTGCCACCGATGCGAGTGCGGCGGGCTTCCACATCCACCACCACCACCGGGCGGCCGGTGCGGCTTTCGATGAAGGTGCGGGCGCCGTCGCTGTTGCCGTAGACCATTGCGCCGCGGCCATAACTGCGACCGCGATAAGCATCGCTGTATACTTGTACCGCTACGTCCACGCTCACACGGGAATGGTAGATGTTCCCGGAAAGGAACGCCCCGTTGTTCACGCAGGTGTAGCCGGAGGAGTAGCTTGAGCGAGACGTGCCGGCGGCATAGCCGTCCCAGAACCCGTCGTCGTAGCCGTCCGCATAGCCATGGGAATAACCAGGGCTCGCGCCATCCCAGTAATCCCAGTACGGGGACCAACCGATGTGGCTGCCGGTGTTGTAGAAGCTGACCACCGCGGGGTACCAGCGTGCGGCGCGACCGGTCCAGCTGAAGGGCGACCAAACCCAGCCGTAGGCGCGATGGTGGCGCCAGTAGCCGTAGTGGTCGGTGATCCAACCCCAGTTGTCGTAGGATTGCCAGGCCCAGCCGTAACGGGACCAGTACCAGTAACCATGCTGATAGGGCTGCCAATCGCTGACGCGGCTGAAGGGCACGAAAACCCTGGCGCCATTGATGGTGGTCCAGTTGCCCTGGCCTTGCAAGGCCACGGTGTAGTCCAGGTCATAGCCCGAGGGGTAGGACCAGGCGTCTGTATAAAT
>CAYHWW010000182.1:0-3924 GCA_964360145.1 uncultured Oligoflexia bacterium | reverse complement strand
CCACGGTGTAGTCCAGGTCATAGCCCGAGGGGTAGGACCAGGCGTCTGTATAAATCGAAGATGTTGATTCACTCCGGCCGTAGTAGCCGGCAAGGGTATTGCTCAGCACCACGCTGTCGAAGAGGCCGGTGGAGCGGTTCCGCACCCACACTTGCGCCTGGGATGGCATGGTGTAGGGCACATAGAAGTTCACGCCGTAGAGGTTCACTTCGAAGTTGGAGCCGTAGCAGCCCACGGAGGGGTTGCAGGCATCCGCGGTGCCAATGGTGGAGCCCCACTCAAACTGTTCCATGGGCAAATTCGAGGACTGTATCTGACTGCTTGCATCGAAATAGATGTCATCCGCGGTGAAGGACACGACGTCGCCGGGGCGCACCGGGATGGGATCCGCGGCGGTGCCCGTGGAGAGATTGGACACCAGCTGACCGTTCACCGTGACGATGCGGGTGGTGGCGTTGGCCAGAGGCGCGACGCCGTTGCTGCCATCGATGTAGGTATCGCCATACTGAGCCCATGCCTGGCTATGGGACCCCAGTGCTGAAACTGCGGCGATAAACCAAAGCGCGCTTCCCACCACGTTGTGGCGCCATGGAGACGACGGTAATTGAGTCATGATTATAATCCCCTTGAAGTGTGCAACTAGTGAAACAGATGGCTGGCCTTGTTCAGGTTTCATGCCGAAGTGGTGACTACAGAAGAGTTTTCGTTCATTGGCGAAGTCTCCTGAATTTACTGAGAAAAAAATCCAGACAAAAATAGTATTCTTACTATTCTACTCGGTCGATCAGCGCCATACTGACACCGATGCAGTGTCACTGTGCCCCATGGCACGACGTGTGCCGGTGCTAAAAGAGGATCCCAGCATATGACGCAGTGAGTCTTAAAAAGTAACGGCGTACCTTTTTATAACCTCTGGTACAGCTGGCACTGCAATGTTGAAAAAACCATCAAGCCTGCCCTGTGGCAGACAGCTCCCCGCCGAGGGCCTCGATCAAAAAACAGATGCAATCGCCTGGGAGCGGCGACTCACGGCTCATCTCGCCAGCAAGGGGCTGAAAAACAGCGAGCAGCGTCTCAAGATCGCACGTGCGGTGCTCGGCTGGCTGGGGCACTTTCGCATTCAAGATATCGCGAGAAAGGTGCAGGAGGAACATGCCGAAATCGGGCCTGCCACGGTCTATCGCGCCGTGAACCTCTTCATGGAGGCCGGGCTTCTCCGGGAGACCCTGGTGGGTGATGGCGGCGAAACCGTATTTGAAGTGGCCGTTGGCGGCCATCACGATCATATTGTTTGTTTAGACTGCGATCACATCTTCGAGTTCCACGACAGCGCCATCGAGGAGTTGCAAGAAAAGCTTTCCGCGCGCCTAGGCTTCACTCCAGAAAAACATCGTCATGTGATCTATGCACGCTGCTCCTACAAGAGCCGGTGAAGATCGAGATAGCTGACATGCTCTCTGCCCTGACCGCCGCGACGGTGAGGGCAGAGAGTGCTATAAATCCCACCGCCGAAGCCACGCTCCAGGTCCTGTGGAAGCTCCTCTGAAAGCGCGAGGGTGCTCACCGGCACTTTGCCGAAGCCCCCGGGGAGATCGAGCACGTAACGGGGTAGCGCGGGGCCCGCCACCCGCCCTTGAAGCTCACGGTAGAGGCCCTGGCCCCGGGTCACGGAGACGCGAAAATGAAAGGTGCCCGGCGTCCAGTCGGCATGGTGGAGGTACATGGGGGTGATGCCGTTTTCGTAAAGCAGCTGAAATAGAGCGGCGAGGGTTGCGGCGTCGTCGTTCACGCCATGGAGGAGTACGCTCTGATTGTAGAGGGGGATGCCCCCGCGTCGCAGCATCAGAAGCCCGGTGCGAGCGGCAGCACTGAGTTCCCGGGGGTGATTGAAGTGACTCACCAGGGTGAGGAGATAGGGGCGGGGGGCGGTGAGCGTGCGTGCAAGGCCCGCTGTGAGGCGGGAGGCCAGGGTCACGGCCACGCGGCTGTGGATGCGCAGCACTCTGATGTGAGGAACGCTCTCTTCGATGGCATCGAGAAGTTTTGTCAGGGCGGTATCCGTCAGCGTGAGGGGATCGCCGCCGGTGAGGATGAGTTCAGTCACTTCAGTGTGGGTGCGTAAGTAGCTCAAGGCGGGGGCAAAGTCGCCGCCGTAGAGGGCTTCTTCTTTGGTACTCAAGTGAGCTTTGCGAAAGCAGAAGCGGCAGTACACGCTGCAGTGGCTTGAGACATGGAGGAGGGCGCGGTTGCCGTAGCGGTGGGTGAGGCGAGGTGCAACGAGTCGCGCTAAGTCACCGATGGCATCCGCTCGCCAGGGTGTGGCAGCGCCGTAGATGCGCTGGCTCGCAGCCTCCGCCCAGGGTGGTAAGACGGGGTCTTGTTCCGTGAGAGAGGGCAGGGCTTGCAAGCCAATGGGGCAGCGGGGATCTTTTCGATCGATGAGGGCGGCGTAGCTTGGCGTGACGGCGAGCTCGAACGGAAGATCAAGCTCGTGGAGCCGCAGTGCCGCCTCCGCGGTGAGGAGGCCGGCGGCCACAAGGGCCTCCGGTGTGCGCAGTGATGCCCGCAGCTCATCGCGCCAAAGCATATCATCCGAGGAGACGAGGGGCTGTGGTTCCATGGTTGGCATGACCGCACTAGGGTTCGATGTAGACGAACTTCTGCTTTCGGAAGTTCCGCAACGTCCACTTTTTCCCCGCATGCTCCAGCACGTACTCGGGGTTCACGGGGATCTTGCCGCCGCCGCCCGGCGCATCCACCACGAATTGGGGGATGCAAAGCCCCGAGGTGTGGCCGCGCAGGTGCTCGATGATCTCGATGCCCTTTTCCACCGGCGTCCTGAAGTGGCTGATGCCTTGGCTGAGGTCGCACTGGTAGATGTAGTAGGGCCGGATGCGCATGAGCATGAGCTTGTGCACCAGCTCTTTGAAGATTTCGGGCTTGTCGTTGACGCCCTTCAACAGCACCGACTGGTTGCCCAGTGTGAAGCCCGCATCAGCCAGGCGGGCCGCCGTATCGAAGGCTTCCCGTGTGCACTCTTTGGGGTGGTTGAAGTGGGTGTTGATGTGGATGGGCGCGTATTTTTTAAGCCGTGTGATGAATTCATCAGTGAGGCGGAAGGGGAGTGTTACGAGGTTGCGTGAGCCCAAGCGGATGATCTCGATGTGGTCCATGGCCCGCAGCCGCGAGATGATGTACTCCAAGCGATCGTCGGACAGGGACAAGGGGTCGCCCCCGGAGATGATGACGTCGCGGATAGCTTTGGTCTTTTCAATATACTTCAAACCATTTTCAAGCTGTTCAGTCTGCGCCGAGGTCGACGGGTCAGAGACCTTGCGTTTGCGCGTGCAGTGACGGCAGTACACCGGGCAATTGTGCGTGGTGTAGAAGAGCACGCGATCGGGGTAGCGGTGGGTGATGCCGGGCACGGGCATGTCCCGCTCTTCGGCCAGCGGATCTTCCATGTCGGTGGCGAGAATGTTCATTTCACCGGGGTTCGGTACCGACTGCAGTCGCACCGGGCAGTTGGGGTCATCGGGGTCCATCAACGTCGCGTAGTATGGCGTGATGCCCATATTGAACATCTCGTTGGATTTCTCAAAAGCCTCGCGCTCGCCGGGGGTGACCTTGATCACCTTTTCGAGCTGCTCCATGTTCTTGATGCGTTTTTGCTGCTGCCAGATCCAGGAGTGCCAGTCTTTGTCGGGCACATCGGCCCAGACTCCCTTACCCGCGGGCTTGAAGCGTTCGCGCACTTTATTGACGGTGATGATCGTGAGACTCATGGAACCCTCCCCAAAGCACGACGTTACTCAGTTTCCGCGGGGTTGGGAAGGGTGAAGCGGTGTCGGCAGTGCGGCGGCGCGCTATTCCGCGGTCCGCCGCACCTTCCAGGGCGCGTCCTTCCAAGGCACCGCGAACCGG
>CAYHWW010000181.1:0-6531 GCA_964360145.1 uncultured Oligoflexia bacterium | reverse complement strand
ATTTGGAGTTTTTGCTGCCATCGAGGCAAACCAACTGCCCCAGTTCTCAGATCTTCTGGTGCGATTTGGTTATTCGCCGTCCAGCGTGATTCGCCTGGGGGGCACCGATTATATTCTCATACGCGCAGGCTATACCCCGGCGCTGGTTCAGAATACGCCCATTCCCATTGGGTCCGGCAGTTTTATGCTTGGGAGCATTCTGCGCGTAGCAAAATTTCTCGTGGATTTTCAATTCAACTACGACTGGCAGGACGATAATGGCGACAATTCCCGTCTCTCTGTAGAAGGCGGAGTCGCCATTCCTCTATCAGCCCTCGTGACGGGGGACACGCTGCGCCTCATGGCCTCGCATATTCGTTATGACAGCGGCGCTGATGCGGCCTTCACCCACAGCGATGGCACCACGTCTTCATCGATTTCTACAACCACGCTAGGAGCGTTCTATGGCTTGCAATGGTAATTGGTTTGGATCTCTTTTTATCCTAGCGGCGTTGCTTTCTACTCAGCGCGCTGAGGCTTTTGGTGGCCATCGTATGATTCAGGCCCAGCAGGGCTGCGGCGCCCAGGTGCAACTCGCCGCCTCATGGGATGACCTCTCTGATTATTTTGGCGGCTGTCAAGAATTGGTCGCCGGTAGTTACGAGGGCAAAGGTGAAGTGAGCGGTGAAACCTATCTGCTGCATCTTATCCCTTACTATCAGCAGCCCGGTGCATTCATCGCGCTTGTCATGACCGATGGCGGCGATGCTTCTCATGCCTCTGTGGGTTTTGTGCAACAGCGCAGTTTTGGCTCTTACAGTTGGTTTGGTATTCGCGCCGAATCAGGCCGCGAGCTGGCGCCCGCCATGGACGCTGAACCCATGGGCGTACTCGCACTTGAACTCAGTGCTTATGGTGAGCTTGAGCGCATCACGCTGACATCCATTCATGTTCTAGGTCAGTCATCACACGGGGCAGAGCGTATTGTGTTCAGTGAGGCGCGCCGGTCGCTGATGCGTCGTGAAATCCCACCGGGTTATTGGCAGTACACAGAAGACTCCGTGAATGCGTTGACTACGACGCGCTCCAATGACTTCGCCACAAACCGATCTTGGAATGTGCAATGGGACAAGAACGGGATGAATCATCAGGGCGTGATCCGTGAAGAACTTCCGGGCACCTATGCGCTGCGCTTATCTCATCGAGCAAATTACGCCTCGACCGTGGATGAAGGAATTGCGACGCTGATTTTTCCGGTGAATATCTGGAGCAACGACTTTCTGGGCATCGGTTCTTATAAGCGAAGCTTAGTGCTCGTGCCGCTGCTTACGAATGGTTTTCCGCTACCTGTGCCAGAGATCTATCGCACCGGCGAACGATAATTTTTCAAAATAAAAACAATAAATCCTAAGGGGGATAAAATCATGAAATCTTTAATGGGATCACGAGCCGCATTGGCATTGTGTCTTCTGACATTGACTGCAGGCACGGCCCGCGCGCAACAAGAGATCACGGCACAGGTTACTCAGTATCCGGGGGCAGGTTGGTCGGCATGGTGCATGAGCGTGCCCGATGAAATTCAGCGCCTGCTCAGCGATGGCGGCGTGCCCTTCTACACTCCGGGTACGCCCATTACTGCTGCCCGGCTGTGGCGCGATGGACTAGCCCGTGGCATCAGCGCTTTGCTTGATCCCAACCAGGGGTCGGCGATGGTTCTCTACCCCCTCACGTATAGTGTGTTGCAGCTCGCCGACCGCATGGTGACCTCGCCCGAGGTCGACCCCAGCGCGACGTTTCCTTCCACAGAAATGGGCGATCAGTCCGCGGTGATCGTCACCCGTGCGTTGCTTGAGGCAGCCCTTCGCATCAGCCTGGCCTTTGACCGCGATCAGTTTCTCCCGGCCTATGGGCAGTGTTCCGATTTTCGCTGTGGTGCATATCACATAGAGGCCGGGGTGTTCCCGCAGTTCTATCTCGACTATATTTCCACCGCCCATCAAGTGCTCGAATATATTTTCATGCCCGGGCGCCCTGGTTATGCGCGTCTCAGCATATTTGATGGCATGGGTGAAGATGAGTGGGAACTCAAGGCCCATCTGGAAATTTACGGGTGGTTGAGTGCTGTGATGTCCCGTGAGGCCTTTGGCCGGGCGCTGGGTTGCCTGGTAAATAGAGTGGGCGGCGAGTCCGTGGCGCTGCAAGAGCAGCTGCGTCGCCTCGCTGAAAGCCCGTCACCAGTAGCCTATCATTTCACGCGCAGGCAATCACGGGCTGTGCTCACCTCGGTTTTGAATGAGCTCCGTCTCTTCAATGGGACGAGTTCGTGCCGTCGTCGATAGAAGGTGCGGGGCCATGCCAGGTGAAATGAGACCTAGGACCGGGGGGAAGCTCCCCGTAGGGGAAGAGCGGAGCCACCGCGGGTTCGCCCGCGCCCTCAGGTTGCAAGGCCCCGAAGAACAGGTCCGCACGTTGCCCGCGATGGAGCCCTTCCAAAGACTGCGACTGCATAAGGGCAAGCCACCAGAGAAAGCTACCGCCGTAGAGCGCGTTCTCGCGGGGGTTAGCAAAATAGCGGGTGAGGCTCAGCTGCGGCGCACGACCGATGACACGAAACGCAAGGTAATCGGCAGCGCCCTCTTCCGTCCAACGTTGCAGGGGAGTTTGACTGGGTTGATGGCTGCACCAGACGTGAAGCGCCTCGTGAACAAGAGCGATTTGAATGGAGTCCTGGTTCCAGGGCAGGGCTTTGATGAGAGGGCCAGCGTTGGCGGGGTCGTAGTAGCCGTAGCGAATGTGTTCGGCAAGAAGGCGATCCGTCGTGCTTTCATCAGCCGTGAAAGTGGGCAAGAGCACAAAGGCGAATCGAGGTCTGCTCCGCAGCGGCATCTGACAATGAGTGAGCGCTCCGGTTTGAGTGAGCAGAGCGTACTCGGCGTAGGCGCGATCAAGAATGCGGCTGATGTCGCTGAGCCAATCAAGGGCCGTCAGCGGGTCGAGGAGCCCGCGGGTGAAGCGCACGGTGACTCGGGCCGTGCGAGCGGTTTCGAGATTTACGGTGCGGGTGATCGCCCCCGGAAAATGAATCACCGTGGGCTCGGCCCGCGCCCGCGGCGCCCAGAGGCAAAGAGCAGCGATAGTGAAGTAAGCGCGAATCATGGGTGGGCAGCCTATACCGCGCCTCGCCGCCGCTTTGCAAGCCGGGAGAGCCGCATCCATGGCTGATCTCGATAATAAACTTAAAATATTTATGTACATGGATTACCGCGAGTATCTCACGGCCTACTATGCCAAGCGCAAGGCCTCGGAGCGCGGGTATAGCTACGCCGTTTTCAGTCGCGCCGCCGGCATTCAGAGCCCCAACTATTTGAAGCTCGTCATGGATGGCACCCGAGGCTTGACGCCCCAGAACACCCTGCGTTTCGCGAAGGCGCTGAGCCTCACGCCGACGGAGACCGAGTATTGGGAAAACCTGGTGGCCTTCAATCAAGCCAAGGCAGCGGAACAAAAACGCCATTATCTGATGCGTCTCGCCCAAGTCACTCCACCCCGGGATGACGAGGAGGGCGCGGCCCGGGTGCGGGAGATCCGCGACGAGTGGGCGTATTTCTCCTCTTGGCACCACGCTGCCATTCGCGAGCTCCTGCTTTTCCCCGCATTCGAGGAAGACCCGACCTGGATCGCAAAAAAGCTGCGGCGGCGCCTCACCATCGAAGAGGCGCGCCACAGTCTGCAGCTGCTCGAACGCCTCGGTTTCGCGGGCCGCGACGAAAAGGGCCGCCTGCGTCAGTCCGAGCGGGAGGTGCGTTATCTGTCTTTGCACAACCACCGCAACCACATCATCCAGAACTACCATGTGTCCACGGCGCGGCTCGCACTGGAGTCCATCGAGACGGACCCCGTGGAGCGTCGGGACTTCAGCGGTCTCATGATCGGCGTGCGCAAAGAGGACTTCGCAAGGCTTCGTGCGAGGCTCACGGAATTCCGTCAGCAAATTAACCAGGAATTCTCCTCAGTGACCGCCGCCGACCAAGTGGTGCAGATCAATTTTCAGGTGATTCCTGTTACTGACCCGTCGAGGGACTAGGCTAGGCAAAGTTTTCCTTTTTTGACGGCAGCCTTGTCTCAGCCTACACTCTTCTGGAAGAGGTATGCCCATGGAGCGGGCCTTTGGCATTTATCAATCACCTGAGGAGGCCTACGCCGATTGGTCCCAGAAGTGGGCCTTGGCTTTGGCCTATGGTGTTACTCAGGATCAGGCCTTGGCGGAAAAATCCGTGGGTGAGGCCTTGGTGGGGGCCCTTGTGTCCCGGCCCTCTGTGCAGAGCACGGGGGGGGCAGGGGCCATGGGGGCCGTGGCTACGGTTGTACCCGCCGCCAGCGTGCTTGCCCATCACGATCTCCTGGTGGATTTCGCCACCCGCGTGCTGAGGTCAGCATCGCCCCGGACGTTCCGTGGGTTCAGCTCCGAAGAGTTTTTCAAGCTTCCCATCATCACCAGGGCGGCCGTGATGCTGAAGGTCAAAGGCCGCTTCTCCCGTGCCCAAACCGCCCGGGTGCTGGGGGTCAGCGACATTGAAGCGGAACGCCTGCTGGAGTCCGCGCGCCTGGCCTTCACTCGTGGGCGACCCTGGCTTGTGTCCGGCGGCTTTCGCCAGCTGGAAGACGCGCGCCTCGTCGCGCCCTGCCCCAACCCCGAAGATGGCCGTCTCTACGCCCGTTATTTGGAGCACGATCTCACCAGCGATGAGACGGTGGTCCTTCACCGCCATTTCGTGGCTTGCACCCTCTGTCGCGGCAATCTCGTGCGCTTCAAGAATGTCTACAACGACTGGCTCTTCTCGTTGCCGGAGCCCGAGGTCAACAAAGCCGCCCAGAACGTCATCAAAAAAACCATCGCCCTGGGCATCAAAGCCCGCAGGGAACATCGTACTCAAGTCACCCCGAGCCCGTGGCCGGGGTTGCGGCGCGTGCTCGCTGATCGCCAAACACAACTATTATTGTTGTCATTGGTGGCCTTCCTCTGGTTGCTAAAGGCGTTTTTGGGCTAGGCCGACCGTCAGTACCACTGCAGCTGAGGGGCACTGAGAGGCGCCTGGCCCGGGGCTTCCACGGCGAAGGACAGATGATAGCTGAAGGTGGATTCACCTTTAAAGAGGCCCGGTGGTGGGTTGTGGAGGCTGTCTAGTTTCGCTACGGCAGCCTTGGTGGCGTCGTCAAAAATGGCAAAGCCGCTGCTCTCCACCACGTCGATGGAGATGAACCGGCCCGTGCGGTCGATGGTGAAGCGGACGGTGCAGGGGATATCGGTGCCGGCCGGCACCCCGCTGCGGGCCATCTCTGCATAAAGCTGGTTTATGATCTGGGGCATAATGAAGTACCAGTTGCGGATGATGGGTTCTTCGAAGCGACTGAAGAAGGAGTAGTATTCGGATTCCGCCGCATTGAGCAGATTGTCTGGACCGTGCTTCATGCGCTTATCCTCGCGGCCCACGGGGCGAAAATGCTGGGGGGGGCCTTGGGTGCCAGGGAGGGCGGAGTCGCGGCTGGGCATGGGCTTGGGCAGCTTGTATCCGGGCCCCAGATCAGAGAGTCGCAGAGGTTGGGATGGGGTGCGACGGCTTGATCGCGTTGATTCGGCAGCAGGGTTTTGGCCGTCGCCGCCGCCTCCGGAGAGCTGGGGCGCACCGGACTGGGGGCCTGCGATGGTTTCCTCTGGCACGGACTGGTTGAACCTCCCTATGAATTTTGGGTCTCGGGGGGGTGTTTTCGTTTTGTATTTCTCCCGCAGTTCCTGCTCAAGAAGGGCGGGTAATATTTTGTTTTTCGCGATTTGCTGCTTGAGGCGTGCAAGGTCTGCCCGCGAAATCTGTACGACTTCCGTGGGCCTCAGGGGCGCGCCAACGAGCTTGAGGTAGGGGGCGGCTCCGAAAAAAAGGGTGTGTAGCAACGCCGCAAGCAGCACCGCCCAGCCCAAGCGCTTGAGCAGCAGCTTTTGGCTCCGGGAGAGAAGGGGGGCGGTAGGTGCGGGAAGGGTCGCGGTCATTATGTTTTCACTAGTGTCCTGAGTCACATATAACGCACTATATGCCGCAAAGATTTGGCATTCTGCCGAGTGACGAAGCTAGAATGACAAAGATTGCGGCCCTTTGGGGAGGACAGAAATGCCCATCCTCTTCGTTGCTCCTCCTTGCGTTAGCTCTGCTAGCGCGGCGTCGTCGCGCCTCGACGATGGGCATTTCTGCTCCTCCATATAGTGCGTTATATGTGACTCAGGACACTAGCTCTGGGGCGGCGCCTCGTCACGTCCTGTGGTATGGGGGATGGCATGGCTGATGAATGGGGCTCTGATGCGCAGCGACGCGCTTTTCTGACTGAGCTCGGTGTCCGCGCCAGGGGGGGGGCGTGGAGCCCCTGGGGCCAGGTGGCGCGCAGTGTACTCGAGAGTTGGGAGAGGGCCCAGGGGGCCACGGTTCCGACGGATTCAGCGACGGGGGGAGTGGTGCCCGCGGTGTTGCCGGCCTTGGGGCCTGCACGGTTGCGCCTGCGCTCCGG
>CAYHWW010000180.1:0-6623 GCA_964360145.1 uncultured Oligoflexia bacterium | reverse complement strand
CTAAAATGAAACGGCCTGGGTGGAGCGTCAATGCTCCGGCCCAGGCCGTGAATCTCATCATATGAAGTGAGGAGAGAGTTAAAACGAACTTCTATCTTATCGTTTCCGATGGGATAGAAGTTATAGGCAATTAGTTCTCGCCGGTCAAAGTCTGTTTCGACTTCTTTTGCCAAGCCTTGGCAGCGGCTAGCACCAGCTTCTTGTCGAGGGCCACTTTGAACTCCACGCGACGGTCAGCAGCGAGCTGAGCGTCTTTGGAGAGACCGGCGACGTGTTTGGGACGGGTTTTGCCGTAGCCCATGCTCTCGAGCAACTGAGCGGGGATGCCACGGCTGATGAGGTATTCCTTCACCGAGGCAGCGCGCTCACGGGAGAGCTTGTTGTTGTAGGCGTGGGAGCCGATCCTGTTGGTATGACCGTCGATGGAGATCTTGGTGAAGCTCTGCTTGTTGGCTTTCAGCACACGAGCCACTTCGTCCAGCAGGTTGCGGCCTGAGGAGCTCAGCACGGCTTTGGCGTGTTCGAACTTCACTTCTTCCGTGATGATCAACTCTTTGGGAGTGAAGATCACGCGGGGCTTAACTGGTTCCACCTTAGCCACCACGGGGGCGGGCATGGGGGCGGGAGCGGGTTGTTGCACATACACGCGCTCTTCTTTGGTCTGGGGCATGACCATGATGCCGGCGATGGCGCCGTAATCCATGGAGTAGTAGCCGTTGATGGTGCCGACGGTGCCGCCCAAGGAAGCGACCACGTCGCCGATGCGGTAACGGCCGCCGAAGTAGTAGGAGCTGGTGTTGTGGTACTGGTCCAGCGGCATGGCGAGGTCACCGCGGGCTTCCGCGTTGATGGCCCATTTGCTGCAGAGGGGGGCGAGCAAGCCGAGGGACAGGGGGATGGCCTGCTTCATGTTGAGGTCGCGGTAGGTCGCTTTGGGGGAGTAGCGATAACCAGCGTTGGCCGTCATCATCACGGGGCCGAAGTCATGTTCACCGATGAGTTTCAAGCCCGCACCAACGCTGTTGTTGGAGAGGAACAAGTTACGATTACCGGTGGGAAGGTACAACTCAGGCATGATGGCGAAGCTGAAGGCAGCGCGATCGGAGTTGAGGCGGAACTTGGAGAACAACCGGGAGTCGCCGAAGGCGAAGCGGTTGGCTTCGTTGGGCAGATGCACCAGGTTCATGGAGGTGCTGGCGCCCAGCTGGATGCCTTGGGCAATGCCGTAGCCGAAGCCCAAGTTCAGGCTGTTGATGCTGTCGATGAGGAGCGCGCGGCGCTGGGTGCGTGTCTCGTTCAACTCAACCAGGGGGTCGTTCATCATCTGATAGAAGGCGCTGAAGAAGGGACGGCCTTTGCCCTTGGCGCCCCAGGAGGAGCTCATGAGGGAGTCTTCAGAATAGACGTAGCCAGGGTTGATGGCGGGATTGAACTGGTTCACGTTCACAGAGGCGGCAGCCAGTTGGGATGCCATCGTGCTCAGGAGAAGCAGGCTGGCCAGGGCTTTTTTGGATTGATTGGTTTTCATTTTCATTTACCTCATTCTGCGGAAACTGCGGGGGTGGAGGAATCTGACCTCTCCCAGCTGTAAGTCATTTTTAAGTCTGCGCCGAGAACCATGACGTCGTCAGCCACCAAGAAGGTGAGGATGCGATCCGTGGGAGCCACAGCGGGGTCGCTATTGCCGTAGAGCAGGTCCATGAGCTCGTCGCGGGTCAGGTCTTGCTCGCCGCGACGAAAGTAGTGGGCCAAGTCGATGGGCAATGCCTGGCTTCTGAAGTGGATGCTTCCGGTGCGACCACGGCCTGTTTGTGCACGGCTAGTGGCGGCACCCGCGTGCAGGTCATCGCCAAAGGTCGTATTCGTCACCGCTGGACCGCCGCTCATGACGGGGTTGATGAGGGCGTGCCAGTCGAAGGCGTCGTCGCCAACGCGGAGGCCAGCAGTGCGCTCTTCGTCCAATGTCATGAAATAGTTGCCAGAGCAGGTACCCGCATCCAACCAGCAGAGCATCTCGGTGGCATCGAACGCGGGGTTCGAGAGAGACAGCTTGCGGATGTTCAGTGTCATCACAGCGGAGAAGGGAGCGGCAGCAATGATGCTGTTCCGGGCAGGGAGGGGTACTCGCACATGGAAGAGCACCATGCCATCCCGCACGGAGCAGGAGGGCAGGCTGCCGTCGCAGGCTTCGCCACGGCCATTGTTGCGGCGACCTTGGCCCAGGTTGTAAAGGCCCAGGTGATCACGGCTATCTCCCGCTTCACGAAGCAGGTAGGGCAGGTTGAAGGTGGCAGCGGCATTGGCCAACTCACCGGGAGCGAGGCCTGACACGAGGGTGGGGAAGGCGACGTTATCGGCGTCGCGGCCATCGCGGCCTCTTGGGCCTGTTGCGCCGTTGATGCCGTTGATGCCCGGAGGGGGGGTGATCACTTCGACGATACCGATGGTGGAAGGGAGAACCGGGGTTTCTTCAGCTGCCACGATGGGAGCGGATGGGCCAGGAGCGCCGTTAACACCGTTGGCACCAGGGGCGCCAGCTGCGCCGTTGCCGCCTTGTGTACCAGAACCGCCGGCACCGCCAGCGCCTCCATTACCACCGTCAGCCACAGGGGGTTGATCGACGATCTCTTGAATCACAACTTCTTCATCAGGTTCATCCGGGGCTGGTGGGGTTGGGGGGGTTGGTACAGGGGGGTTCACGACGTCGGGGTCAGGGACGTTCGTGGCGGAAGTGGAAGATTCAGAATCTCCAGAGCCGGAGCTCGCAGGGTCAGAGCCAGTGACGTGGGGACCACCGCAACCGTAAGAGAAGGTGATCAGAGAAAGAGCCATGACGGCCTTGAGGTACTTCATATCTGTACTCCGTAAAAAACAGGGGGGATGTTCAAATCGGGCCGAATTGTACCATTTACGTCAGGAATGAGCAAAGAAAATCTTACACGGTGTGTCATTATCAACCATTAAGTATATTGTTTAATGAAAACATATAGTTGTATTTTGTTCGAATTCTAGGTATCTGATGAAATCCCATGGCATCCTCCCCTGTGCGCCCCGATCCTCAGCGCCCTTCCGAGTGGCGCAAGTACACTACTGGCCTCTGTGAAGGCTGCATTGGTGGTTGTTGTCAGCTCCCCGTTGAGACCAGCGCGGCGGATCTCATGCGCCTCGGCGTGGCTACAATAGACGAAGCCGCGTCATCTTTGAAAAAGCTCGCTCGCCGCTTGATGAAAGAGGGCATCGTGCGTTCTTTCCATCCACGCATTCAGCTCTTCGTGCTCGAGCAGCGAAACGGTAAGTACGGCGCTGATTGCATTTATCTCGATGAACGCACGCGGCTTTGCACTGTGTATGCAAAGCGCCCTGAAGTATGCCGCCAGTTCCCGAAGATCGGGCCCCGCCCCGGATGGTGTCCCGCGGCCCCTAAAAAGAGCTTGGGCCGATAACCTCTTTTTTGGAGAGAGCCATCGGCCCAATGCAGGGGTTGGTAGTGCTGAGGGAGGGAAATGAGGCAGGCAGTGGAGGAGGGAGTTTGATGCTGAGACTTCTTTCAGCGGAGAAGGGGCATCGGCGGGGTCGGAGTTTCGTGACTTTGCGGTCGCTGGGCTCCAGAGAGTCTATGGAGTGGGTTTGAGTTGGGAGAGAGGAGTGGTTCACGAACAGGGGAGTTCGAGAGGCTCCATAGACTCACTGCAGGCCAGCGTTTCGTGTTTGGTGATCATCACCGCACGCCTTACACTAGAGCAGGGTCCGTGCCAGATCGTGCCACGGGGGCGAAGGCTTCAGGAAACTAGCGGTATCTTTAGGTTTTCCTGGATTTACAAAAAGTAACGGCGTACCTTTTGGTCGAGAAAAATCGCACCACTGTGTCAGTTTGGGACCAGTCCCTGGGGCCACATGAAACCGACTCTTCCACAATTGCTTGCCACCGCATTTCTGACGATTGCCATCGTTCACACTTTTGCTGCAAAGCGGATTCATGAGCTGTCCCATCGATTTCCTCAAGGGTCTTTTTTTGAGAATGCGCTCGCGCTCTTGGGGGAGGTGGAGGTGGTCTTTGGTTTTTGGGCGGGGGTGTATCTGGTGTTGCGCACTCTCGTCGAGGGATACGCGCCGGTTGCCTTTTTCACTGATCACTTGAGTTTCACTGAGCCCGCCTTCGTCTTTGTCATCATGTCCATCGCGGCCACGCGGCCAGTGCTCTCCGCCGCTGACAGGATGATCGGCCTCCTGTCCCAGCTAGCGCCACGCAACATGCAGCCCGTCTCATATTATTTTGCCGCCCTCGCAGTGGGCCCGCTTTTGGGGAGTCTCATCACGGAACCCGCGGCCATGACGGTGACCGCGTTGATGCTGAAGGCCCGCTATTATGACCGCAAGATGTCCGCTCGGTTCATGTACTCAACCTTGGGCGCTCTCTTCGTAAATGTATCCGTGGGGGGCACGCTCACATCCTACGCGGCGCCGCCCGTGCTCATGGTGGCTAGTCGCTGGGGTTGGGACACTGCTTTCATGCTGGGCCACTTCGGTTGGAAGGCCATGTTGGCGGTCATCATCAATGCGGGCATCTGTGTCATGTTGAATCGCGCTGAAATCGTGGCGGCATTCACCCAAGCGGCACCCACCTCCCAGAAAGTGGTGAGGAAAGCGCCGTTCTGGGTCATGGCCGTCCACGGACTTTTTCTCATGGCGGTGGTGTTGACCTCTCATCACATGAGCATCTTCTTCGGCCTGTTCTTGTTTTTTCTGGGCTTTGTCACCGCCTGTAGCGAGTACAACGATGCTTTGAAGCTGAAAGAGTCACTGCTTGTGGCGTTCTTCCTCGCGGGATTGGTGGTTTTGGGTAGCGATCAAGGATGGTGGCTCATGCCTCTGCTTGCGACCATGAAGACCAAAGTCCTCTTCCTGGGCGCCACCGCTCTTACGGCGATCACGGACAACGCGGCTCTTACGTATCTTGGCTCTCAGGTGCCAAGCTTGAGCGCCCCCTCTCGCTACGCCCTTGTGGCAGGGGCCGTGGCGGGCGGTGGATTGACCATCATCGCCAACGCGCCCAACCCCGCGGGTTATTCCATCCTCAACTCGGCGTTTGGCAAGGGGGGCATCAGTGCGCTCCATCTCCTCGCGGGAGCGGCGATCCCCACCCTGGTGGCGGTTATATGCCTGCTTCTGCAGCCGGGGTGGTCCTGACGTATTCGAGGATGCCTTGGACCACGCCCTGGGCCACTTCATCCACGCGGGCAGAGTGGCTGAAGGTGTAGCCGTCCACGGTGGTGGAGATGCTTTCATCCGTAAGGCGGCCGAACTCGGTGGCGTTGTTGTAAAAGAGAGACTCCACGTAGGCGATGGCTTCCGTTTCCGTGACGAGGCGATTGAGCGCGAGGTTGCGGGTGTAAACCCCTGCAGCCACGGCGCTGCCGCGACCGGAGGCCGCCGCGGGGCCATGGGCCCCATGGACAGGCACGCCAGTGACACTGGAAATGCCTTGCACCACATCACGGGAGAGACGCACGGAGCGCAGCCAACCCGGAGTGTTGAGAGCATGTTGCACGAGTTCATAGCGCTCTTCCCGAGAGCCTAGCTCATCGGTCATCCAATGACCGGGGACGAAGGCTTTAACGTGGTTTGCCGACCGTTGGAGGCCCGCGCCAATGGTATCGTAGTGAATAATGATTGTGAGATCGGGGCGGAAGCTATTGAGGAGAAGCGCACGAGCTTCAAGTTCAGTGATGCGGGCAAAGAGCCTGGTGCGCACGGAGGCCCAACGCGTCGGGGAACGCTCCTGACTCAGAAAAAGCCCGGCAATATGACCGTCGTTGGCGAGGTCCGCCAGCAGGTCTGCGGGGGAAGAGGCCCGTTGCAGAAGGCGCTGGAACCACGGCTCGTCAGCAGCGCGGAGCAGATCCCGGCGGGCGTACTCTTCCAGGGGGAAGTCGTCGTAGGGGACAGTGGTCACCGGCGCAAAGCCCGGGCGTGTGAGAAAAATGTCCTCCCGGCGTACGCCCAACTCCAAGAGGCGCTTCATGATGAGCCAGCAGGTTTGTCCCGAGATGGTGCCTTCCCGAAGCTTCTGGCCCCGGGCCCGCACGACTTTACCTACGTGATCATCAATTTCGTTGCCGAAGTGACCGGGGTCGAGGGCGATGCGTAGGCCCGCCAGTGGCACTGTTGCGGAAGCCTTCCTCGCGGCAAAGCCCGTGTAGCTCGGGCTCGATGGTACCGCATCGGCGGGGGCGAAGGTGAGAGTGAAGTCAGGCACCGTGCGTACATCGGCGTCCTGGAAGACCATGAGATGGCGGTCGTCCCAGGTGGCGTAGCGCTGCAGGGTATTGCCGGGGTCCATCACCGAGAGGGCCGCTTCGAATTGGATGCGGCTTTGGCGGCCCGACCAGGGGCGCAGAGCGTCTTGGAAGTCGGGTTCGGCAGCCACACGGTATTGGTCGAGGGCCACCAGGCGGCGCTCAAAAAGAGAGGCGTCCCAGGTGGCGGAAGCGGGGGTGGCGAAGAGGAGGGCAAGGGCTAAAATCACGGGTCATGCCACATACCTCAAGGGGGCATGATTGCCAAGGACAGCGGAGGCGTAGATCGTCGATAAAGGGCCATCTGCTTCGTTGTCGTCGTCGCCC
>CAYHWW010000179.1:0-6657 GCA_964360145.1 uncultured Oligoflexia bacterium | reverse complement strand
AGGCCCAGATCCTTAGCGACCTGTAAGTACGCGACTTTCCCATTATATACGTTCAAGCCTTTGTACAAAGCAGGATCTTTGGAGATGGCCCCCTTAAGGCCCAGGTCCGCCAGCTTCAGCGCATAATGCAATGTGACATTGGTCAAGGCATAGGTTGAGGTCCGGGCCACGGCGCCAGGCATGTTGGCTACGCAGTAGTGAATCACGCCGTCCACAGTGAACGTGGGGTTGTCATGGCTTGTGGGTTTGCAGGTCTCGATGCAGCCCCCCTGGTCCACTGCGACGTCTACGACGACGGAGCCAGTGCCCATTTCACTGATCAGCTCTTTGCTAACCAGTTTGGGCGCTTTTGCGCCGGCGACTAATACGGTGCCGATGACAAGGTCGGCGCCTCTCACATTATTTTCAATATTGTCACTATTGGAGTGCAGGGTGGACACGCTGGTACCAAAAATATGATCGAGGTACTCGAGGCGTTTGGCATTGACGTCAAGGATGCAAACTTTGGCGCCAAGACCGATGGCCATCTTGGCCGCGTTGGTGCCGGCCACGCCGCCACCAATGATGACCACGTTAGCACGCTCCACCCCAGGCACGCCGCCCAGGAGGATGCCTTTGCCGCCGTTATCCTTCTGCAGGTAATGGGCGCCGATCTGTGTTGCCATGCGGCCCGCCACTTCGCTCATCGGAGTGAGGAGGGGGAGGGAGCCGTCAGCCAACTGAATGGTTTCGTAGGCAACGGACGCGACTTTGCGCTCCATGAGAGCTTTGGTGAGTTGAGGAGCGGGAGCGAGGTGGAGATAAGTATAGAGAATCTGGTTTTCGCGGAGAAGATTGTACTCTTCCGGCAGGGGCTCCTTCACCTTGATGATCATTTCGGACTTGGCGAAGACTTCTTTGGGGCCTTCGACCACCATGGCACCGGCCTTGCGGTAATCGTCATCGGATAAACCGATGCCGAGGCCTGCGCCAGCTTGCACATAGACAGTGTGTCCATGGGCGCGGAGGGCCTTGACGCCAGAGGGCACGAGGCCAACACGGCTTTCGTTGTTCTTAATCTCTTTGGGTACGCCGATGATCATGGGTCATTTCCTCCAGTGCATTCGATAACCAATCCGTCGTAGGCCGGTTGCATGGTCGCTGGCAAGCTTTTCGCGAAATCGTTGTATTCGATTTCGTGGCCCATATGAGTGAAGTAGGTGCGCTTGGCCTTGATTTTGTGAGCCAAGATGATGGCTTCATCCACACTCAGATGGGTGGTGTGCTTTCCGGGACGCAGACAATCCAGCACGAGGACGTCGAGGTTTTTTAAAGAGCGAAAGGTTCGGTCCGGGACACTACTACAGTCCGTTATGTACGCAATATCTTTGATCCTGTAGCCCAGCACCGGCATGCTTCCGTGGTCCACGGGAAGGGGGATCACCTTGACACCGACGATGGCCCTGGGGCGCTGCATCAAGTGGAGGTCCAGCCGGGGTTTACCTCCCCCCTCGTAGCCCTCTTCAAAAATGTAGCCGAAGCGGTCGATAATCTCCCGCAAAGTCCACTCGTTACCATAGGCTGGGATCACACGACCCGTGAGGTAGTTGTAGGTACGCATTTCATCGATGCCGTGGAGGTGGTCGGCATGGGGGTGGGTGAAGAGCACTGCGTCCACCCAATTGAGTTTATTAGCCAGCGCCTGTTGGCGGAGGTCGGGGGAGGTATCGACGAGGAAACACCGACCCTTGCTTTGAATGGCGACGCTGGCCCGGCCCCGGTTATTACGGGGGTCAGAGGAAGAGCATGTAGGGCAGGTACAGCCCAAAATTGGAGAGCCGGCGGAGGTGCCGCAGCCCAGGATGATGACCCTGTCCCCCGGGGGGATAAGCGGCTTTTCTTTGAACTTGGGCGGCCACTTCCAGCGGGGCGATCGCAACTCCAGATTCCGTGTCTTTCTCCGAGTTGTTTTCGCCATAGACGGGATCTCAGGGGTCTCATACAACAAAGAGGCATGCAAGAACTTCACGCCTTGGTCACTGGGGGCAGCGGCTTTATCGGCAGTGCCCTCATCGCGGAATTGGTCCGCCGTGGAGTGCGGGTGAGGGCGTTGATGCGTCCCACGAGCTCTCGGGCATTTTTGCAGGGAGTGAACTTCGAAGTCGCTGAGGGGGACCTGCGAGACGTCGCTTCCCTAGAGCGGGCGGTCACTGGCGTAGATTATGTTTTTCATGTCGCGGGCTGTGTGACGGGGTTGAACCGCGAAGAGTTCATGGCCCACAATGCTGAAGGTACCGCGTCCTTGGGACAGGCGGTGGCCAGGGCGGCGCCGGGGCTGAAGCGCTTCGTCTATGTGAGCAGCGTGGCCGCCGTGGGGCCGGCACCGGGCCTGGAGCCATTGACAGAGGATTGTGAACCTCGGCCTATCTCTCATTACGGCGCCAGTAAGCTGGCAGGCGAGGTGGCCCTGTGCCGTTTGTTAGGCTCCATACCTCTCAGCATTCTGCGACCGCCGCCGGTGTATGGCCCTCGAGATCGGGGCATCTTCCAGATCATCAAGGTGTTGAATCGGGGTATTGCCCCGCGGCCAGGCAGCGAGCGCCCCGGCGTGGAGAAGCATTACAACTTTATTTATGTTGATGACCTTGTGGCAATGACCATCGCCGCGGCGCTGACGCCGGGGCAAGACATCCGAGAAACCTATTTCGCCGTGGGTGACGAGAGCTACAGCTGGAGCCGCATTTTGAAAGCAGTGCAACGCGCCCTGGGCCGCGAGCGTATGTTGCCGTTGCCCATGCCCCTGGCCGTGCTGGGCGCCGCAGCCTGTATTTCTGAGGCCGCCATGAAAGTGACTGGCCGCAGGTTTGAGCTCACCCTGGATAAGTACAAGGAGATGCGGCCAGATTACTATGTTTATTCCAATGCTCGCGCTCGCTCGCGTCTTAGTTTCGTGGAGCAGGTAAAGATCGACGAAGGCATGAAAAGGGCCGTGGAGTGGTACCGTCAGCAAGGGTGGCTCTGATTTGAGATCCTGGGCAGTAGTCGCTGTTCTCTGTGCCTTGCTTTCCGGTTGCGCCCACAAGGGCAAGGACAACGTGATCCGTCTCGACGGCTCCGACTTCGAAGTGCGCAAAGAGGTGCTGCCCAATGGTCTCACGGTGATCCTTGCTGAAGATCACAGCGTGCCCGTAGTGAGTTACGCTACTTGGTACAGGGTGGGGTCTGTATGGGAGAGCAACGGCGCCACGGGCATCGCCCATCTCTTTGAGCATCTGATGTTCAAGGGGACGCCCCGTTTCCCTGCTCAGACATTTTTCAATCGCCTCGAATCCCGGGGGGCCAACGTCAATGCTTTCACGGAACGAGATTCCACCGTTTATTACGAGACGGTCGCCTCAGCGTATCTAAAAGACGTCATTGAGCTGGAGGCTGATCGCATGTCCTCCCTTAACTTGAATGAGGACGTGTTGGAGGGGGAGCGCAAGGTGGTATTGGAAGAGCGCCGTATGCGCGTCGATAGCGACTTCAGGGCCCAGATGCTCCTGGAGCTCTATGCGATGGCTTTCCCCAACCACCCCTATGGGGTGCCCGTTATCGGCTATGAAGAGGATATCAAGGCCATCCCCTTGAGTCAGTGCCGAGACTTCTACAGCACGTATTACCAGCCTGCGAATGCCTTCGTTGCCATCGCCGGGGACTTCAAGGTTGCCGAGGCACTGAGATGGATTCAAAAGGAATATGGCCGCATCAAGGGCAAGCCCGTGCCGCCCCTGCGGCTGGAGGCGCCGGAGCCCTTGATGTTCGAGCGGCGCAAGGTCATGTATCGTCCCGTGGAGTCGGAGTCCTTTGTCGTGGGCTATCGCATCCCCGAGATGTCACATCCGGATATTTCCGCGCTTTCCACGCTGTCCGCGGTGCTCTTCGGTTTGGGCAGCGCTCGCGCCAAAGAGATCATCGTTCGGGAGAAGCAGCTCGCCGTGGGGGTGAGCGCCGAAGTGGTGCTGGCCCCCAATCCCAGCCTTTTCATGATCACCGCGGATTTGCGGGCGGGGTTTCCCGTGGAGCGGGTGCATAGCGAGATTGACGCTTTGATCGACGACGTGAGGACGGAGCCCATCAGCGAGAACGAACTGGCCCGGGTGAAGCGCTGGATGGAGCTGGGCATGATGTCAGAGACTAAATCAGGTTTTGGTTTGGCCTCCATGGTTCTCTTCGGCGAGTATTACTGGAAGGACACGGGCGCCGTATTTCGCCAGTTCGAGAATGTCATGAGGCTCACCGTGGCGGATCTTTTGCGGGTGGCGCGCATGTATCTGGGTAAAGAGAACCGCGTGGTGGTCTACATGAAGCCCCGGGGGAGGAGCCAATGAGGCGTAGGCTGTCGATAAAGTGCCATCTGCTTCGTTGTCGGGTCCTCGCGGCTTCACGCGGCGTACAGGAGTACGCCTTGGTCGCTCGCTGCGGCCCTCCGCCTCGCAGCTGGCAACTTTCTCGACAGCCTATCCTATGCCTAGTGTTCATCTGTGTCCTGATCGCAGCGGGCTGTTCCCATAAAGCCCCAAGCCCGGAGAATCTTTTCCGCAACGATCACGTGGTGCCGCCCCATGAGCGCATTCGCCTCGCCTCTGGCGTGGAAGTGCTCTATTTCCCCAGCCCCCACGTGCCACTCTTTGAAGTCGAGGTGTCTTTCCCCCGGGGGGCGGACAGCGACCCGGCTGATTACAGCGGTCTCGCCGTGATGACCGCCAGCCTCATGCGCAAGGGCGCTGGTGAACTCGATGAGAGCCAGCTCGTCCGTAGGCTTGATGACCTCGCCGCCGTGGTGGAAGAAGCCGTGGGCGAGGATCGCGCCACCTTCGGCACTGGCGGCTTGAATAAAAGCGTCGACGACGTGCTCAATGCGTTCTTTTCCGTGGTGGCGGTCCCGCAGCTCGCGGAGACTTCTTTCAGTCGCATGAAGAGGAATTTCATGGATCGGGTGGAACAGATCGCCGACGTGCCCGGCGCCCTTGTGAGCCGTGTGCTGGCCTTGCAACTCTTGAATGGTACATTGAAGGGCCGCCCCTCGTCAGGATTTTTGAGGGACTTACGCATGCTCACCGTAGCCGATGTGAAGCGGTACTACGCCATGCTGGTACAGCCTTCGAAAGCTCGGGTGCTTGTCATTGGCGGCAAAGACCGTGATGAGATTTTAGAGCCCGTGCTGCGGAGACTCGAAGCCTGGACCGCTCAGCGCATCGTAGATCCCGATGCCGCCGTGGACCAAGGCTTCAAACAGTGGCAGCCCCAGGCGGTGAGCGCATTCAAGGCCGCGCCCGGCGTGATCACCATCGTCCAGCGCCCGGGTTTGCGGGAAGCCCATGTGCAAATGGGCTTCCTGGGGCCGTCACGCCAGGTGCCTGAGTATTCTGAGCTTGAAGTGGCGGAGGCCATCTTGAGCGGGCCCTTCAGGAGCCGCCTGAACCAGGCCATCCGGGAGAAGCGCGGTCTCACCTACGGCATTGGTGGCGAATTCAATTACGGTGAGAAGATGAGTACCTATGTCATTTCAGCCACCTGCGCCGAAGAGAAAGCCGGGCGTTTGCTGCGCGAGACCTGGAAGCAGTTGCGGCTTTTTCGCAACGGCACGTCACTCAATGACGAGGAGCTTTCCGCTGCGAAGAATTATCTCATTGGCTCTTTTCCCCTCATCCTCCACGACCGCTACAATGTGGCGAAGATGTATTTCAGCGCGCTGCTCTCCGGGTTGCCGGAGGAATTCCTCAATGCCTATCGTCCCGGCATCAGCGCTGTGACTGTTGAGAGTTTGAAGGTCGCGGTGAAGAAGTATTTCCCGGCGCCGCCCTATACGACGGTGGTGGTGGGGGATGCGGTCAAAATCGGGCCCGCGCTGAAGGCGGCGGGGATTTCCTACCGCGTGGTGGAGGCCAAGGGGTTTTTGTAGGTCTGGTGCGCGGACGTGCGGCAATATTGACCGGCATCGACGAGACATGAAAACAGAATAAGTTGAATATCCCATGAGGGGAGGTAACCTATTCGAGAAGGGGTTGCCATGCTGCCATCCAGCGTTCGTACTACCGCATTCATGATGAAGCTGTGTCTCATACTCACGCTCATGGCCCCCGTGGTCTTCGCCCAGGAGACGCGCTGGGGCCGGAGGTCCGGACGGACGAGGCCACCCGCCACCCCCTCCGCCCCCCTCTGCGTGGGGATTGCCAGCGAGGCGGAACGTCTCAACAAGCTCGCGGAGCTGGACGAGAGAATAGGCAGAGCGCTAGGGAACCATTTTATGGCGAACTATCATGCATTGCAGACCTGTCAGGTCCCTAGTGCGCCACGCGGCACATCCGTGCCTTTGGAGCCGTCCGCCGCTGAATAAGGGCCCTAAGATTAGGCGAAGGGCTTTTCCCGCAGAGCGAGGATTTCCGGGCACGAGCCCGGAAATCGGTCAGCGCAGCTGCGCCGAAGCAGGATGCGTAGGCGACGGGAGGAGGAGCCCGGCGACCAAGGCGCACTCCTGTGCGCCGCGTGGAGCGGGCGACGACGACAACGAAGCTATGCGGGAAAAGACCGAGCCTACGTAAGTTTCATGGAGCAGCCACCTTCGAAGTAGGCTCCAAATTTGACAATAAAGCAGGGGGTGCGCACGCTGCCCAGCACGCGCCCCGTCTCCGCGAT
>CAYHWW010000178.1:0-6696 GCA_964360145.1 uncultured Oligoflexia bacterium | reverse complement strand
GGCTCGTCGGCGCCGGGGCGCCCCCCCCAACGACGACGACAACGAAGCTCCCCGACAAAATACCGAGCTAACTCCGTTTCCGCGCTCGAATCATGATGTTGAACCCCATGGGCAGGCGGGTTCGGTAATCCCAGTTTTCCAACCGCGCCGTGAGTCGCGAGAGCCCGCGCACCGCCCAGGAAGGAAGCCCGAGACCAGTATAAGCCATGGCGAGGATCCAAAAAACGGGAGTTCCACATTTGTGCACGATGTCGATGTCGAAAGCGTCGAAAAGCTGCCGTAATGCCCTTTCATCGTAGTGACGATGGGGCACCGATAGCACAAGGATACCACCAGGTTTCAGTACCCGATGGATTTCCGCGGCCACGCGCGGCTCATCTGCCACATGCTCGAAAACATCGAGGCAGAGAGCTTTGTCGAAAGTGTTGTCGGCGAAGGGCATGTGTTCCGCTGGAGCCACTTGGAACTCGCAGCGGGCTGCTGGGGCCTGGGAGCTCGAGTTTTCCCGGGACCATGCCGCCGCCCGGGCAACTGCAACAGTGTTAACGTCGATGCCTTGCACTTCTTTCACTCTGTGACGGAGTAAATGGTATTCAGCGGCGCCCTCGAAACAACCCACTTCGAGCACCACGTCATCGGGGCGTGGCGCAAGAAGCTCCAGCGCGTACACTGCGCAACCCGCGGGTTGGGGAGGATAATAGACGGGGCGCTTCATGACCGGCGTCGGGCCTCGAGGGCGAAGGCCGCGACGAAGGCGATTTGGTGCATGACTTTGGCATCCCAGAAATTGGTTTGCGTCATGCCGTTGATGTGGAGGCAAATCCAGCCCGTGACCAGGCCCAACCCCAGGGCGCGCATGAAGAACTTGCTGTGGTCACCGCGTTTCAACACGATCCATGCGGAGCTGATGACGACGAAATTCCACCAAAGAAAAGCCAGCAGACCCAAAGTGCCCGTGGATGCCCATTGATCGAGCAAATTGTTGTGGGCGTGGGACACAAAACTTTTCTCTTTCCAGCGGTCATAGGGAAGGAGCGTGCCCTGGGAGCGGTAATAGTCGCTCTCGAGTTTTGAGTAATAGGCATGTGAGAGGTCGGCGTTGTGGTGCCAGCCCACACCGAGTAATGGATATTGGCGGATCATCTCTTGGTTGGCGCTCCAGAGATGCAGGCGATCGTTCATGGAGCGGGCGCCGGTGAAGCGGTTCTTTGCGATATCGCTGCCCGCCCAGATGACTGAGATTACAAGGACGGCCATGGCCAGTGCGGCCCGTGATTTGCCATGAAGGCCCAAGAGAGCGGTTGCGAGGAGGGTAAGGGGGAGCGCCACCCACATGGTTTTTGAGAACGTCAGCATTGCTGCGACGGCGAACAAAACCATGCCTCCCTGCAGGGCGAGGGTTTCTGGCCGCAAAAACCCTTTGCGCTTGATGGAGGCGGCTGTCAGTGCCGCCCAGCCGGCCAAGGGGAAACCGATGATGGCGGCGAAACTCAAATGAAAACCCGCCAGGCCCGTGGCGTGGAAGCGGCCCCGCAGCCCCACGTCGGGGAGCTCCATGGGTTTGTAGAGAGGGACAAAATGCTGGATCAAGCCCAGCGCCGCGGCAGCTAACCCCGCCAACAGCCACACCTGGCCCACGCGTTTGAAGCGCCCCTCGGGCAGGGCCCGGAGGCAGGCGGCGATGAGAAAGACATGGAAGAGATGCCAGAGCTTTGCCAGGTCAGGCCCCCACTGCACCAGGGGACGGGCGCCATAGAAATTCACGGCACCAGTGGCAGCCAAAATAAGAGATGCGCTGCAGGCTGCCGTCAACGCCAACGTGGGCCACAAGAGTGGGTGGCGCCGCAGATCCGCAAGCACCTCCCGTGCACGCTGAGGCGGTGACATGGAAAGCCAAAGTCCCAGCGCCAACAACTGCAACGCCGCCATGATGCTCATGGTGGCCATGGTGCCATAGGGCGCCACCGCAGCCAAAACAGCCCCGAGCATAGGCAGCTGAGAAAGCTGCCAGATGCGAGGCGGAGGGCCGCAGCGGGCGACCAAGGCGTACTCCTGTACGCCGCGTGGAGCCGCGAGGACCCGACAACGAAGCAGGTGGCGCTTTATCAGCTGCCTACTCAGGGACATAGACTCTGGTGATGCTGCGGTTTTCGCTATAGCGCTCAAAGAGGTCGGAGCATTCTTGGAGGGGGATATAGCGCGCTGGCTGCAGGCGGTTGTCGTACTTCACGTAGAGGGGGGCGTGGTCCTCCCGTCGGAAGTATTTGGAGAACTCGCCAGTGGTGGTTTTCAAGATATAATCTTTGCCCTGTTCTTTCAGGTCGGCGAGTAGCTCCTGCAAAAGCTGTTCTTGTTCGAGGCGGAAGGGCTCGCCTTGGGGGATGCCACTGTGGAACTCAACGAGCATTTTATAGGGCCGCTTGTGGTAGATGCGGTTGGCCCATTCATTGGGGGACTTCGAAAGGTGGGTGTAGAGGTGGTAGTCATCGTAGAAGACATACTTCTCCACGTCCGCGGGGATGACGTAGTCGCAATCCGGTGAGCGCAGGTAGCGCCCCAGGATCTCGTCGAAAACAACGCACTTATGGTGGAAGTACACCATGAGGAACATATGAAACCGCGAGATGAGAAAATCATCCAGGGTATAGAGGGCCTTGTGGTTCAGCGCGAGGTAACACTTCCCGCCGGATTCATGGTGGGTGAGGTTGGTGATGAGCCATTGCAAATCAAACTTGCCGTAGGACACGCCGGCGTAGAAGGAGTCCCGGGTGAGGTAGTCCATGCGGTCTACATCAATCTCGCTGGAGATGAGCTGGCAGAGGATGGGGCGATAATCCACGGCGCCCACCATGAAGAAATCATCGGGGGCCGGGATGGACTTGTTGATGAGGCAGGCAATATGCAAGGGTTCCACGCCGAGGTAGCCCATGGCTTTGCGCAGCACCGGCGTCAGCGACGACTGGAGGATGATTTTCAGCGTATAGTCTTCATGGTTGGCTTGGCGCTTCTCTTTGCCAAAGGGTAGTTCGAGACCCAGCTCGGGAAGCTGGGGCATGGCGAATTCCGTGGTGTGGCTCAGCGGACCGTGGCCCACGTCATGGAGAAGGGCCGCCACGCGGAGCGTGCTTTTCAGCCGTTCGAAAGCTTCTGGGTAGCGGGTTGCGAAGCTGGCCCCGCGATCCACGGTGAAAGCATTCTGAAAGGCCATGTCGGCTAAATGCATGGCGCCGAGACTGTGAATGTAGCGATTGTGCGTCGCGCCCGGGAAGCTGTTCTCGCCGAAGCCGAGCTGCTTGATGTTGCGCAGCCGCTGAAAAAAGGGCGAGTCGATGATCATCTTCTCGGGACGCGAGACGTCAATGGTGCCGTGGATGACGTCGCGGATTTCCATAGACTTCGTCCTTAGTTTTCACGCGGGGATTTTTCCGCCCGACTTCGTTGTCGTCAGGCGGAAAAATCCTCCGCGAACTTATTCTTCAGAAGAGTCGGTGCGCTTGCCGTACATGCTCGCGGAGGCGAAGCCGAAGCCGCTGCCGAGGGCTGCGCCAGCAGCGCCGCCGGCCAAGCCACCGAGAATGGAGCTGGTGGCAGGGGCCGCTGTGGTCTTGCGAGGAGCAGCAGCTTTTTTAGGAGCGGCCTTTTTGGGTGCCGCCTTGCGAGCCGCTTTTTTCGCGGGTTTCTTTGCGAGTTTGGGTGCTGCTTTTTTAGCGATTTTCTTCGCCGCTTTGCGAGCAGGTTTACGTGCTGCTTTTTTCGCGGCTTTTTTAGCTTTGCGTTTGGCCATGATAGAATCCTCCAGCGAGAGAGTGGAAGAAAAAATCTCACATACCGCACCCCGCGTTGCAACCCCCAAGTGACCAATCAGTAATGAATGGCGCGAAGGTCCATGCCGGTCTGGGTCGATCCTGCTTCCACTTCCTGGGGGTTGACCGGCGCCCAGGGGCCGTCATTGTCAGGATTGTTCGTGTTGCCGCTGGGGGTGCTGCCCCCTCCCATGACCAAAGTGGAGAGGGAGACGATTTTGACGGAGTAGCCCTCCCGGGTCGTGATGCCGGCGGGGTTGGTGGCGGGCCACGAGGTGGCTAGCTCCTGGGGGTTACCCACTTTGGTGGTACCCCCCACACGGAACTGGGCAAAATACTGCTTTTGTTTGAGGGGATTCATCAAGGATACGATGCGGTCCGTGTCTTCCGCGAGGCGCCGGTCCGGGTTGGGTTGGGAGATGCGGGCCAGGTATTGGTCCAAGCCCAGTTGCAGGCCATTGAGCATGCTCACGCGGACATTGCGCCCCGTGGCATCTTCGTAGGTGCTGCCCGTGAAGGTTTGGATGGCGCCTACGATGCGCTGCGCAGGGGTTTGGGAGCTGCCCCCGCGGCTGTTGTCCAGGGGCTGCAGGGGGGCCCAGAAGTGGTAGTAACCGCCACGAGGATCAAAATATTTATTAAAACCGGTATTGATCGCTTCTTGGCCCGAAGCATCCGCATAGGTGTACTCCACGGGGATATTATAGCGCCCCACTTCCATGGGATCAGGGCCCACGGCCACTTCGGTGGCCTTAAGGTACGTGGACTCGTGGATGGCCGCAGTGGCAGCCCTATTGCCCGTGACCTCAGGCATTGGAAGGGTGCTTAGAAAGTTGTTATAGGCCCGCAGCATGCCGTTGTGTTCCATTTTGACGCCGGCCTCATTGAAGGTGATGGACGGCACCATGAAGGACTCAGGAACCTCGATGGCGGGAAGAAAGAAATCCCGGGGAATATCCTTGTAACGAGTGAGGAACATGTCCCGCATCTGGGCATCGGTGTAATAGGGGCCAATGCGGCTGCCGAAGGGCGCCGCGGCGGAGTAGGCCCGGAGCCGCAGGTCCTCGCCGAAGGGGTTGAACATGAGGTGGGCCTTGGCGTCCAGGGCCACGGCATAGTAGGCGCGGTGGTTCTTGGATTTGTACACGCCGAGGGGCAGCGTTCCGTTGGGCACGGGAATGAAGCCCAGGCGGGCGCCGCAGTCATCATTGCCTACAGCGGCGCCCCCTCCTTCCCCCGTGGGGCTGTTCACTCCAGAAAAGGTGTAGAAAATACTGAATGCGGGCAGGTAGAGCACGTCAAGATTGAGGAGGTCAGCGGTGGCGCCACCACCGCCGATGAGGTTCATGCTGGGGGATCCGCTGGGGATGAGCTCGTGCATCTTGATGTCATCGTTGTTTTGGAGGACGCCATAGGCGGTGTCTTCATTGCCGCCGGTGGAGAGGGTGTGGTGGGCGCTTTTGAAGGCCAGCACGGTGCGTTCCACGGCGGCCAGCTCCCGCTCCTGTTCCATGGCTTTCACGGCTTGGATATTCACATCCCGCCGTGGGGGTGCATTGAGGTAGCTCTGCAGCACGCCGATGCGTGCGAGCAGGAGCAAATTGGCAGGGATGATGCCCAGGTCTTTGCTGAGGTGCTTGAGATCATTGATGCCGCCCAGAATGCCATTTTCCGTATCCGTGTTGTAGAGCCAGCTCAGGGCGAGGAGAGAGTTCACGCGGCCCTTGGCGGAGCAGTCTTGACTGGCTAAGTCCGCGATTTGAGCGATGCGAGCTTGAACGATGGCGGCCACGGGGTCATTGGCGGCCACGGGGAGGTTGCGCATGACTTCGGTTATTTTTCGCGTGGCTTTCGAGTTGAGGCGGCAGGGGTTGGTGCCGTCACGGGGGGGGATGCAAACCGAGGGCACCGAGGGGAATTCCTTTGGCTGATCGTCAGAGCCCAGTCTGTTTTCGAAGCGGAAGGGGTCAAGATCCCCCGTGGGTACGCCACCGGCGGTGCAAGCCGCGGGTGCCCCCGGGCGTCCGGGGAAGCAGGCCAGGTTGGAGTTTCCGATGATGTAGTAGCGATAGAGGAATTTCTTGTAGTTCATCCTCATGGCGTAGTTGAGGTGACTGATGCGATTCATGAGGCGGGCCTCCGCCGCGGCCCCTGTGAATGCCGCCGCGTCCGCCGCGTTCTGTAGATTGATCTTGGCGTGGACCAGCATCCCCAGGTTGATGACAAAGGCGAACAGCATGATGCTGGGGATAAAATTCAGCATCATAATCAAGCTGACTTGGCCGACCTGTGCGCGTCTGAGGTTTTTCACCACACTAAATCTTCTCATTCGCGCAGTTGCACGGGCAGGGGCAAATATTTACCCTAGGAGGATGAAACTCCTCCACGCCGCTGCCCTTGCAGTCACTGCCTTTACCTTTTCCGCCTGCACGACTCTTCATAGTCGGTCCATTTCCCACATGGAGAAGGGCACGGGGCATCGCGTCATTTCCCGGGCAGAGGGGTATGGCTACCTCATGCTCACGCTGCCCGATCTTGACGCCGCCTCCCGCCTCCGGGCCCAGTGCGCGGGCAATGTCACGGGTGTGGTCACCACGGTGAAGAGCCGCAACTGGCTTTTGATTCAGCACTTCGAAGAAACCGTCGAGGCCTGGTGCCAGTAACCTAGGCTGTCGATAAAGTGCCATCTGCTTCGTTGTCGTCGTCGCGGCCTCCACGCAGTGGGCAGTAGCCCACTTTGGTCGGCCCGCTCCTCCTCCGCCTCGCATCTGGCGACTTTCTCGACAGCCTATTCGTAGATTATGCACTGCTATGGGTATAATATGTTGTTATTGCTGCGATTCACTCTGGCAACAACCTTGATCTCCTAGGGTCCAGAGGAGTCTATCCATGG
>CAYHWW010000177.1:0-6711 GCA_964360145.1 uncultured Oligoflexia bacterium | reverse complement strand
TCTTCATCCTGAAGCAGCTTGTCTTCGGTGATGATGAGCTCCACGGTGCCTTGCAATCCGCCCGCGGCGTAATCCGTGCGGAGCACGGGTTTGCCGGGGATGTTGCGAGGGCGGCCAATTTCCGCCGTGGCCGACGCGATGTCGAGACGGATGGGAGCGAGGTAGTGGCGGCTGAGTTGATAGGCGCGGCGCTCGTTTCGCCCATCCTCCGTAGCAGCGCCTTCCGTCGTGACGGGCACGGTGAAGGTCACGTACAGCTCGCCGCCCAGGCGCAGGATGCGGGGGGCGTGCTCAGCCGTGACAGCCAGACGGGGAGGCCGGTTGGCGCCGGGGGGGCGCAGTTCGGGGGACAGCTGGTTGAATATGTGATCCAACGCGCCGTCGCCACCGGTGAAGGAGTCGGCTTTCTCGTTCAGGAGGGTGAGCGGACGCAGCTGCAGCGCACCGTCAGCGGCGAAGGTCATGAGCATGACCTGGCCCTGGGCAGAAATCACGCTGTGGGTGGCGTCGATCTGCAGGAAGCCGTCGGTGTCGGCGGCCGCCGCAAAGGGCGCTGCGGGGGGCGTGGCGCCGGCCACCGTGGGATCCACGGGCACTTCGGCCGGGGCGGCTTCGCCACCGTTAAGGGCCACTTCGTAGAAAGCAGCGCGGTTGGCAGTGACACGGCCCCCTTGCTCAGCCACGCCCACGGCGGTGACCGTGAAGCGCTGGCGGGCAGGGCTGCGATAGCCACGGCGTTCATCAGCGGCGGCTTCGTAGATGTTCTGGCTCGTCACCACGTACAGCGTGGCGCCGTCGGCGCTGGCCGAGGCGTTCACGTAGGAACCGGGCAGGGAAAGGGTGCTGAGCACCTTGTTCGCCTCGGCGTCGGGGTTATTGATGCGCACAGTGCGCAGCTCGGTGGAGGGCTCAACGCCGTCACTGCTACCCCAGTAGGAGTAGCCGCCTTGGCGCACCACCTGGATGCCGTGGCCGGGAAGGCCCGGAGCTGGCAGGTAGGCTGCTACGTCACGGGCCAATTCCAAGGTGCTCACGGCCCGCTGCAGGGATGTGGCGTCGGTCTGGGCCGCCGTGAGATGGTCACGGGAGTAGGACGCAAGCCTTTCGTCGGTGAAGGTGTGGATGCGGGCGATGTCGTCGTTGTGGAAGACGCGCTTCAGCCAACCCGTATCAGCGGCAAGGAAGCCGCCTTCCACGAAGGCTTGAGCGGAGGTGGCGTCAGCAAGGGCCTTTTCCATGTCAAAGCCGATGAGCTTGCCGCCACTGCGGTAGCGGCCGTCCACGAGGGCTGCGTAGTCAAAGAGCACGCTGCCTTGGCCGGTGGTTGCGTCGAACTTCATCTCGACGAGCTTGTCGGCGCCCCTGAGGCTCCAGGTGTAGCCTTGGCCTTCAGGGCCATTGATGGTGTAGGTGGCGATGTCTTCAAAGCGGGAAGCCCCGCGGCTCGTGGACACTTTCTCAAAGAGCTTGGCCTGCAGCACGCGGCGATTGCTCTCGTTATTCACGGCGGGCACCACCCAACCCAGGCCCAGGATGAACTGGCGGCCTTTGTACTCGAGGTGAAAGGTGCGCTCGACCCAGCCGTCGAACTCGGTGCGGCCCTTGTGGGTCACGCCGGTGCGGGGGCTTGTGACGTCGAATTCGTCGATGGGGTCGATCTGGTTGGCGGGCACCCAGGCGGCGGTGAGGGTGTTGCCGCTCATGCGCACGTCCTGCAGGTCGGCGCTCTGGCCGCGGGTGTCCCCCACGGTGACAACGCTGTCGGGGAGCACCTTGCGGAAATTGGATTCGCCGTCGACTTTTTCCTCAAGGAAGCGGCCACGGAGGCCCAAGGCGGCATCCTCTGAGAGCTCGGTCACCCGGGCGTCGCGGGCTTCGCCGGTGAGGGCGCCCACTTGGCGGTCGATATGCAGGCGGCGGTACTGCACTTCTTCGGGCGTGAGGTATTCAGACTCCCCATTGGGGAAGGTGAAGGTTTCAACCGCGACGCGGCCGATGCGGTTCTGCCAGTCGTCAGCATTGATCTGGTAGTTGCTGGTGACGATGAGGGTGTCGTCCTTGATGTTCACCCAGCTGCGGCGCTCGATGCTGCCTTTGGCGGAAACGGTCATGAGGGGGCGGATGTCGCCGGCGGGGCTTGAGATGTCGAGGACTTCGACGTCGCTTTGGCGATCCCACCAACCGCCGCTGCGCGAGAGGACGGCGGTGACGTAGTAGTGCCAGCGGTCGCCCTTTTTCACTTCGGTGATGCCCATGTTTTCGGCGCGGGCCACGGGAAGGGCGAGCTGCTGCTCCTGCACCCGGGTGAGGGCTTTGGCATCCCCGAGGTTGAAGGAGGTGAGAAAACCCTTGGAATCCTGCGCGGCGCCGTAGCGGCGGCTGTTGTCGTCGGGGCTCTGCACGGTGGCCACGTAGAGCACTTTGCCCACCATGCGGGATTCAGCGATGGCGCCCTTGATCTCAACGACTTCAGCGATGCGGGGGCGGCGGGGATTCTTCACGTCGTAGACCACGAGCCGACTCTGGTTCTCGCTCCATGCGCCGGTCTCTTGGTCGAAGTAGACGTTCTCAAGGACGATGAGGCGGTCATGGGCCTCATCGTAGTACATCTCGCGGGGGTAATTGCCCGTGGGCGCCACGCGGCCGCGGATTTCAGGCTTGTCGACGCCCTGCTGGAAGCTCACGACCTGCAGGCCGCGGTTGTTGTTGAGGAGGTACAAAAGCTTTGAGCCCGCTTTGCCGACCTTGTAGACGTCGGACTCTTGGACTTCGCGGCGGTCGCCGGCATCGGGGGCGGCGGCAGATTCAAGGGTGACGCCGGCGCTGGCCATCATTGCCCGCGGCCCGACGTAGGAGGCTTGGTCCATGCTCACGAATTCGCTCTGGCCGCGCACGCGCTTCAGGAGCTCTTGGATCTTCGCGGCGCTGAGCACTTCGGCGGGGGCGTGGCTGGCGGCGCGGCGCCCGCGGCCGGGGAAGCCGGGCCGGACGATGGCGTGGGCGTCCACCGATACGAGGGCGAGAAGAAGACAAGAGACCAATGCGCGGGTTAAAACCATGATTACTACTCCTTAGTCAGTTTAATGACTTGATGCGTAGTAATGATGTCAGTTGAGCTTGTAAAGACGATTCTACAGCGAAGTCACAGGCTTTTTTACTTTATTGACTAAAATAGTCAACTACTGTACCATGCGCCATGGTTTTCAAAAGCTCCCTTCCCGTGCTGCGCCTGCTGCTGACGCTCCCCGCATTGCTGGTGAGCCTGGGCATGAGTTCCTGCCTTGAAAGCCCCGCGCCGGGGCCAGAGACCAGCGCCAGCACAAACGAGTTCTGCTACCCCAGGCTTGGCTTCCCCGGCGACGATGACCTCGCTGGCCTCCGCGGCGGCCAGTGCTTTGATCTCGCGGACCAGCGCACGCCCCTCATTGAAGCGCTGGCCCAAGACCACCAAATTTACATCCTTCAGCCCCGCCACGAGCTCTTCAACATTCACTTTTTGCGCTTCTTGCAGGGCTATGCCGATGCCCTGCACCCCCATGGCCGCAAGGTCATGCTGGGCGCCACCGCCATGCGACCCATCTTCGTGCACTATAGTTACGAAGACGGACCCCGGCTTGTGCAGGCGGGTTTACCGCGGGGGAGCCGCGTTCCGGCCCCCCTCGCTGAGTCCCTGACCCACATCACGTTCTCACATAACGCCGGCGAGCATCTCTTTACCGCAGCCGTGGAACACAGCGATTCCGCTGGGCCCGTCCCAGGGACTCCGCTTTATCTCGTCGATTACAACAACGCCCTTTTTGAGCAGCTCGTGGCGGCTCTATCGAGCACCGCCGATCTTGAACGCGTCCTTTTAGAAAAGTACCACGTCGCGACAAGGGCTGAGGCCACTGACCCCGAGAAGAACAGCTCACGGCCCATGACTCGCTCCGAGCTCACCACCACACTCAAAGTGTTCTTGGATCTACCCCCTGAGATGACCGCCAATCTCCAGGTCCGCCGCATCATCCGCATGCAAGAGGGCATCACAATCAAAGATGAAGGACACGGTGACCGTGAAGTGCTCGGTCTCTACAGCCCCGCGCGCCTTGCCATCATTCTCACGGATGCCGCCTTCCAGCCCGGTGTGGATGCCCATGCCGAGGGCACGCTCATCCACGAGATCGGCCATGCCGTGTGGCACTCCCTCAGCGCGGCGAAGCAACGGCAATTCATCGACCTCGCTTGGAACGCCGCCCCCGGCGTGAGCAACCCCTCGGTGCTGGCTCCCGAACACTGGGCGCTGCGCACCAATGGCCCCCAGGAATTCATGGATGACTACTCCCGTGAAAACATTCTCGAGGACTTCGCCGTGCACTTCAGCGGTTATGTATTCAATAACGAACGCATGGGAAGCCTGACCCCCGGCAAGCACCGCTTCATGGGTGAAAGTATCTTTGTAAATACGATCTATTACACCAGCGCCCACCGCCGGGCCGTCATCTACCTCACCTCGCCCCACGAGGACATCGACCCGCCATCCCTCGACAACGTCGGGAGCGAAAGCATCCAGGTGACGTACCTCCGCAAAGAGGAAGACCGCGCCGTGTTCCGCGTCCGCATCCGCGACTTGAGCGATAACCTCTCGGGGATAGGCAAGGTGACATTCTTCTTCAATGGCCCGGACAATGACTTGCTTTACGTCGCTGTGAACGGCGATGGCGGCACCACAAGCATCGTGGATGGCCACACCTCCTTTGAAGCAGAGGCCAGCACTCACATCATGGGCGCCGCGGGCACCTATCACCTGGATTACATCACCGCTGAAGATCGCACTGGCAATGAACAAACCCTTGAATACGATGTCTTCAATAATATTCGTGTGGAGTTACCGTCCGGTGACGGCACGGGCGAACCTCGCGAAGTCACGGCGGAGTATGACTTTTCGGCGGTTACCATCACACCGCTGGACACCCGCAGCCGTGGCAACCCCCGCTTCCGGTTGCGCATCCCCGTGCCTACCCTTCCCGAAGCGCTGCGCCGCCATTCCCTGGAAGACCTTCATGTAAAAATCGCCGCGGTGGATCGCTCAGGTCTCGAAATATACATCGTCAAGCTCAGCGGTGAACTGGCCCCGCGCCGGGTCGAGGGGTCCCCCTTCTACGAATTCAATTTCACCTTGAATCCCCGCATCCCAGCCCAAACCCTGCGCCTCTCCGAGATTCGCTTTAGTTATAAACGAGGGCGCGTCAGCTCACGCCTCAATCCCGTAACCGCGCCGCCCCTTGAGAACCTGCGTTTTTCCTGGAACCCCACCAACGGCGATACCTCGGTCATCACACCGGACGAAAACCAGCTCGAAATGGCCCTCATCACCCCGGCAACCCCTCAAGAGCCGACCCGCATCAGCGTCCTCATCCCCTTCACGGGCATCGACCGCGGCACGTTGCACGGCGTAGCTCATATGAGAAACCCCCATGGGATCCCGATGGAGGCAGAGTTCGAAACACAGGCCGTGGAGACCCGCGAGGGGGTGAGGTACTACCGCTGCCTTTTCGATCTGCCCCCCAACTATCACCAGGGCAGTTACGTACTGACGTCGCTGACTTACAATGAGGAATATCCTCAGGTGAATGGATACAACCCCAGCCTCGCCATGGGCGAAGTCTCAAGCGATGTCCGTGAGACCGTGTTCTTGGAGCGCGGCATCCGGCGCATCCTGGACCTCCACCCCGAACGCCGCGAGCGGCCCTGAGAAGCCAACTATTTCAGTTTGATTTTCAACCCCCACCCTGATAGCACTCGCCCCACTGAACTTTTCCACAGGAGTATCCCCCATGAAAAAAAGCTTCTTATCCCTTTCCGTGCTTTGCGCCCTCATGGCGAGTCCAGAGGCTTCCGCGCAATCAAGGCCCCCCCGCCTTGCCGAAGACCAATTCTCGGTCACCTACCCCGGCATCATGCCCTACTACGGCTACACCGCTAACGATGCGGGCCGCCACGAAGGCGGCGTCGCTTTCGGCACCTCCACCCACCAGCGTGGTTCGCTCTACGGTATCGACAGCTTGCGCATCCAAATCGGCAACACCTTCGGCATCAACTTCGCCCACACCGGCGGCGTGAACGTTCTCCCCTCCAATGGTTATTTCGTACTGGGCCTTGAGCCCATCAACATCGACGGCAACGCTGTTCTTCAAGACGGTGGCGTTCCCCGCAACTACATCCAGTGGTTGCCCATGGCCGCCGCGGGCCTTCAAGTCCCCGCGGGTACCTGCCGTATGATGGCCGTGATCCGTGGTGGTGCTTCCCTCTCCACCCTGAATGGCGTCAATGGCGCCTACGGCTTGGGCGGCTACATCAACTGCGATCAAGTGGTGGACATTGCCGCTCACCTCACCCGCATGACCGACAGCGAACATCCCGTGGACATTGCCATGGTTGAAGTGCAACTCCCCGTGATTCAAAACAATGGCGGCCAGGTCTCTCTTGGTTTGCGTGGCGAATACCTCAACGTGCACAACGGCAGTGCTCAGCTCTTCTTTGAAATGCCCGATGCCTCTGAAAGCCCGGAACATCGCATTTTCCTCGTCGTGAGCTCAGCACAAAGCCTGTAGATCGTCGATAAAGGGCCATCTGCTTCGTTGTCGTCGTCGCCCGCTCCACGCGGCGCACATGAAGTGCCGTCGCCTACGCATCCTGCTCCGGCGCAGCTTCGCTGTCCGATTTCTGGGCAAT
>CAYHWW010000176.1:0-6852 GCA_964360145.1 uncultured Oligoflexia bacterium | reverse complement strand
CAGGAGTCTTCCTTGGCGCGCACGACAAGCAGATGGCGTACCTCTTTGTCGGGGATGCGGGGGGGCTTCACATTGCCGTCAGCCGCCACGGAGGGCCTTGGCGACGGCGCGGGCGATGCTTTTGGTGATGGCTTGGGTAGCGGAGAGGGCTTCGGGCTTGGAGAGGGCACCGGGATCGCGGGGGACGGTGTTGCGCTGACAGGGGCGAGAACCAGCGGGATGGCGGGGACGGTGCCATGGTCCATGGCGGGCTTTTCTAGCGCCACGGCCTTGGGGGAGGGGGTCACAATGGCGGGCGTAGGTGCTGGGGCTGAGTATGCGGGAGCGGGTGCCGCAGCTTTCATGGGTGCCGTGACGACGGTCACGGAGCCCTCTGAGGCTGGCAGTGGCACGGTGTAAACTTGAGAGTTGGCTATCTCGGTGACCTTTGTGCGTCCATGGCTGCGCTTGTTTATGGAGGGCTTCACTAACACGATGGCCACTATGCCTATGATCAGGAACGCGCCCATGATGCCAGCCAGCATGGTGCGGCTGCGGTCCACGGACGTGTCCTTCTCCACGAAGATGTGAGGCATGTTGTCGGGGCGTTTGAACTTTTTGCCCGCATGGATTTCGAGGTACCCCTCGAACTGCTCCACGATCATGCGCGGGTCCAGGCCGATATAGCGGGCGTAATTGGCTACGAATCCCCGCACGAAGGGCTTGGCGGGCAAAGCATCGTAGTTGTCTGACTCCAGGGCATGCAAAAGCTTGACGTTGATCTTGGTCGCCGAGGCGACCTGCTCAATGGTGATCTGTCGCTTTTCCCGTTCGGATCTCAGATATTCGCCAAGCTTGTTGCCCGTATCCATGGAGCTCCGTCGGTGACTTAGGGAATTTCTTTCATTCGTTCCCCGGCCAGATCCGCCATATTGGTGCTGGGGAAAGATTCGAGAATTCGCGTGAACTGGGACCGCGCGCCGCCGTAGTCCTTCAACTTCATGTAAACCATGCCCAGCTGATACTGGCCTTCGCTATTTTTGGCGCAGACGCCTTTGATGGACTGTTTGAACTCGTCGCGGGCTTTGTCGAAGCGGCCATCTTTGTCGTAAAGATGGCCCAGGAGCATATGTGCCAGGCAATACTCGGGGTTTTCCGCCAAGGCTTCGTAGAGATGCTTGCGCGCCTCTTCCCGGCGGCCCTGAACAATGTCGATGTGGCCAAGGCTTGTGAGGGGCAGGTAGCGGCTCTTGTATTCAAGGTTATCCAGCGCCTTGCTGTAGTAGTGGCGTGCGGTGATGAAATCACTCTTGCCGAAATGCCAGGTACCCAGGTTCACCATGGCATCTGAATATTTTGGATTGATGGAGATGGCTCGTTCATATTCGGTGCGGGCCTCGTCGCGTTTGCCCATGCCGATCAATGCTAAACCTAAATGATTGTGTGCTACGGCGTTATCACTGTTGTATTTCAATGCCGTGCGCAGATTTTCGATGGCGCGCGGGAGGTCATCATTGATGAGGGCGCTGGTGGCGAGGTCCGTGTAAAGATCAGAAATTTCCTGCGGCGAGCGGTTCGTCGCGGTGGGGTCCTCATTGCGGGACATGCTGGAGCAGCCAGGCGACAGAGAAACAAGGAGCGCGGCGGCAAGGGCGGTTCTAACGCGGGTCAACATCAAGGATTTCTCCTCCTCCTTATAGAGTAAGAAAAGCCAAGCGAGAGTGTCAACAAACTTCAGTGGTTTCGCGGCTCAAGAGCTACGACACAACGAGAGCGTGGGGCAGTTTTCGCCGGTTTGCGCACATAGCCTGCTAACGATTGAAGCTCCACGCCGTCTCGTTCCGCACGACGAATGGCGGCGCCAACCCGTGAGCCGTGCACTCTGAGGATGCGACGTGCGATGCGAATATTCGTATAATCCCCGAGAAAAGGGGCTTCCACGATGGTCCAGGGCTCGAGGGCAGCCAGTCGACGCATCGCATCATGCGTGTCATTCAGGTCATAATACGCTTTGAGGTAATCGATGGCCTGTTGGAAACTCAGCCCCCACAGCATACTGGAGACGATGTGTTGAGACATTGTAGGCCATACGATGAGGCGGAGCTCACTTTCGGGGAAAGGCGGAGACGGTATGACCCAGTCTCTTTCCCGATAGAACGCCATGGCCTGTTCAGAGGGACGAGCCAGGGCATGGTCGAGAACTTCGATTTGCGGATTGTCACGGGTGCCACCCACCATCATGTTGTTGGGCTGGAAGAGATCCAGGGTGAGGCCGCAATCCCGTAGCATCATGCGACCAATCTGCTGCCAAAACATCACCTGACGCCAGATTTTCGCCATGTCATAGCCGCGGTGGAGTGCGGTGCCGTCCCGTTGGGAGCGGAGAATTTTCGCCAGGGGTACCCCCTCAACCAAGCGCGTGCGGAAGGCGAGGCCATCGCTGGAGACCACCTCTGGCATGGTCGTGTAGCGTGGGTTGAACGCCGCCCATACGAGGGAGCCGAGCAGTTCTTCGCCCAGGGGCTGGGAGCCCAGGGGGGTGTCGCCATCAACGCCCCTCAGCTCAGGGATGTTGGCGGAGCGCATTCCGTCATTGGCGTTGAGCCCTGCCCAGTGGGGGGCCAGTGCCGCAATTTGCTCTGGGCTGAAGCGCAGGACACCGGGGCGAGTGTCCAGGGTGACTTTGCCGATGGAGGCAATGACGGCATTGCTGAACTTCGTGACTTTGTTTTGGTCATCGACAAAAACCAGGCCGTTGAAGCCAGCACCCAAGGGCCGTTGTTGACGGGCGGCGAACTGCGCCGCGAACTCTTCCGGGGAGAGTTCGGGGATGGATTCAAACCGTGAAATGAGATCCGTGCGGCCTCTGGCCAAGAGAAAGGCGTGGATCTGGGGCGGGATGGGCAATGCCCATGCTGAGGAGCAGACGAAGACTGTCCCCAGGAACCACCCGGTGAATACTGCGAAACACACCCTTACCCCACGCGCTGTTTGCGGCATCGAGGGAATTTGTAGGGGGCTTTTTTCACTTACTCAACAGTGTAAAACACTTCGATGCGTTTCAATCGCAAGTGCGCGAAACTTAAAGACGATGGAGCACCGCAGCAATTTCGAGATGATAGGTTTGGGGGAACATATCAACGAGGTGCAGTCGCTGAATTTCGTAGGTGTCGATGAATGCGGCGAGGTCCCGGGCCAGCGTGGACGGGTCGCAGGAGACGAGCACTACTGTGGGTACATGGCGTTGAGCAATGAGGGCCGCGGTGCCGGCAAGGCCCTCCCGGGGCGGGTCGGCGATGATGGCATTGGGTTTTAGGGTTTTGAAGCGGGGGCTGCGCAGGAAGTCTCCAACATCTTCAGAGACGTGAGTCACGCCGCCGGGGAGCTGGGAGACGTCGGTGATTTCCAGATGCTGGAAAAGACGCTCCGCCGTGCGGCCCAGGCCGTGGGTCTCCACGCACACCGTTCGCTCAAAGCGTGGTGAAAGCTTGCGCGAGAGGTTGCCGTCGCCAGCGTAGAGGTCCAGCAGGAGGTCGCGGCCTCCGGTGCCCTCCAGTACCGCTTTTTCCACTACCGTGCGGAGGACTTCGTTTTGCTCCGGGTTGATTTGAGTGAAGCCGAGAGCTGCGTGTTCTTGATTGATGGCTTCGCGTACCTGGCCAGTTTCCGTCAATGTCCACTCCACCTTGAACATGCCCTCTTTGCGGGAGAGCTCTGTCAGTGGTTTCGTCGCCTGAAAATTATCCCAGGCCCGTCTGATTTCGGGGCGGATGATGAGGCAGTCTTCTGTATGGACAATTTCTCGAGAGCCCGCCTTGAAGTAACCGATGCCCTTGCCGTTGCCCCGGGCTTGCACCCGGGCCCGGTATCGGAAGGGGTTCACGGCGCCGTGGGTGACAAGGAGGGATTCCAGTTTTTCTCGGGGCAGGTGAGTGGCCCGCTGAACCTGGTGGAGGAGCACGTCAGCCTTGGCGCGGAGCTGGGCGGCGTAGCTTAAGTGCTGCCACTGGCAGCCGCCGCAGACGCCAAAGTCCGGGCAGGGAGGCGTGACTCGCTCGCCAGAGGGCGTGAGGATGCGAACGAGGGAGGCCTCCCAGTAATTTTTCTTTTGTTTAGTGATGCGGGCTTCGATGCGCTCGCCGGGGGCCGCGCCATCCACGAAGACCACCACGGGGCGGTCTTCAGGGCCGCCGACGGAATAGCGTCCCACCGCGGCGGCGCCGTAGCTCATGCGTTCCACTGAGAGTTCAATGACGTCGCCGGGTTTCATGTTTGAGGTTTCTTGAACTGCTTTAGCAGCAGTTCCTGCATCATGATGAGCCAGGAGATGCGTTGCTCGGCGGTGAGGGATAAAGAGTAGGCAAGGTCTTCTTTTTCCAGGGGGGAGGTATGCAGCGACACTGGGAAATAGGACGCGGGGGTACCCCAGGTTTTTTCCTCAGGTTTTTTTAATGAGCATTTTGAGGGCATTGATGTCGTCCAGGTCTTTTTCTCGGCCGGCTATGGTTTTCAGTTTGATGAGAGTGGGGATGTCGAGCACGGGGCATTCGATTCCGAAGAGAGGTATGTATTCGATGTTTTTTTTTGTGAAGCGAAATTCTTCCGTGAAGAGCAGGTCAACTACGAGGAAGGGTTGCTTTTCATGGAAGAAGGATGCTGCTTTCATGCCTTTTTCATCGGCCAGCGCCAAGTCCAAGTCCATGGTGACGCGGATGGGACCGTGGGCCACCACGGCGAAGCCCCCGGCCACTGCGAAGTCGATGCCCTGACCCACGAAGGCACGCAGCACGGAGGTGTAATCGATACGGACTTCCATGGACGCATCGTAGCAAAAAGACGGGTGTTATTGTGGAGTTTTGTAGAGCGCTTTGCGGTTGATTTGCATGTGGCGATTGACGTCATCAAGGGGGGTGAAGCCGAATTTCTTGTAGAGGCCGTGGGCATCTTTGGTGGAAAGGGTGATGCGACGGAGTTGGGCCACCACGGGGTGGGCCATGAGGCCGGCGGTGAGGAGCTTGCCGAGGCCATGGCCCCGGAGGGCCCGGGTGACGACGACGTCGCAGAGGCGGCCGTAACTGGCGTAGTCGGTGATGAGGCGGGCGAAGCCCACCTGGCGCGGGGCGCCGGTCTCGGTTTGGTAGAGGCCGAAGCAGAGGGAGTGGCGCACGGAAGTTTCCACCAGTGCGCGAGGGATGCCGCCCGCCCAGTAGCTGGCGGTGAGCTCGGCGTGGATGAAATCCATGTCGAGGAGGGCCTGGTCCGTGGAGATGAGGAAAGTGCCGTCGCGGTGTTCGTAGGGGGTGGTGGGGTCGGTGGTTTGGGCGAAATTAATGGTTGGGGACATGGTCGGGATATGTTGCCAGCGGCGGTCCGGGAAGTCTCGCAAATGTGACTTCCGGGTGTGCGGCTTGGGGGATGACAGGTGCGGAAGTCACATCGGCGTGACTTGCGGGCGGTGCGTGGTGGTCTGTTCCGCCTTGAGGTATATTTCAGCCATGGCTCAAGACCGAATCAGATTGATGGTGACGTGGCTCAACAGGGCGGCGGTTTTGGCAGTGATGGGTTTAAGCTATTACTTCTTCAGAGAGTTAGGGAGCCACTGGGTGGCATACGAGCGCAAGATGCTGCGGGGCGTGGTCTACACCTTGATCTGGAATATTCCCTTCTGCGCCGCTCTCGTGGAGTGGCGAGCGCCCTGGCGCCATTTTTTAGCGGGCATTTTGTTTTGTTCCGGCATTGTGACCACCTTTTGCGCGTTCTCTTTTAATTTGATGGCGGTCGCAGGTGTGGTCGCGATTCATGGCGGTACTGTTTTGAATCTTCTTTTTGGGAAGAATGATGGAAATCAGAGACCCGTTCAAACTAAAACATGAAGCGGCGGAGGAGGGCTACGAATACTTTCACCGCAACATTCGTCCCCTGTCTTGTCTGCCCAACGGAAAAGTAGATCCCAAAGCAAAGGGCTTAGAGGACAACGACGTAGATGCTTTTCGTCACGCCTACGTTAGCGGTGTTTTTACGCAGATATATGGCGCGCCAACAGCGGATACTTTCGGGCGCCTCAATGAGCATGACCCACTTAATCTTTATTCGAATGCCAGCAACCCCGGCGCTAAAAATATGGATCTTTGGAATAACGCCATCGGTCGAAAGTATGGAGAAAAGACGAGAACGCGTAAGACGTTGCTGAAGAAAATCCATGACGCCCTCAAAAAGGGCGAGCTGATCACCGACCCCGAAGACAGCCGCCAATATCGGGGTGCCCGAGGCCCCGGTGCCAATGCCTCCAAGCCCGTCGTCGTTTTGAGGGAGGGGCCCACGGGCCGCAATAAGCTCTTCTACGACAAGGTAAGGCGGGTCCTTTTCACGCCAGATGAATTCATCGCAGCCATCGAGGGTGGGGAGTATCCCGGCTACACAGTACGCATGGTCAGGGGCAAACCCACGCCAGTGTCAAGGCCGGACGGTAGAACGACGAACAACTTGGCCTGAGGGCCACGGACCTCCAGCGTTCGCTGCCGTGACTCCGAACTTCCGCCAAACGGAAGTTGGAGGCCTTGAGAATTTCTCAGAGCCCGTAACTTCCGCTAAACGGAAGTTTGCCCAATGCGGGGCGCCGTTCTAGGCTCCACCACCCCGCATTTCATTGCGCCCACCGCGCCCTGCGTGCTAATCCCAATCCACTCCATGGCCGCGCCGAAAAACATCCGTAACTTCGCCATCATCGCCCACATCGACCATGGCAAATCCACGCTGGCTGACCGGCTCATCCAGACCACCGGTCTCGTGTCTGACCGCGAGATGGAAGCCCAGTTCCTCGACAACATGGACATCGAGAAAGAGCGCGGCATCACCATCAAGGCGCAGACCGCC
>CAYHWW010000175.1:0-6876 GCA_964360145.1 uncultured Oligoflexia bacterium | reverse complement strand
CCTACAACGTCCCCGCCACACCCACGCCATAGACATGCTTTTCATAAGCATAGGACGTGGTGTCCCGCGAAATGTACTTCGTGAAGGAATAATTGACGTTCACCACGAGGCGGCCTTTGCGGTCGAAGGGCCGCGAGAGGGTGGCGGTGCCCGTGAGGTTTTTCTCCAGGCCCCGGCTTTCCACCTGCCGGGGGATGTCGGCGAAATTCGCGCTGGCACTCACGTCGGCACCGATGTTCCACAGCAGCGCCGGCATGGAATAGCCTAGATTCAGGCGATAGTTGCGCTGATCGTAGAATAAATCTTTCGCGCGCTGCTCTTCGAACGTGAACGTGCCGTTCAGCGCGAAGGGCTTGGGCAGAAATATGGTGTGACCCACCTGGCCGCCGGGGGCGAAGAAGTTCAGCCTCAGGTTCGAGTTCTCAGAGAGCTTGATCAGGCCTTTCACCGTGGTGGTGCCGGGCTCACCCCACTCCACCCGCTCCCCCAGGGCGAAGGCGTGGCTGCGGCTGTAGTACTCCAATTCATGCTTGGCGCTGTAATCGCGCAGCTGCAAGGCGAAATCATATTCCAACAATATCGCGGCGGGCTTCGAGCCCATGAAATGATCGAAGCGCAAGCGCAGTGCCGGCGCCAAATTAAAATTGTCGTTGGCGAACACATCAGGAACGGCGCGGCGTGCGTGCCACGTGTAGTCGAGGCCCAGCTCCGGCGTCACCGCGAGCCGGCGGAAGAGCAAAAGCTCATACTTGCTGAAACCGCCAAAACGCGTGAGATAAGAGCTCTTATTCGAGATCTTGACCGGTCTTTTCTCTGGCTCGTTGACGATGTTGCTGTCGTACTTGACGTCCAGGGTGGCCCGCACCATATAGGGCTGCACCGGACGTGCCGCCCCGGTGACCGTGCGAGGGACGTTTTCCCCGAGCAGGAGTTTCACTTCCTGGAGACGCCCCCGGGCTTGATTGGCCAATACGTCCTTTTGATCCAAGAAAAGCGCATCTTCATAAAACTCGCCGGCGCGCTTCAGCAGGCGCAGGCGTTTGGCGGGTTCTTGGGATTCTTTTTTCGCGAGCTTAAAGTGAATCTCACCCTGCTGAAAAAGTGCTGCCTGCTTCAACTCGCCGCCATCATCGGCCACGCGCTTCAGCACTTGCACAGCCTCTAAGTCCTTCCCCAAGTCCGCGAGCAGCACGCCTTGGTAATACTGAGAGGAAGGGATCAGGACCTCGAGCTTCTCTGACTCCTGAAAAGACCGCAGAGCCTCGGGGTAGCGCCCCAAAGCGAAGAGGGCCTGCCCCCGCAGGTAAGCACCGTCCGCGTAGGTGGACCGGGGGTCATTCACCTTCAACCCTGAAAGGGCGCTCTCAGCGGCCGCGAAGTTCTGCAGCTTGCTTTGGCATTGGCCCATCCAGTAACGGGCATCACTGCGGCCTCTCCACTCTTCACCCAAATCCTCGATGCGCTTCACGCATTGGACATAGGCCCCCCGCCGGAACGCGGCCCGCACGCCCACCAGATCGTTCTCCGCCCAGGCAAGGCCGGAGCCGAAACCCGTGTGGAGCACGCTGAGGATGAGGGTTAATGAGAAAAGTTTATTCATTAATGATGAAGCTCACGCGGGTATCACCGGCAGGCGCCGGCATGCCGGGATAGAAGCCGGGTTGATATGCGGGGTCGCAGTACGGTGGGCAAAGAAAGGGGTTATACACGGGGTACTGGGGCTGAAAACCATCAAAGCCCGCATAATACTGGCCATTCGGCGCAGGCGGCATGGCGTAGTATCCCCCAGGGGTGGGAGCGGCGCCACTTGGAGGCTGCGCCGCGGAGAGCACCACCGAGGCGGAAGGCGGCAGAGTCACCGCCACGCCAGCCGCGGCGAGAGGGGGCGCCAGGTACGTACGCAATTCGCTGCCCGGCGGCGGTGGTGCTGCCATCATGCCGCCGGCGAACAGCGCGGGGTCCACACCCGCGAAGAGCAGCGCAAGAGGTGCCGCCGTACCTGGCGCCACGACAGCGGGTGCCACGGTAGGCTTGGCAAGGCTGTTGGCGTCAGCTCCGGGCGCTGCCGCCGCCGGTGTCATTGGCGGCAACACCCCCGGCGCCCCGCCCGCGGCCACAAGGCCATGTACGGGATCCAGTTGAATACCCGGGGGCGGCGCGAAATCTCCGGTGGTCGCATTGAAAGATCCCCTCGTAGGCGGGGGCACGAAGACCTGTGTCACGGGGTCAAAGCTACTGCCCGGAGGCGGCGGCACGTAAATACCGCTCTTCAAGTCAACAAACCCGCCGGCAGGAGGGGCAACACGGCCCGTGGCCCCATCCACAAAACCCTCCGGCGGCGCCGTCACTACAAAGCCGCCACCACCAGTGACGACGTCGTTGACGTGGGGTGCTCCATCCCCCGGGGAATCCGCCTGCAAAGCAGCGGGGGCCGCCGTGGCGAGGAGCCGGGCATCCACGCCGGGCGGCACCGGCGATGATGCCGCAGCTTCGGATGCGTGCGCCGACACTGCCGCGGGCACCGCAGCATTCACCAGGCGCAAGGTCTCGAATTGCGCCGGCGAGATGCGCACGGGGATACTGGGGGCCACGCCGGGGGTGACGCCGCTGTACTGGCCAGTGCCGACGAAGGCCACGCGGTCGCGGTCGGATACCGCAGCCTCATAAGAGCCGAGCAGGCGAGCCGAGTCTGGGATGGAGCCCACATCAGCGCTCACCACGGCCACTTGCCCCTCAAAGGTCACCACGGACGCAACGCGGTTCTGAGGGTTGTACACGGCTTGGAACTCGGTGCCCCGCACACCCATGACCGAGTGATTGGTGCGGATCAATGCTTTTGGTTTTTCATTGATGGCTTTGGAGAACTTGGCTCTCACACCACCCAAAAGGAGAGAGAACACCCCGGGCTGCTCCTCACTGGGGGGCAGATCCACCCGAAACTGACTCCCGGGCTGCACGGTGATTTCACTGCCATCGATGAAGCTCAGCTTTGCGAAGGCCCCTGCGGGGGTGATCACCGTGCTCCCCGCCGGAACGCGCCGCCCTCTGAAGAGAGACTCCAGCGCACCTTTCTTCGTGCGGAACTGCACCGCACCCTTCACGTCCACCGCGGTGGCCGCCGACTCGACATCGGCGGCGCAGGCGAGGAGGCTTGTGATGAGGAGGAGGTGGATCATGGACTATGGCGCTTTCATGTAGAGCCGGGCCGTCGCGGTCCCATCGAAAATCCAACGCCCGAGATCTGCGCGAGGTGGCTGGGGCCCGCCCGGAGCGATGAGCTGAGTGGCCGCAGGGAAAGCGCCACTGTTCGCGGGAGCAGCCAACCCACCCTCTAGGAAGAACCCACGCACAAGGTCCCCATCCGCGCATCCAGCAGCCCCGAACAATCCAAGCACCGTACCTATGGGCATGGCGGCGTTGGCACCACCCTGCACTGGAACATACGCAGTGAATGCGTTGGTCGTCGGATAGACATCGATGCAACCCGTGTTGATTCCTGGGCCATTGAATGGCGGGGGACGAGGTGCATCAAAGTGATCCCACTCCACAAGTTTCACCATGGCCTTATCGATCACATCCACGTTGCAACTGCCGCCGTACCCAGAGCTGTAAGCGAGTACACTTAAGTCAGCGATATTCGTGCAACCCAGGACTTCAAATCCCGACACGGCGATGGGGCCTCCAGGCGCTGTCCCACCATCGACGAACGGCGGGCCGTTGCAAGCCCCCGCGGTCATCGCCACCGTGAACGTCCCGCCCCCGAGACGAAGACTATTGCCACCGTTGGCCGCGGCGCAAGCAGGCGTGCCACCCATGCTCGCCGCGGAATAACCCACGAGATAAAACCGATAGTCGCCGTTGGGAATGATCCAATTGAGGCTGGCACCCGCTCCCGCGCCGGAAAGAAACCTGCTGCCACCCAACGCGTGGTTGCCCGCGTTGGCGGCGAAGACCATGAGGCCGCCGGCTACACTGGAAAAAGTTTCGATGAGATCGCCTTCCCCCTGATTGAACAGGGCCCCGTTGAGGATGCGACCCACAAAGGCGAAGTCTTCGAACACATTAAGCGCCTGGCCGCTGGCCGGGGCCGCCCTGAAATTCACCGAGGTCGTGCCTGACAACTCAGGGTCCCGATCATAGCGACCGCAGGAAGCTGCTAGCACGGCGCACAAGACAAGAACGGTGAACCTCATGGACATGCCCCATATTTGACCGCCAACAAGAAAAATTCACAAGGGTGATTAGCGATGGATAGGCGGCGCAATGCCTACGCTGCGTCGCACAAGATAAAGGGGCCGTCCCTTGACTTCATCATAGATGCGACCCAGATACTCGCCGATGATGCCCAAAGCGAGCATCTGCACGCCACCGAGGAAAAGCACGATGAGCGTGAGCGACGTCCAGCCCGGGATGGTGATGTTGGCAATGAAGTGCCCCCAAACCGCCCAGACGCTGGCGGCTAAAGCCAGGGATGCGGAAAGAAGCCCGAGCCAGGTGGCAAGCTGCAACGGCACCGCTGAAAATGATGTAATCCCGTCAAAGGCGAAACGCAGCATCTTCCGAAACGGGTAATGAGTCGTCCCGAAGCGACGACTCTCGCGCTGATAAAGCACGGGAGCCTGACGGAACCCCACCCAGCTCACCATGCCGCGGATAAAGCGGTGCCGCTCTTTCATGGAGAGCAGCGCATCCACGGCACGGCGGTCCATGAGACGAAAGTCCCCCGCGTCCACGGGGATCTCCACGTTGGTGAGGCGCCGGATGATGCGGTAGAAAATTTTCGCGGTAAAAAGCTTGAACCAGGTCTCCCCAACCCGCGCCTCGCGCACACCATAGACCACCTCGAAACCCTCCCGCCACTTGGCAAGAAAGTCGAGGATCACGGCGGGCGGGTCTTGGAGATCGGCATCCATCACGGACACCGTGGCGCCACTGGCCCACTCGATGCCCGCGGTGATAGCCATCTGGTGGCCGAAATTGCGTGAAAAATGAAGGACCTTGAATCGCTGGTCCCGGGCGGCAAGGCCATCGAGGGCCTGCTCGCTGCCATCGCGGCTGCCGTCGTTGACAAAGATCACTTCGAGTTCACTGCCATCGGCCGCCACATGATCAGCAAGGCGCGCCACCTCCTCGGAAAGGGCATCGAGACCGGCGGCTTCATTGTAAACGGGGATGACTAGTGAGTGGAGCATGCCGCTTGGATGTTACTCAAGGCGCGCACCGCTGCCAACGTGTTTGTGCTCGTACAGACAGGCGCACGGCACCAGACCCGGAGGCGACCATCCTCAAATAAGAGATGGTAGTCGGGCCGCTGGGTAGACAAGGAGTCCAACCACCCCATGAGCAGGGGGGTCGCATAGGTGCTGATGCCGGGGAGTTTTGAAACCACGAGATAGTCTTCTTGCAGGGCCGTGGCGAGCCCTCGCAAAAAAATGTCTTGGCGAGCCATAAGATGGGGGAAAAGCCCGCTTTGTGTCGCGATGGAGGCCTTGGGCGGGAGGGCTTGAAGCAGAGACTCCAAACAGCGATGCTCACCGCGGGGCCAGTGTTGACGGAGGGCGAGCACCGGGCTGCGGCCGAATACCGCAAGCAGGGCGCATGCGGCGATGATGCCAGCAAAACGACGTTTTGGCCCCGCCGGCCGCGCCTGCAGAGCGGTGATGAAGCCATACATGAGAAATGGGATCGTGACGCACTCGTAATGGAAGCCCACCATCCGTAGCGAGATGATGAGATTCATGGCCACAAGAGCGGCGGCTCCAAGCCAAGACCAACAGGGCACCGCCACCACGGCGAAGGGTAAGAGCACCTGGACAAGATAACGCAGGGTCTTCCACTCAAATTTGGAAGCAAGCAGCGGCCCCAGGGCACCGCCCATGCGACGGGACGCCACCGTACCAATGTCGCCGGTGGACGGTGCCCAGGCAGGCATGACCTTGGCGTTGATGACCCAGAAGATCAACGCGGAGACGACGATGAGGGCAATGCCATCGCGGGCGATGCCATCGCCTTTGCGCCTCTTTAAAAATAACGGCACCGCGAGAAGGGCGGTGACGAGGGGCCCGTTCTCTTTAACAAGGCAGATGGCGGCGCAGCAGGCCCAGAAGGAGACCGTGCGTTTTCGCTCCAAGGCAAGCAGCGCGGCGAAGATGAGGGGGATGAAGAAGAGGTCTTCACGGAACGCGAAGTGCATCGCGGCCCGGGTGGGTTGGTAAAGCAAGAAAAGCGCCACCACCGCGGCAGCAGCACCCTCCCCGAGTTTGCGCTGCCGCGCTAAAAGGTAGAGGAGCCAGGCGCTGGCCCCCATGAGCGCCACCTGGGCGCAGAAAAGCGCATCAACAAATATTGATGCGCGTTCTGGAAAAAAGCGCACGGGGATGGCCAGCACGGCGAGGATCGGCGAGAAATGCTCGCCAAGATAGGTGCCCCCCCGACTCAGACTGGAGTGGAGGAAGTGCGCGGGCTGAGGCAAATGGGCCGTGGACCAAACGGCTTGGCCCACGAAGCCCAGGTCATAGGCTTCAAGATCAAAAGAGCCATATTTTGCGCGGAGAACAGCAAAATGGAGCGCGCAATAAGCGACGATGGCTGCCTTGACCCCATGGCGCCTCACGAATGGGGCGAGCCAGTGGCTCAGCCACTGGCTGAGTTGGGGGGATAACGGCACGCCGGTGCGCAGTTGACGTGCCACCGTAACGAGGAGCAACGCCCAGCCGAAAAGGTCCACCTGGGCGAGCTCCCAGGTCGGGGTCTTCACGCCACCGGTGAGGAGGAGGAGCGCGATGAAGAGGAAGAGGACGCTTTGCAAAATGTCCAAGGCTCTCGTCATACCTGAAGCCTATCACGTAGGCTCGGTCTTTTCCCGCCTGGCTTCGT
>CAYHWW010000174.1:0-6881 GCA_964360145.1 uncultured Oligoflexia bacterium | reverse complement strand
CCACGCAGCGCACAGGAGTGCGCTTTGGTCGGCCACTTCCTCCTCCGCCTCGCTCCCCGGGAAAATACCTTCGCCTAACCGGAATTTTGGTTGAGGATCCGCGACAAAACAGAGCCTACGTAGCGACCTTGCTCTCGTCGAAGGTGCTGATGGATGTAAGCACCAGCTTGCGCATCTCATCGTCGTCGGCGAACACTTCCTCGACCAGCGAGTTGCGCAGGAAGAAGTCGCCCGCTTTGGTGGCGAGATCCTTTAGCGACGTCTTCAGATAGAAGCCCACAATCTTGTTATCCTCATACTGCTCTTTGAGGGCGCGCTTGCGCATCTTGAAAGCCTCGGTCTGGGTGAGCTCCGCATCGGAGATCTTCCCCAACTTGGCTTCGATTTCGCCCCGCACCTGGTTCACCAGGCCCTGCTCAGTGAGCATGAAATTATTCAGCAGGCGGTAGAACGCCTCCCGAAGGTCGTTTCGATTGGCGGGATTAAACTCGATCATCTTGGCGTTCTCGAGCTTACCCACAATCACTTTCGACAAAATGCGCAGGGAATTTTCATTTGTTTGTGTGCCATGTTCGGCGGATCGTTCCATCATGATGGACTAACGGTACGGGCTGCGCCTGGAACTGGCAAGGACGTTCACTGGTTCATGAGTACGGGAAAACGCTGATTCAGGCTTTCCACCATCCCCCGCAACGAGACCTGACCCGTCCAATTGCCAAATACGGCGACCCCGGGGGGAAGCGCCGCGGCAAGGTCCGGCCATAATGCTCGAAGATCGCCGGTGTAATGGGGCAAGGCCCGCGGCCAGCGGGTGATCTCCACATGCTCCAAAATCTGAGTCCCCTCGCCGACAAGACCAAAGAGCGTACTGAGGTCTTCCGTGATCCAGGTTTTCACGCGGGAGTCATTTTCCGCCAATGCCCCGCGGTCCGTGGCCCCCCCGTACATGATGGTGAAAGACACCAGCTCCTCGTGGCCCGGGGCCACCCGACCGGCGAAGGCCGAGGAATTGAAAAGAACACCCAAGGCCCGCACGCCCTGATCCCGGGCGAAAAGCACCCCTACCCCCTCTTTGAACCGCGCAAGCCGCCCTCGCTTGACGAAGACCGTGGCGGTAAGAAGCGGCACATACTCCACGGCGGCAAGGCGTGCACCGAGGTGGGCTGGCAAGTGGGGGGCAAGAAGTTTAGAGGTGGTCGCCGCATCGGTGGCAAGAATGATGTTCTTACCCTCAGCAAGGGCTGGCCCCAGATCGTTGACCGGGGCTGAGAGCCTCAAGGCGGCGCCCAACCCCTCGGCCAGTGCCGAGATGAGTTGCTCCGTGCCACCTCGCAGGACAAACATGCCACGCAGGGAGCGAGGGCGTCGCTTCACCCCAGGGGTAGAAGATGTGGCCGCAGCAGGCTGTGGCGCCCCGCCGAGAATCTCCAGTTCTTGGGGCAACTGGGCCTTGCGCCCCAGGGCGCGGCTCGCTTTGCGCCACGAGAGCACGGTATGGCCCTCGGCCCCTTCAAAGAAGGGCAACACCGCGGCTAAGTCCAGGCGCTGGGGGTCACCTGCAAAAATCCCCGCCATGGCGGGCTCCAGCAGATAGTTCCCACCGGCGGGCCCCAGTACCTCTTGGCCGAACTCAGCCACGGTCATGGCAGCCTCGATGGGCACCCGGGCAAGCCCCTTCATGAGGCGCAGAAGCTCAGTGGCCTTGAGAGGCATGCGCTTCATGCGACCATTTCTGTAAATGAAGCGCGCTCGATGCCGGGGTCGCAAGAGATCCGCGCTGAGGCTCAGGTCCGCGAATAACGCGGCAAAGGCCGGGGTCATGAGAAAGGAATGGGCAGCGGCCTCCGCCATGCCGAACGGGGTTTGCACCGTGCGGATGAGACCACCGGGGCGGTGTGATGCCTCATGGACGGTGACGTCCCACCCGGCGCGGCGCGCATAGTGGGCGGCGAGCAAGCCGGACACCCCGCCACCAATGACGAGGACCTCATCGCCGGCATGCTTCAGCTTTCCCAAAAGTGATTGGCGATGGTGACCCATGATTTGTTCCACTACTATAAGCTGATGAAAACCACACAGGCAAAAGGCATCGTGGCGGGGCTCACGTCCGGTGCCCTCTGGGGTTTCGTCTTCGTGGTGCCCAAAATCCTGCCCCAGGTGCCTGCAACCCTCATCGCCTGTGGGCGTTTTGCGTTCTATGGTTTTGTGTCGCTCTTGGCCCTTGCCTGGGCGTGGCGCCGAGGCACCGCCTTTAAGGCTCTCGTGTCGCGAAAAGCCCTGAGGCAGGCGGCGCTCTTCGCGCTGGCGGGGAATTCCCTTTATTATTTTTTTCTCGTGCTCGGTATCCGCTACGCTGGCGTAACGGCCTCATCGTTGATCATTGGCTTACTGCCCGTCACCGTGGCCTTGGCGGGGAATCGCTGGCGCGTTGATGCTCGCCTCGCCCCCTCCCTTTCCCTCATCGTCGCGGGCATCGTGCTGGTGAATGCGAGCCTCTTTCGAGGGGGCGCCATGGGCCGTGCTGAAAACCCCGGGCCGGGGGTCGCCTGCCTCCTCATCTCACTGGCACTTTGGACGTGGTACGCCCACGCCAACGCCCGTTTTCTGAAGGCGAACCCGCGCATCTCCGGGAGCCTCTGGGCAAGCCTCACCGGTGTCTTCACGCTGGTTTTCTCCCCCGTGCTGGTTTTGGCCCTCACGGGGCCCGCCGCCACGGTGCAGGCCTTCGCTGACCTGAGCGCCTCGGGCGGTTTGGGTTCCTATCTGCTGTGGTCGGCTGCCATGGGGCTGGGCGCATCCTGGGTTGCGTTGTGGTTTTGGAACATCACCGCCCACACTCTACCCACGGTGCTGAGCGGCCAGCTCATCGCCTCTGAAACCGTGTTCGCGCTGCTCTATGGTTTTCTCTGGGAACGCCGCGGGCCCACGGCGCTGGAGGCTGGCGCCATCATCTTGCTGGTGAGCGGCGTGCTGCTGGCTGTGCGGGCGCTGGGGCGCCCGCACAGGAGGAGTTAATTACCAGGGCCTTCGATGGGCGTTGAGGAAGCACAACCGCGCACTTCACCGACCCAGCTGGCGGCGCTCGTCCTGCAGTTACCCGGGTCCACGCGATCGCACTCAGTGACGGTGCAACCATTGCCAGCCAGGGCGCCGCTCATGACCTTCACAGCCACGCAGCTGAGAAGGCGCATTTGATGCCCGCAGACGTTACGACCATAACCCTCACAGGCCTGGTCAGCGCTACCAATGCCCAACATGACGAACTGGTTCACGCAGTCCGGGTAGGTGTCGTAGAGGCGGCTATCAAGCAGGGGGTCCACCGGAGTGATGCCTTCGCGACCGGGAGCGGCGGTCTCGAAGAGCACCGCGTACTGCGTGCGCAGAGTGGAGAGGGAGCCACTGATCTGGGCGGTGGCGCGGGCGGCGTCCCCCATGCGCCAGGATGGCGTCAGGGGCCGGAAGCTCTCGTCGCGGTTCAAGATAGCATCAAGGCCGGCGCGCAGCTGGGTGAAGAAGGCCTGGTCAACCTTGGCCCGCTCCTCGGGGTGGCGGCGCAGACGGTTACTCAGATTATCGATATTGGAAGCTACGCCACCAAGGGAGGAAGCCCAACTCTGGAGGCCATCAGCCACCTGATCGCCGCGCAGGCCGTTTTTTGCGGCAGCACGCACTTGTTGGTAGCCCGTCTGTTCGCCGCGAAGGGCGGCACTGATCTGGGCGGCGTAATCAGCGGCGTCGGAGCAACCCGCAATTGCGGCGGCAAGGACCAGGGAAGAAACAACAGACGCGATTTTGCGCATGGAACAACTCCTTGAAAGTTGCTCGTTTTCTACGGACAGGTGCGGGGGCTGTCAATACGAGTTCAATGACGGCACGCGTCAATCAAACATCCATTCCCAGCGCACAACGTTCACGCCCTCGAATTTCCATGGCTCAAGCACGGGGGCGATCAAATAGACCTCGGATGCTGGGTTCTTTTTTCTAAATGCTTTCAAGAGCTCTAAGTCTGGCTTCTTGACTGATTCCCGATCCATGACCTGAAAGGCACGAGTTTTTCCACCCAACTCTTCCTCTATGAGATGAACCATCCTCTTGCCGGTAGATCGATAATACTGAAACGTATGTCGTTTCCCGCCTGAATAACTATTTTTGGCCATTCGTTCGTTCATCAGCGTAATCTGCAGTCGCTTGATGAGCGGTGCGCCAAGATGCGCTGCGATGCCAGAATCAAATGGAAGGTAAATCGACTTTCCTGTACCCGAAGGATGGGGATCTAGGCGCGTCAAAACGAAAAGCTCGCAGAGTGCTTTAAGGTGAGTTCCCACTTTTTTTGGATTGGCACGCGTAGCTTTGCTGAGCGCGGCTGCCGTAGGCTCTTCTAGAACCGCAGTGTGTTTGAGTAGCGCGTAGGCAAGCTGAGTATCGAGCTTCAGGCGCTTGAATTGATGGATATCTCTCTGGCAGGTGAGATCGACCCAATCTTGAAAAAAATCGGCTTGGACTTGCGCCTCCCTAACAAAAGCGATCCCTGGCATTCCGCCAGAATCTAAATATTTCAAACACTGGGCACGAGTCGGATTTTTTTTCTTGCGGGGCAGGCCCTGCACCTCCCAGAACGTCATGGGATAAAGTCGAATTCTTCCCATTCTCCCGGTTAGGGATTCTCGAATGTTCTGGAGCAGCGAAAACTCGGTGGAGCCCAATAACAAATATGAGCCCGGGCGACGGTTTTTATCGACCTGTAGTTTAATGGCATCAAAAAGTGCCGGTGACTTCTGCGCTTCGTCGATGATCGCAGGCCTGGAATCAGACATCGATGCTAAAAAAGTCTGCGGGCTTTCTTGCGCGAGAGTTTGTTTTGACTTGTCATCCAAGGTTACGTAGCCAGAACAGGCCACCTGTTTGGCGAGGATCTCACGCGCTAAAAAGCTCTTGCCCGTTTGCCTCGCGCCTTGAATGGCAACAATGGGAGTGAACTGTAGTCTTTTGAGCAGCGCAGTAGTGGCAAGCCTCGAACGTGAGTGCGGCATGCCGTAATTTTACCCCCCCTGATTTCGGAAAGCAATTCCATAATCATGGGGGGTGAAATACGAGTTCAGCAGTCAGGGCCCGCAACCTGGGGGAAATGGAAGGCCGGGAACAATGCAAGGGATGGTGGTGGGCGGTGTTGTGCTCTCAGGAGGCGCGATGTTGAGCGTGTTCTCTTTAACAACACGAAAGTAGTAGCAGTAGGCGTTGGGAGCGCCATCCTGTGTCCAGAGTTGAACAAGATACTCGTTTGATTTCCTGACCTGCCAAGTCGTCCGAGCGCTGTAATCAACAACCCAGCTGTTATCCCGTGCTTCGGGCGCGACATCACGCTCAGTTGAGATAAGCGCCCAAACATCACGTTCAGCACTTTCCCCTAAAGTATCGTAATAATCGGCTGGGCTACCATCGTTGTACAGGATCGGAAAAAACCGCCAACTATTTTCAGGAAAGAGGGGGCCGCCGTCAACCCCATCATGATTAAAGCTTGCGAGTAAACCATTTTGAGCCGTGTTCGGTGCCGCAGCCGTAAAGCAGCGCCCTGTGCGCCATCCATTCATCTCGGCAACGGTCGGAAGCCGACCAGCGGCAAACAGGTCACGAACCTGCTCGTAGCGACTGCCGAGAAGCTCAGCAGACGCCTGCGGCTCTTTCATCATGGCGTCAGCTTCTAGAGCGGCAACCGACTGGTGCGCACTAGCTGCATTGAGGCCAAGAGCAAACACACCCAACAAGACCACCAGTTTTCTTCCGCTATTGTCCATGAATTCCCCCAAGATATTATTTCAGAAGAAAACATCGCGTAAGCTCCAAGGCGTCAAGACAGGTAGCGTCAATGGATCCCACCCCAAAGCCCGATGAACCTGTCTCACAGTCCCTAAGCCCCAAGCACACCGGCACAGCGCTTCTGCGCCGTGAGATACCCCGGCAAAGAGGATCCTCCGACGATGCCAGTGCCACTTCCGATTATGGCGCTGCAACATCATAAATATTTTTTGAGTCTCTTGACAGGGGTCTGGCGTGGTTTCGCGATGGTGCCCCGGAAATGCCCAGGAATCGCTCTGTTTTTCACCGTAGTGCACGCGATCCAGATGATTTGAGCATCGTCTCTCGTTTTTGAAAGCCTGCGCTTATAAGCCCATTCCGTGCGTTTTCTAGCGTGTCGAAAACCGATGGTACAAAGAGCCCATGAACACAAAATCTCAATCCATCATCACAGAGCTGAAACAAGCGGTAGCCGAAGAACGCCGCATCACTACTCGAATTCTCAAGTTACTGCGGCAAGTACAAGATGGCCGATACTATCTCGACTGGGTTATTCATCGTTGTTTGACTTCGCTGTACGAGAGCTGGGCTACGCCCAGGATGCGGCGGGCCGCCGCATCGGCGCCATGCGCTTGATGGCGGATGTGCCGCAGATCGAAGAGAAAATCGAAACCGGTGCACTATCGCTAACAGAACGGGCCGCGTATCATCGACATTGGTTTTGGTAGATTGTCGAGAAAGGGCCAGCTGCGAGGCGGAGGGCCGCAGCGAGCGACCAAGGCGTACTTCTGTACGCCGCGTGGAGCCGCGAGGACCCGACAACGAAGCAGATGGCCCTTTATCGACGATCTACAGCGGACCCGGGCGGTGACCGCAGACCTCACCCGCCTCACCATCACGCTGACCCAAGAGCAGCGGGCGAAGATCGAGAAACTCAAATCACTGCTCAGTCATCGCAACAAAGGGGGCACCGTCGCCGGGCTCCTCGACTTACTCTGTGATGAGGCCCTCGATCGCCATGACCCCATGCGCGTTGAGGCGCGGCGCGTGAAGAAACAAAGCCAAGGTGTCGCGTCGGTACGACCGGT
>CAYHWW010000173.1:0-6885 GCA_964360145.1 uncultured Oligoflexia bacterium | reverse complement strand
TCGCTGACAACCTGCTTCACGACGTCCGCTTTGACGTCTTTCAGGTAATACTTTTTGATGAGGTCCAAAGGCACTTTGCCTTTGCGAAAGCCCCGGATTTGCGCGGTTTGCTGCAAACGACTGAGGGAGGTATCGATGTAGCCCTGGAAAGAACTGGGGTCCACGGTGACCTTGAGTTCACGGAGAATGGTGGACTTGTTATCGACTTTGCAATCAAACTTCAGGGTTTCAATCATAGTGGGGCGCACTGTCGCATGGGATGAACTTAAGTCAAGTACAAGATGTCCCAAAGCCAGAGACCCTGTGATGGCGCCGTCGCTCCCACCAGGTGACGTTGGGGGGTAGCCAGGGACCGGGCCACAAGGTCTGGGTCCGCGCCTTTATTACCAACTTTTACCAGGGTCCCCACGATGCTGCGAACCATGTGCTTTAAAAAACCACTGCCGGTGAGGCGGAGCACCTTGAGATCCGCGGGGCCAAAAGGGCCGGCGGCAGCCCGACCCCAATGGGCCTCGTAGAGGGTGCGGACCGTGGTTTTAGTGGAGCGGTCACTGTCGCTGAAGGCCTCGAAATTGTGGGTGCCCTTCAGGGCCCGGGTGGCTTCCTCAATGGCCGTCCAATCCATGGGGAGCCTGAGGTGCCAGGCATATTTGCGAAGGGATGGCACCTGCACCGGCGAGGTGTCGATGAAGTAGAGGTAGGTCTTCCGCTGCACATGGCGTTGGGCGTGAAAGTCAGGGGCGACCTCTTCGACGCGATGGATGCGTACATCACCAGGCAGGTTGCTGTTCAAAGCCATGACGAAACGCCCGCTCTCGATGAGGGAGCGCCGGGCTACGGGCACGTCAGCGTGGACCACCTGGATGCGGGCGTGGACTCCGGCATCGGTGCGACCTGATGCGGTGACGTTGGTTTTGGTGTTGCAAACCCTGCTCAGGGCGTCTTCGAAGACCTTCTGTACGGTGCGAGCTTCCCCTGCTTGGCGCTGCCAACCGCTAAAGCCAGCACCATCATAGGAACAGTAAAACTTCACGCGGACTTTGGTGCTCATAGCCTGTTTTAACAGGCCGCCGAGAAAGGCGCCAGATGCGAGGCGCGACGACGAGTGAGCGACCAAGGCGGGCTCATGCCCGCCGCGTGGAGCCACGAGAAGGAGCAACGAAGCAGATGGCCCTTTATCGGCGGCCTGCCTCAGAATTCAAAGTTCAAGCCTGCCATGGTGGAGCTAGACTTGAAGTCCACGCGCCCCAGATCGAACAGGGGTCGCAGGACTTGGTGCTGTACGACGATGTAGGTGTGGAGGATGCCGTAGTCATCGTAGCGTTCCCACGCATTTTGGCGACCGAGCCAATCCAAGGAAAGAGCCACGCCGACGGTGGCGCTGTAGCTATAGGCCAGGCCCTTGCGTGTGGGCTTGTCATCATCGCGGGTTTCCCAAAAAGGGATGGTGACCACCGCACCTTGTACAAAGGGCACGACGAAGCGTGGTTGGATGGCCCGATAGCTGACACCAGCGGACAAGGGCAACGCGAGAAGCTGGAACTTCACGTCGGTTTCAGCGCCGGAGCGATTGACGCGGCCCGTGCCCCGGGCGTGAACGATGCCTAGGCGAGCTATGGGGCCGAAGGCGCCCCAGATGCGATCCCGAATGAGGTGGTGCTCATAATAAACATCCACCGTGGGATTATACTTTTTCGTCGGGCGGTAAACAGAATCGAAAGAATTGGCCTGGGCGCTGCCTGCTTGCACATCCAGATTACCGCCGGTGGAGGCGACGATGCCCATGGCCTTATGCACGGTGCCGATTTTTTTCGGCTCCAGCTCTTTGCCGCTTTTGAGAGCTTCGATGTAAGGCTGACCCTCTTTGCGCGGGGTGCTGCCGCCTGCTTTGCCCAATAAGGAGTCGATGTAGGGTTGGCTGACCTCTGCCTGGGGGTGGGCCCGCTCAAGGCCGTGGGTTTTTGAAAGCTCTTCGATGTACGGCTCAGAGGGTTGCTTGCTCGGGCCCACTTGTTCGATGCCGTGCTTGGCCTTGAGCTCGTCAATGTATTCTTGGGATGCGGGGTCCTTGCTGGAACGCTCTTCGATCTCGTGGTCTCGTCTGAGTTCATCGATGTAGGGCTGGCCGGCTTCGGCGGCATCAGCGTGATGAAGCCCCCCTGTTGCCGCGCCCAAGGCCGCCAGCAGAATGACGCGGCTGCCGCGATGGCGATAGAATGCAAAGGCGATGAACCCGAAAAGCAGTGGGATGCCCACGATGACTAAGAGAATGAAACCACCAGGGCCGGTCTTCACCCAAACCGCGGCGGCGGCCATGGCTGTGATGGGCCATAACATGGCGCGAATCACGGGTTTCCATGCGGGATGCTGCTCAAGCCACTGGGCCCGGGGCGGGCTCCAACCGTAGTACCACTGAACGAATTTCACGCCCCAAGCGGTGCGGGTGAGCACGTGGTCGCGGAAGAGCCGGAGGGTGCGCACGATAGGAGTGCCAGGGCCCTCGGCTGCGGAGGCGATGAAGCAGGCGTCTTCACTGAGCAAACCGCCAACGGCGGAGGGGCGCACTTGGGGTGCGGTGGCGCTGATATCACCATTGATGCCGTTGGGGGGGCCGGGAGTGGTGATGAAACCACCGACGTTCACGAAGGCCACCTGGGCGTTGTAGGTGACATCGTTGGTGAGACCATCGATGGTGGTGGAGGAAATGCTGGGATCGCCGGGGATTTCGCGGATGATCTTGGCGGCACCAGTGCTCATGGGCGTGATGCGCGTGGTCGTGGACTCTTCCAACAGATAGATCACGGATTTGTAGGGAAAAAAACTGCCCGTGACTGGGGGGAAGAACGTGAGATTAAGTTTTGCCCGACCATCACCCGGAGAGGCTGTCAGCCCATAGCTATAACGATCGGCATCCACACCTGGAGTCGCATTTCCGTTATTGAAGAACCCGTGTGCCGGCACGGGGTCCAGCGTGGCGCAACGGGGGAACTCGAACAAGACTTCAGTGTAATCCGTCGTCGCTGTCCCGTTAGTATTACAAAGAGTGGAAGTTGTGCAGAATTGCGTTTGCCCAGTACTCACGCCTACCCGAATGGTTATAGCACTTTGAGTCTCGGGCTCATTGGTCGTCATGGTGAACTGGCAGCCCGCAGTACCCGCCTTAGTGACGGAGCAAAGGTCACTGAGGTCCAATGTGAATGTCGTGTCGTCCCCGGTGTACGGGGCGTACTTCTGACCGGTGGAATCTTGCTCGATATTGAGCGAGCTTGTTCCGCTGGTAATTTCCGCATGCGCATACGTATTGGTGGGGGTGGTGATCACATCACTGGAAACAGTGATGGAGAGTAACGATCCGGGCGATATAGGGCTCAACCGCGTGGCGAGGTACGTGCGAGCAAATTTGCAATAGTTGTCATTAATGCCGGATGTCGAGTCTATGGGCCAGGTAAAAGTGGTCCGAGATGAAGTTGTTCGCGTCGTATAGGCGTTGCCGGACGAGACCGTTACAGCGGCATCAGCTGCGCGGGGCGAGAGAGCTGCACAAAGCAGAAAAATGGACAAAAACCTGAGACTAACCATTGCTCTCAGTTTACCGCGATGTCCCAGGCTCCGGCAAACTCAGATATATCCCCGCGCCCGGGCCTCTTCCATGATCTGCACGGCGTTGAGGGCCGCGCATGGCAGAAAGTACCGAGCGGGCCTGCTCCACCGTCACCGGTCGAGCGATAATGATGCGCTGCGCATGTGAGTCATCCCTCATTGTCTTTACTTGCCACAGCTAGTACCCAATAATTTTCCCATCGAATTCATCGATGGGGGAACTAGACAAGTCAAAGAAAGCGTACGCGCAGAGATGCGAGTGCGTATCAAGCGCTTGCTACGTAAATACGGCTATCCACCAGATAAACAAGATACGGCCACGCAAACCATACTTCAGCAGGCTGAGTATCTTTGTAAGGATTGGGTGCCGGTGTGAGTATTGGCAATGAAGGAGCAGAGATGATGTTTGTCATTTTATAAGCGCTGTTGTCGCCATGCCGTCGCGGCTAAGGCGTGCATGACCAAACGGAGCACTCATCACAACACATTGAAATCTAATGGTTATTTCCGCCATGTCGTCGGTATGTCGTCGCCTGTTCGAACGAGGGCATGGACGAGGAAACAGACGAGCGTCATCACCGGCTCGTCGACCTCAATTACGAGGTTTTGCAGTCCCATCAAGATCAAGCAGCGATCTCGAATAAAATACTCTCACACAGCAGCGATGGCTTCTTCTGTCTTCGTCCATCTTTGCTTTCCGTAATCCCGAGAATGCCAACCTCAGCCAGAAAAACCACGTCGTCGTAAACGTTCTTAAAATCGCGCTTCACCATTTTGGCCAGCTCATAGATCGACTTTGGAGCCCTGTGCTTGACGACATGAATGAGCCTGAGTCGACTTTCCGTAAAGATTGCCCTAGCCGTGTCCGCGTCCGCAACGTAGGTCGCTGTTTTTGCCGCGAGCTTGACTCTCCGTTTAACCTTTCCAGCGACCTGCACGAACTCATCGAGAGCGTCATCCAACGACTTGATTTGAATCTTAATTTTTTTTACCTTCACAGCAACCCCTCTCGACCCAGTTCGATTTCCAGATCGGCCTTAAAATCGTTTTTTAGAGCCTCAAGCGTCGTAAAGTTGTACTCACGTTCTTCGCTCCTAACATGCCTGTGATGCCCCTTCGGGTGATGATTATCGTAGCCAACCAGAACCCGACTACCGAAGACCGCGAACAATGAATATTTGAAGCCATCTGGAAACCGACTGTCTCCATGGACCGCCCAAATCTTCATTTCTACGATAATACCGCTGAGCAACACCACTTTCGTCTTCAGTATGCTCTTTGCCCGAGCTTTTCTTCGTTGCATAACCTATGGTCGATGATGCCATATATACGAAAGTGGAGTCAACCTTTCCAGGCTGGCGCTAAAGCCTAGATATATCCCCGCGCCCGGGCCTCTTCCATGATCTGCACGGCGTTGAGGGCTGCGCCTTTACGCAGGTTGTCACCCACGATCCAGAGCGCCAGGCCATTTTCCACCGAGGGGTCCTTGCGGATGCGCCCCACGGACACGTCGTCGGCCCCGGACACGTGGGTCGCCAGGGGATACATGTTGGCAGAGGGGTCATCCACCACCTTCACGCCGGGCATGGCAGAAAGTGCCGAGCGGGCCTGCTCCACCGTCACCGGTTGAGCAGTCTCGATGTTCACGGATTCAGAGTGGCAATTGAGCACGGGCACCCGCACGCAGGTGGCCACCACCCGGATGCTCTCATCACCCAAGATCTTGCGGGTCTCCGCCATGACCTTATGCTCTTCGCCGGTGAAGCCATCGGCCTGAAACACATCGATGTGGGGCAGGCAGTTGAAAATGATGGGATGGGGGAAAGCCTTGGCCTCAGGCTTACGGCCCGCATAGACGTCTTCAAGCTGGCGCTGAAACTCATCGATGCCTTGCTGGCCTTTGCCGGACACCGCTTGGTAAGACGCGAGCACCACCCGAGTGATGCGAAACTTGTCGTGGAGCGGCTTCAGGCACATGACCATCTGGGCGGTGGTGCAATTGGGGTTGGCCACGATGCGGCGGCCCCCGGGCTTACATGCAAGCTCAAGAGTGGCGCCGTTCACTTCGGGTACCACTAAGGGCACGTCGGCCATCATGCGGAAGAAACTCGAATTATCGATGACGAGAGCACCCGCGGCGCCAGCCCTGGGCGCATAAATCTCCGCCACTTTGCTGCCTGCGGTGAAAAACACCACATCCATGCCCTTGAAGTCTTCTTTATCGGTGAGCGCTTCCACGGTGAAGCGACGACCGGCCTCTTCAATGACGAGGCCCGCGCTACGGGGGGATGCAAGCAAGCGCACCCGGCCCAAGGAGCGGCTCGACGGGCGTGCGAGCAAGGTCTTCAGCACTTCCCGACCCACGGCACCGGTGGCACCGGCAATGGCGACGTTCAACGGCTTCCCGCTCACTTGGCATTCTCATGGGGTATGCCCACGGCTTTTGGAATGCGACGGCCCCAAAGAACCCGCACCAGATCCCCGAGCAAGCTCAGCACCACATAGACCACATTGATCAAAAACAACGTCACTTCAGGGCGTACGGCAATCAGGGTCATGACCAGCACAACAAACGCCAAAATGCCGAAGGAATTCTCTCTGGTGAGCTTGAACCCCTTGAAGGAAGGGAAGTGAACGGTGCTCACCATTAAGACCGCGGTGGCAATGACGGCGGGGGCGACGAACCAATGGTGCGGGAGTTCCAGGCTCATCTCATTGTAGAAAAGCACCGATGTGCACACCACGCCTGCGGCCACGGGGCTGGGCAGGCCGGTGAAAAAGCCCTTGGGGGCGGTGCCCGCCATCACATTGAAACGCGCAAGCCGAAGGGCGGCGCAGGTGAGGTAGAGAAATCCCACCATCCACCCCAGGCGACCGAAGGACTGCAATCCCCAAAGGTAGGCCAGGTAAGCGGGGGCCATGCCGAAACTCACGAGGTCCGCCAGGGAGTCGTACTCCACGCCAAATGAACTGGTAGAGCGGGTGAGGCGAGCGAGGCGGCCATCCATGGAGTCGAAAAAAGCTCCCACGATGATGATCCAGGCCGCATTGTCGTACTGCTGCTGGATAGCGAAAATGATGGAAAGAAAGCCGCAGAACATGTTGCCCGTGGTGAAAAGATTGGGCAGCAGATAAATCTTGCGGGAGACAGGTTTTGTCCGAGGATCGTGATGGGAGTTCACAGATCCCTTGTAACAGGCTGTTGAGAAAGGCGCCAGATGCGAGGCGCGACGACGAGTGAGCGACCAAGACGCATACCAAAGCCTAGACTAGGCGAAGGGCTTT
>CAYHWW010000172.1:0-6911 GCA_964360145.1 uncultured Oligoflexia bacterium | reverse complement strand
CTACAGGCTGAGTCATAGTAGGCCCGCACTTGAGTCACATCTGAGCTGCTGCCTGTACCGGTGAGCGTGAATTTGATCGAGGTGATGTCGGTGTCAGAGTAAGAAGCACCTGGTTGAGATTGAGTGAAACCAAAACGTCCCATATTGTAGGTGCTGCCCTGGTTCACGTTGGCGGGGCTTGTGGCTTCTTGCGTGAGGTCAATGGTGTTCGTCGCGCCACTCCAGCTGACGAGATAGGTGTTATCGTTATCGTAAGCAGGGCCAGCCCAACTGCCCGAGTAGCTTGAAATACTCAGTGTGCCCGCACCGATACTGGCATCGGTGTAGATGTTGATGACACCGGTGGCACTAGAGCCTGCGGCATCAAAACTCATATTTGTGAGAGCATTTCCTGGAATAGCTTGGAAGAGGCGTAACATCGTAGATGAGCTGGCGCCTGGGTAAGTGAAAGCACCGTCTTGAAAATAATTCGTGGCGTTGATCGTGGCAGCAGCGTTGACAGTGACGCCATTGGTATTGAGGTTAGCGAAGCTGTAATAGCGGGCACTGACGGTGCCGTTGATTACCACGGTGTATGCTGAGGTATTGACGTCAGCCGCAATGGCGGCGGTTTGTGATGCGGTGCCAATGAGGAGTAGGGTGCCGCCGTTATTGACAGTGAGTGTGGCACCATTGCCCAGCTTTAACGTGCCACCTGGTTGTATGTCTAATGTCGCCCCACTGGCCACGGTGATGTTGCCACCGATGGTGAGTGTGGCGCCGGCCGCGACTTGTAGCACCCCAGAGTTTACAGAGAGTGTACCGCTTACTGTTGAGTCAGCATTTACTGAGACTACGTTGCTAGGAGAAACGCCAGTGTTAGCGATGAGAAGGTTACCGGGAAAGGTGGTACCGATACTCATGGACTGGTTTGCCACGCCCCTCATTGCTAAAACTCCCGTACCCGCATTCTGAAAAGTAAAACCAGACTGCACGGCAAGGGATCCGCGGGCTGCAAGCTCCCAGGTGGGCTTATTCACTAGGTCAATGGTCCCCCCCGTTTGGATAGTCGCGTTTTGGCAAATCCCATTAGGATCGGCGAGGGCAGGCTGAAGGATATTGACGCCGCTGCCAATGCGGCAATCTCGGGCGTTGGTAGGAATCGTGGCGGGCGACCAGTTGGCAGCGAGGTTCCATAGCGTGCTGCTGGATCCATCCCAGACGCTGATGGGGTCACCAACAATAGTGGATGTGCCGACACTTACTGGCGGGCCCGCGGTGTCAGAAAGCGCGTAGCTCGTGCTATTGGTGATATCGCCGGTGGATGTGATTTTGATGCCTATGGTATTTGCATTTATCGCAGTAGCGCTCGTGCGTAAAAGTACATGCACGCAGGACGGTGTTGTGGAAGAAGTAGACACAAGCCCCGCACCGATAGAGAGCGACGCTGTAGCGGGTGATCCGCTGAAAGTGAGATTGCTGCCGACTTGCGTATCGACGCCAGCATTGTAGGCGCAGTTCGCGCTCGTATCGCTAAAGACCTGAATGTACTGTACATCGCCAGCGGTACCTGTTCCATCAAGTGTAAAGGTAAGTGCTGTAATATCAGTAGCCACATCAGCTTGTGTGAGGGCAAAGGCGAAGGTGGCAAAAAGACTGGGACCCGTGGCCTGATTAATGGTGGCAGGAGGTGAACCAGCCACCGTGTTGTTTGAAACCGAGAGTTTGGTGCCAGCGCCGGTGCCCCAGTTGACGCGACCACTGGGGTCGTTCTCGTTTGCTGCCCCCATGCCGCTCCAGTTATTCACTTGAATGTTAGAGACGTTGAATGCGGCGGCATTAATATTGGTGCAATTACCAAAAGCGGAATCATCGAAAAAGCCGAGGCTATCCCATGTCGCGGGCACCGTAGCGGCTGCACCGAGGGTCACCGCTGATCCTGTGTTGGCAAGATAGTGGAACTCTCCGTTAGAGAGCGTTTGAATCGTACCCGTGACGTTGAGGCCCGAGGCATTCAGGCGATCCATGCGAAAGTAGTTGCCGAACACAGAGCCCGCAACACTCACACCAATGGCGCCGCCATTACCTTCAAGTGTAGCAATGTTACCGGATGCACCCTCAAGTTTTAGAAGCCCAGCGCCCGAGACTGTAATCGTCGCGCCCGCTACAAGTTTCAGTTTACCGCCTGCTTTGATGTGCAAGGTGCCATCCACGGTAATGGAGCTTGCCACGGTCCACGTAACACCGTTGCCCACTTCCACCGTGTTGTTGGCAGGGATGGTGAACGCCGCAGCATTTTGCATATTAAGATCAGCGTCGATGCGCAGAATGGTGCTGGTTCCGGCCATGGTAAGTGTGTTGCGCAATGTAAAAGCATTGCTAAACGTCACCGTATTGTTATTCGTAATGTTGATGTAGTTCACCGGATCGACGTTTTCGAGGGTCTGGTTGGCCGTGCCTGCCATGAGCACGGTCCAAGTACGTGCGGCAGGTACGTTAAGTCCGCCCACCGTAAGATTTCGAAAATAGTCGCCCATCACAGTCAGGGTAACGAGGTTAGTCGTGTTCAAGCTGCCAGACTGCACGTCAACGCACCCTACGGTGCGGCTAGTGCTGGAGTTGGGAACACGTGCGGCAGACACAATGACAGCGTCTTCTGCCGCAGTGTTCGGTGCATTAGCCAAAACCCAGTTGCCGTTCGTGTTCCAGGCAACGGAACTGGCACCACCCCAGGTGCGAACGGTACCACCGCAGGCTGCCCAGGCGTCAGGCGCTGAAAAAACCGAGAGCGCCGCGACGCAGGTCAGTAGGGATACAGTGCCTTTTTTTCTCACCACTCCTGTTTAACGGTGCGGGAGCGACTCACCTTGAAGGGGAATATTCCTGACTATTGCGCGCCGGAATAATGTGCTGGGTGAGTACGTCTTCTCCATGGTCGCGCTCATTGGTGAGTCCGATCCTGCCGTAAAGATCGCGAAGGGAACGTTGAGTCCATGAGTTTGGGCACCGACGAAGAAGGTCTATCCGTCAGCGAGATTCACAGGATCCTGTGGGAGTCTCGGTTTTTCATCGCGATATGCGTGTGCATCGCGCTGGCGGGGGCGTATCTCTACGGCAAAACACAGATTGCCCGTTACAAAGCCACGGCCATGGTGGCTTACAAAAACTCAGATCAATCCCAGCCGCTCTTGAATCAGGTCACTGAGATTCACCTGACCGAGAACAATGCCATTGAGCATTACCTTCCCATGTTCCGCACCAGTAATTTCATGCAGAAGGTGGGCACCATGCTTCTTCTGTCTAGTGACGCCACCGAGCTTCGCTTCGAGAGCCAGCCAGGGGACGTGAGGCCGGCGGACCTCATGCGCTGGATCCTCACCAAAGGAGCAGTGCCATACCCCAGCATGGTTGTCACCAGCAGCGATCTCATCGAAGGCAAGCCGCTATCCTCCGCGGCCCTGCTGGGCATGATGCGTTTCATCGGCGATCCCGCCCAATCCCTCATCACCATCGAGGCCACCACCACCACTCCGGATTCCGCGGCCTTGCTTGCCAATAAAGCGGCGGAGTCCGTGCTTAAGTTCACCTTGTCATCAGGTCTTGCCTCCATCATCGAGACCAAGCTCTTTCTTGAAAAAGAACTGGCTGTCATGCGGTCTCGCATCGACAAGGACAGCGCCAGCATCATCATGTTCAAGGAAGAGAATCAGAAAATCGCCATTCCGCAGGCCGCCATCGCGCTTGCGACCCAGGTGGCGGATTATCAACGCAGAATTGCTGACATGGAGAGCAAGCTTTCAGGCAACAAGAAGCTTCTCGCCTACTATGAAGCCAAGTGGGAGGACCAGAGGGCCCGCATGAAGAGCGATACGGCCATGGATGCCGGCTCCCCCAAAGTCGTGAATCGTCTCACGGATTACATCAACGAATTGAAGCTTCGAAAGCTGCAGCTTCAGGCTCAGGGCATCACCGCGGGTCACGAGGAAATGAAAGACCTTGACGAAAAGATCACCTCCACCAAGGCGATTCTGGATCGGGAGGCGGACAGCCGCATGGCCAAGGGCAACGATAGCTTTATAAATCCGCTGGCGGAAACAGAGTCCCTTTCCCTGAAGATCGCTACTATCCACGATGAAAATAAAAGACTTGAGGTTGAAGGGTCTAGTCTGCGCTCATCGCTGCAGGCACAGCAGCTGAGTATGAAAGACATGCCTCAGCAAGAGATCGAGCTTGCGAGTCTTGAGATGCGCCAAAAGCTGAATAACGACATGTATCTCAACCTCACGAAGCGTCTCCACGAGATCCAGATCCAGGAGGCAGGCGCCAGGAGCGAGTGGGAGATCGTGGACCGTGCGGTACCACCGGGTGCCGCCTCAAATGCCTCATCCCTGATGCGTTTCCTCGTGCCAGCGCTGTCTGGGGTCCTCGCCGCCATCCTCTTGATCTTTGTAAACCAGAGCCTGCGCTCCCCGCTGCGGGCTGTTCCCGCACCCGAGAGTCATACGCGTCTTCTGACATTGGCATCCATGCCACGGCTCAGAGGCCGTTCCTTTAAGCTGAAAACGGCTCTTACCGCCGTGGGTGAGGACGCCAGCCGTCTTCTTGTCACGGAGCAGCCCCATTATGAAGCGGTGATGAACGCGGTGTATGCCTCCGTGTTTCGTCTCGCGGAGGCGGGGGTCAAGAGCGGCGCTGCCCCTGTCATCGTGATCACGAGTCCCAGCGCGGGTGATGGCAAGAGCGTTGTTGCCGCGAATCTCGCGGTGGGTTTCGCCGCCACGGGCCTGCGCACCACGCTCGTGGACGGGCACTTCCAGAAACCGCAGATTCAGAACATCTTCAAAGTCCCGTTCAGCACGGGGCTTGCCTCCCTCATCAACGGAGTGAGCGACAGTAAATCCATTTCATATGGCTCCCGCTTCCCGGGTTTGAGTATAGTTCCCAGAGGCACCGCTTTCCTCGCGCCCAGCCAGATTACCTTGGCTGCCCAGGCAAAGGCCCTGGAGCGCATCCGCAAGGGGCAAGATGTGGTCATTATCGACGCAGGCTCCATCAAAGGTGATTCCAGCGCCATGCTTTGGGCAAGTCTTGCCACCGATATCATCATCGTTGTGCGCCATGGCATCAGTCTCCACGCCTCATTCAAAGAAGCCCTCCCACGGGTCATGGATTTCAATAATGCGAGGGTGTGGGGCATGCTCAACGATAAGCCCGTCCAGGAGCGCCTCGATTTCTTGGGTGGCATTCAAAGAAGCGTGAGGAAGGGCTCCGCCGTCTCCATGAGATGAGCGGCCGCAAGCTCGGTCATGCAGCGTGGCTCACCGTAGAGGCAGCAGCGGTCGTCCAGGGCCAGGGTGCGGTTGAGATCTTCCGTGGGGCGGCACGGGAGCTGCAACGATGCTACCCTTTGGTAGGGCGACCACGGGCCCCAGTAGTTCAGCAGAGTGGGGCCGAAGGCCCCCACGCAGGGCGTTTGGGTCATGGCAGCAAGGTGAAACACGCTGGTGTCCACGCTGAAGAGTAGATTGAGGTCACGGATATGTTCGATGAGCCCCGCGGCGCTGAGGCGTCCTGACAAGTCATGGCAGCGGGCTTTTGCCGCCGGGGCCACGGTGCCGAGGACGTGAGCAACCTGATCCGCTTCCGAGGCCAGGGCCGTGAATAGGTAAGAGCAGCGCTCCGGGAATCGTTTTTCTAGGGCCGCGATGAGGGCCGCGGTGGTGGCGGGAGCCATGCGCTTCAGTGGGTTCTTGTTAGCGACGTGGATGCCGATGCGCAGATTGCCGGGGAGCTTTCCGCCGCCGTCCCGCTCGGAGATGCCCGCGTGCAGGGGGGGCCAGGAAAATGGCTGAGGCGTGAGAGGCAGGGACGCAGCGGCGCCGAGGAGCTTCCAGCAGTGATCATGGATATGCCCCATGTCTTTCTGGACCCGCACATGGGTGCCCCAGGGTATGAAACCCCCTCGCATGAGTCCCGTGCGTCGTTTGGCATCGACTTTGGAAAGGAGCAGGGCCCGATGCCACGTGGTAAAAGTGTCCTGGAAATCCACCGCGGCGTCATAGGATCTCTTGAGCGCGTCTTTTTCGTCGGTATCGAGGGATGCGAGAAAAGGCAGCTCCTTCAGAAACACCGCCGCCGCGGGGCTCGTGAGCATGTGAAGTCGCACTCCTCGCCGCGCCAGGGCGGAAAGCGCGGGTATGGCCAGCAGCATGTCACCGGCTGCTTGCATGTGGATCACAAGGAGGTCTTTCACAATGAGGTTTTCATCGCTGGCCTTCGCTGAGAGGAAATTCTGGATGCGAGCCGTCTGCAGATAGGCCCAACGGCGGATTTTCCCCCTCAATCCCCGGAGGATCATGTCGGTCCTCCTTGCAGAAGCCGGTCGTAGGCCTCTTCCAGAGCCGCGGAAGCGGAAGCCAGGTTGAAGCGCAGGGATGCGAACTGCACGCCGACCTCACGGGTTCTCGCCCAGAGCGTGGTGTCGGTCAGCAGCGGCATGGCCACTGATGCGATGCTCTGGGCCGTGGCCTCACATTGCAATGCTTGCAGCATGCCATCGGCGGTGGCCAGGCATTCTACAATGGATTTTGTTTTCACAAGAACCGGTGGACAGCCGCTTGCCATGGACTGCGCCCAGGTGAGACCGAAAGGTTCCTGACCCACGGAACAGAAAAGCGTGACAGTGCTTTGGCGAAACGCCAAAGCGAGCTGCTCCGCCGTCATGCGGCTTTCCCAGGTTACGGAATGAGAGATGCCTAACTTTTCAGCCAGTTCCGCGGCCCAGGTTCCATGCTGTGGCTCTCCACCGATCATGCGCAGCCGAGCCCCGGGTACTTTTTTCAGGATCGTCGCGAAGGCGTGGAGTGCCAGGTCCGCCCCTTTAGCTTTGCTCAGGGGTCCTGCAAAGACCACAGTGGCTGGGTTGGGGTTCG
>CAYHWW010000171.1:0-6921 GCA_964360145.1 uncultured Oligoflexia bacterium | reverse complement strand
GTTGAGCTTCTTGTTGAATGAAGCTGGGGCCCAGGTCAGCGGGTTTGCCCTGGAGGAACCCGGCGCTCCCGCGGCTTACACGGGTTTAGGCGTGCGGGAGATTTTGGAGCGGGAAGAGATCGCGGACTTGGGCACGCGAGGCAGCTTCGAGAAGTTTTACGCTGCTGTCGCTCCAGACCTGGTGATCCACATGGCGGCCCAACCGCTGGTGCGTCTTTCCTACGAGCAGCCTCTGGAAACATTGCAGACTAACATCATGGGCACTGCTTATGTTTTGGATGCTGTGCGTCGGCAAAAAACCCACACCCCTGTTCTCGTGATCACCACGGACAAGTGCTACGAAAACCGTGAGAAGGATTATTCCTACAGGGAAGAAGACCCTCTGGGGGGCTACGATGTTTATAGCGCCAGCAAAGCGGGCGCGGAGATCGTGGCATCAAGCTACCGCCGGGCTTTCCACTTGCCCGTGGCCACGGCCCGTGCGGGTAACGTCATCGGTGGCGGTGATTTTGCTGACGATCGCATCATTCCGGATTGCGTGCGGGCATTGACCAAAGGGCGGGCACCGGTGCTTCGCAATCCTGCCTCGGTGCGACCCTGGCAACATGTGCTGGAGCCCTTGGCTGGTTATCTGGAACTGGGCCGTCGGCTGCTGGATCCCGCCTTGCGTGCGGAAGCAAGCGATGCCTGGAACTTCGGGCCCGAGCGCGCCGATGCCGCCAGCGTGCAGGAGCTTGTCGGCCATTTTCTGAAAGCCTGGGGAGAGGGGCGTTGGGAGTCCGCCGGTGACACCGGCCCCCATGAGGCAAAGCTCTTGATGTTGGACTCCACCAAATCCAAGACCCACCTGCAATGGCGCCCCCATTGGACGGTGGCGCAGGCCGCCACCGCCACGGCCCAGTGGTACAAAGAATTTTTGCGCCAAGGCCAAAAGCCCGGCTCCATGGCTGCCCTGACGTTGCGGCAGGCCCAGAGCTACGCCGAGGGACAGCTATGACCGAGAAATTGAAGTCCACTCCTGAGCGGGAGGCTCTCTATGTCGCCGCCCGTGCAGTATTCGCCAAAGAGCATGGGCCCCGCACCTTCGTGCCCGGCCAGACCTACGTGCCGCCCTCAGGCAAAGTGGTGGACGAAGCGGATCTGCTTCATCTCCTCGATGCGTCTTTGGACATGTGGCTCACCGCGGGTCGCTACGCCCGCGCATTAGAAGACGCGTTGCCCGCAAGCTTCGGTCGCACCGCCAAGGCGCTGTTGGTGAACAGCGGTTCCAGCGCCAACTTGCTTGCCGCCAGCACCCTGGGCGCCCCCATGATGACAGACATGGGCCTGAGGCCCTTGGAGCCCGGCGACGAAGTGATCACTGTGGCAGCTGGGTTTCCCACCACGGTGAGCCCCATCGTGCAAAACGGATGGAAACCCGTATTTGTGGACGTGGACCTGAGGACGTTGTGCCCCGACGTGGAAGCGGTCAAGGCCGCACGCTCACCAAAAACCCGTGCGGTCATGATCGCTCATCCCCTGGGCAACCCGTATCGGGCAGACCTCATCGCTGAGTGGTGCGCCAAGGAAAACCTCTACCTCATCGAAGACTGCTGCGACGCCATCGGCGCCACCATCGGCGGCAAGCCCGTGGGCTCCTTCGGCCACTTCGCCACATTGAGCTTCTATCCTGCCCACCACATCACCATGGGGGAGGGGGGCGCCGTCATGGCGGCCTCTGGCAAGCTCAGGCGGGTGGCGGAGAGCGTGCGGGACTGGGGTCGGGACTGTTGGTGCGAGCCCGGGGTAGACAACACCTGCAAGAAGCGCTTTGGCTGGCAGCTGGGCGAGTTGCCCGAGGGCTATGACCACAAGTACACGTATTCCAATCTGGGATATAACCTCAAGGTCACCGACATGCAGGCGGCGGTGGGGCTTTCCCAGCTTGCAAAGCTGCCGCTCTTCATCGAGGCACGGCGCCGCAACTGGCGCCACCTGCGGGCGGGCATCGCAGCTTCGCCCTTGCTTTCCGAGCGCCTGACGCCGGTGGAGGCAACTCCGGGCACGGAACCGAGCTGGTTCGGCTTTCCCATGCACGTGGCACCGGGCATCAACCGCATGAAGCTCACCTCCATGCTGGAAGATAAAAAAGTGGGCACCCGCCTGCTCTTCGCTGGCAACCTGGTGCGTCAGCCTGCCTTCAAGAACGTGGATTACCGCGTAGCGGGCGAGTTAAAGAACACCGATGAAGCCATGGCCCGCACGTTTTGGGTGGGGCTCCATGCGGCTTTGGGTCCCGCTCAGCTGGATTATACGCTGGAGCAGCTGGAAGGGTGTTTGAAAAGGCTCTGATTTCTCCTTGCCCTCCGGTGGGTGATGGGGTTTTCATGGGCCCATGACGGCCAGCACACACACCGACCCCCTGCGCAAAGTAGCCATCTACATTCCCGCCTTCAACGCCGCAGGAACATTAGCCAAAGTCCTCGACCGTATCCCAGAGAACGTCAAGAGCGTGGTGGGCGAGATTTTCGTGGTGGACAACGCTAGCCAGGACAACACCTCCATCATCGCCGTGGACTACCGCTCCACCAAGGGTCTTCACCAGCTCAAGGTTCTGAAAAACAAACGCAACTACGGCTACGGCGGCTCTCAAAAGCTTGCCTATCAATACTGCATCGAAAAGGGCTACGACGCCGTGGTCATGCTCCACGGTGACGCCCAGTATGCGCCAGAGAAGCTTGAATATCTGCTAGAGCCCATCCTCAAGGGCGAAGCAGACATGGTTTTCGGCAGTCGCATGGCGGGCAATCCCATGGGGGGCGGCATGCCCCTCTATAAATTCCTCGGCAACCGGTTCCTCACCACGGTGCAGAACCAGATTCTGGGCACCAAGCTCACGGAATTCCACTCGGGCTATCGCGTGTATTCCACCAAAGCTTTGAAACAGGTGCCGTTCACCAATCTCAGTGACGACTACCATTTCGACACGGAGATCATTATTCTCCTGGTGGACCGCAAAATGCGCATCATCGAAAAGCCCATCCCCACGTACTACGGCGATGAGCCCAACTACGTGAACGTGTGGAAGTACGGCCTGCAGGTGCTGCAAACCACCTTTGGCTATGCCCTGCATAAACGCGGTTTCTACAAAGACCGCCGTTATAGCAAAGACCAGCCGCTGCAGATGCTGGACATCAAAGACAACTTCACCGTGCTATAGGGCGGGAGCCGATGCTTTTTAACTCCCTGGCATTCGCGGTTTTCTTCCCGCTGGTCACAGTTCTATATTTTGCGCTGCCCCATCGCTGGCGCACGGCCATGCTGCTCATCGCGAGCTGTTGGTTCTACATGGCCCTCATCCCCAAGTACGTGGTGATCCTGTTCTTCTTGATCCTTGTGGATTACTTCGCCGGTATCTGGATCGCGGAAGCCAAGGGCCGTCGTCGCAAACAGTTTCTGATCCTCAGTCTTGGGGTCAATGTCGGCATCTTGGCTCTCTTCAAGTACAACGGCTTTTTCGTGGAAAACATCAACGTGCTGCTGGGGTCCCAGCGATTCAACCCTTGGTCCATGGCGCTACCCATTGGCCTGTCTTTCCACACCTTCCAATCCATGAGCTACACCATCGAGGTGTACCGGGGCACGGTGAAGCCCGAGCGCAACCTTTGGACCTACGCCCTCTATGTCATGTTCTATCCTCAGCTGGTGGCAGGCCCCATTGAGAGGCCACAGAATCTCTTGCCCCAGCTCCATGAGAGGCATCGTTTCGACAGGGATCGTTTTTGGTTGGGCCTCCGCATGATGGCCTTCGGTCTCTATAAGAAAATCTTCATCGCCGATGTTTTGGCCATCTTCGTGGACCAGGTTTACAATGATCCCACCCGTTACAGCGGCTGGCCCCTGATTTGCGCCACCTACGCGTTCTCCATCCAGATCTTCTGCGACTTCTCCGGCTATACCGACATCGCCCGGGGGGCTGCGAAGGTCATGGGTTTTGATCTCATGGTGAATTTCAACATGCCTTACCTCTCCCGCTCCATCTCCGAGTTTTGGAGCCGGTGGCACATCTCCCTATCGACGTGGTTCCGGGACTACCTTTACATCCCGCTCGGGGGTAATCGCGTAAGCAAGCCCCGTTGGTACATGAATCTGATGGTCGTGTTCCTGGTAAGTGGGTTCTGGCACGGTGCCAAGTGGACCTTCGTGGCGTGGGGCTTGATTCATGGCATTTACCTGGTCACGGCCCTTCTTACCAAAAGCTTTCGGGCGAAACTGCCGCGGCCCCCGGCGCTATTGTCCATTTTCATCACCTTCAACCTGGTGTCCTTCGCATGGATTTTCTTTCGCGCCAATTCCATGGCGGACTCTTTATACATCGTGACTCATCTCTTCCAATTCATGGAAGGCGTAACGGTGAGAGGGCTTTTAGAACAGAGCAAGCTCACCACCATTGGCATCCCCTTGGTCTCCGTTGCCCTGTGGCTGGGCTACCGTGCGCTCCGCGGCTGGAGGCCATCTTTGCTCTCCCTGGGGGATAAGCCTTTTGCCGTTCGTGCCTGTGTTTACATGGTGGGAGCTCTCATCGCGGTGCAGCTGTCCTTGATTTACATCATGGGCAGGGGTGATCGGGCCGGTGCCCCGCCCCAGCAATTCATTTATTTTCAATTCTAGGAGGGGTGATGCTGACAAAGAACGCCAAAGACCATGCGATCATCGTCCTCATCTGCGCCGCGGTGCTTGCGAGCACGACCATTGTGCTGGAAGCATTGAGTCGTGGCATCACTAAAACTGAATCAATTGATAGACAATATTCTACTTACGTGGCAGACGCCGACGTGGGATTCCTCAACAAGCCCCACAGTGTTTCCAGGGGGGCGTCGGGCACCGGCGAGTTTCAGTACGAGTACCGCCACAATAGCATGGGCTTTCGGGATGGGGAGCACGCGGCGGCGAAACCGCCGGGGGTGTTTCGCATCCTGGGGTTGGGTGACAGCTTCACCTATGGCGCGGGCGCGGGCTTCAATGAGATTTACCTTACCGTGCTCGGTAAGCGCCTCAGTAGTGCCGCACGGCCCGTGGAAGTCATCAATGCGGCGACCACCTTTAGCTGGCCCGCCATGGAGCATAAGGTTTTCGAGAAGTACGGCAAACGTTTTTCACCGGATCTGGTCATCGTGGGCTTCCTCCCCAATGACATCATCGATACCAAGCTCTCCTCACTTGCCGTCACGGTGGGGGCCGATGGTTATCTGAAGCGTGACGGTGCTGACATGGGTTTCCTGGGCCGGTGGTTCCACGCCCACAGTTCTCTGTGGAAGCGCATGCAGTTCAGTCTCTTCCAATTCAAATCCCGCATCTACTGGAAGGATATCTACGCCGGATTTTTCCTCACTGATGATGCATGGAGCCGCATTGAGGCGGACTTCCTCGCGTTGAAGAAAAGCGTGGCGCGTATCGGTGCCCAACTCGTTATCGTTTATATTCCCCAACAGGGGCCCTGGCGGGACTATCATCGGAAGCCAGAGGCTCGGTTATTGAAATGGGCCGAGGTTAATGGCGTTTTGGTGATTCCGACCTTCGATGCTTTCCGTAAGGCAGAGGCCGCCGGGGAAAAACTGTTCTATGTCGCCAATGGTCACTGTACGCCGGCGGGGCACCGGGTGGTGGCAGAGGCCATAGCAGCGAAGCTCCACCTACCTTAGGAACAAGCTACGGGGTTCACTCCAACGACTTCAGTGCGGAGTAGCGTAAATACTTTTGACACAGATCACCTGGCGCCTATCAACCATCTTGAGGTAGTCATAGCGGAACCCATTGCCTTCGATATTCCAGCCCGCGGAAACAGAAAGATTGCAGCGAGCATCGAAACGGTAGGTCAGTCTCTGAGCGCGTCTGTAGGGGTCCTCGGACTCGTGATCAAGCCAGACTCCCATATCAAAGATATAAAGCTGATCTTTGCCACGGTTACGCAGGAGTTCCCAGGGACGTAAATACAAGTCAAGGAAGCTGGATCCTTTGCCAATATCTTCCAGTAGCAGCTCCATATCTGCCAGCGAAGGAAGGCGAGCGCCCAAGTCCGCACAACGATTCTTGGCAGCATTGAAGTTCATCTCCTGTTTGTCATTCACCAGGCCACTCCAAATGAGGCCCGTGCGCTCTTGAAGCCAGCTTGCGCCAGAGCGCCTGAATGCAGGATCATCCACCCGGAGCAATGTTCCCTTGTGATTCTGAATACGTACTCTGACCTCAGGAGCCAGCGCGCCGTCACCACTGTTTTCAATGAAGCTGAGAAGAGTATCTCTGTAAGCCGGGTTCTCACCTGTGCTGTCGAGGCTGTATAAGGGGATAGAATCCTTGCGCATCATTAAAGCCAGTCGACAGGCATCACGTGAGGCATCACTGGCCTCTGCCAGGGGGCTCATTGTGACAGCGAGCAACCCCAAGAGACCATGGGTCAGCTTCATGTAAATGCTGTATTTTGGCATGTGAGAACTCCGTTTTTGAAATGAGTTTCGCTCAATAGCATGGTTTTTTTAATTTTAAAAATTAAAACTTTAATTATTTATAAATAACGGAAACGGGGTGTGGGCACTCCCTCGTGCATCAGACTTCGGCCTGAGGCAAGATTAAGATTGGGTTTCCGGTCGCTAACCGTCGATTTTTCCGTGACGCCAGAGTCGCTACACCTTTAGCCCGGCAAGCCCCCAAACACTTCCCGCGTCACAGCGCCATGATGGGCGCTGCACAGTAGCCGAAGGTTTCGGGCGCTGTGCTCACCGCCCAGAAAAAACGGCTGCACATGGTCGTAGTGCAAATACTTCGTAGCGCCGCAGCCAAGTTCAGTGCACTTTCCGCCATCTCTGAGCCACACCCTGCGTTTTAAGGCGGCAGGGATGTGTCGAGACGATCCAGCAACGGGGGCAGGTGACTCGGCCCTTTGCT
>CAYHWW010000170.1:0-7070 GCA_964360145.1 uncultured Oligoflexia bacterium | reverse complement strand
GGGCACTGGCCGCCCACCGAGGACAGCCGCAGAAATTCCACCGCCGCCAAGAAGCGATCGTCTTCCACGCCGCGGATGACCCGCCCGCAACCCTGCTCTTCAAGCCATGCATAAACTTTCTGGTAGGGGCGGAAATCCCGGGCGCTGTCTTTGTAGATCAGCAGCCGGAACTCTTCCGCCGTGGCGCCCTGCTGCTGAAAGGGCACCAGGTAGCGCCCCACGAAGGCGTAGGAATTCCAGGCAACGAACACCAAGGCCAGGGCCGCCTTCAACCCGGGACGCTTAAGCGACATGAGTCCGATGGCCAGGGCCGCCATGAGTAAAATCATGGGCACGGTGTAATAGCGCGGGCTTTGCTTCAGGATGAGCACGCTGCTGGCGAGGAACGTAAACACGAAGGTTTTCCACAGGTGCATGGAATCGTGGGGATTGCGCAGATGCACGAGGCTGAAGCGATGGTGGAGCTTACCCAAAGCCAAGAGAAGCAGCGCCGCATTCACGGGGATCCAAGCGCCCCCGATCCAGCCCGTTACCTGTGAGTAGGCAAAGCTGCCATCCCAGAAGAGGAACACGAAGGCCACGAAAAAAGGCGTGCTGGCGATCAAGGCCCAGCGGTAGGCCCCGTGGAGCAAACGACTGATGCGCCGAGTCCAAAGAGCTTGACGCTTGCCCTTCAAAACAACAGCCAAGGCAATGAGCAGCACCACGGGCAGCGCCCCCAGGGCAAGCGCCGAGGCACTCCTCAATGCAAGGGGCATGCGTGCCAGCAGCGGCGCTGAAACGCAGAGGCCTGCGATGAGCAGCAGGATGCTGCGTCGGTCTTTCCATGCGGAGAGTCGGCGAAAGCGTGCGGCGCCCCACCCCAACAGCACGGCAAAAAACAGAATGTGGCTGTACAGCCCCAAAACATAACCCGTGAGCACGATGGCCAGCGCCAGGCGCGGGCGCCGTTCCCACAGGTGCAGACCCACGGCGATGAGAGCGAGGCAAAATCCAAACCAGCCATTCATCTCGATGGGGAAGCGATGCAGGTGCACCGATAAGGGCAGCAGCGCCCACATCAGAGTGAACCATAAAGCAGCCTCGATGCCGTGGCGTCGCAGCAAGATCACGGCGAAGGTCATGAGGCTCAGTAGATTCAACATGGCGTAGAAGCCGCGCATGACCCCCAGCGTCGGGGCGAAAACCTTAAACACCGCGGCCAGCGCATAATGCACCACGGGGCTCGTGTAGCTATTCATGGCGCTGATGGGCCAGAAGCCCGGTTCCGTGGCGATGCGCTGGGCGAAGAGACCTTGCCAGGCCTCATCGAAGTGCAGCCCAGGGACTTCAGTGAGAAAAGCCAGCTGGGTGAAGGTGGCGGCGGCAAGGGTCAACACCAGCGCGACGACAAGAGGAAAGGATGCCCTGCGCCCCCCTGCCTCAAACATCGACGAGAATCACCATAACCACCGGCTTCTTGCCGATGCGGCTGTTGAAGAAGCGACGCAGGCCCACGCGCACCTCCTCCTGCATCTCAGAGGCATCTCTGCGGTCTGCTTTGATCATGGTCTCAAGGATCTCAAGCATCACGCCCTTGGCGTCATCGATGAGGTCGTTGCGGCTGTTCTCCTCAAGGAAGCCCCGAGACAAGATGTCAGGCCCCGCCATGATTTCGCCGCTTACGGAGTTGCGTAGGATGACGGCGAAGACGATGCCGGTCTCCGCGACCTTGCGACGATCTTTGATGGTCACTTTGTCCACGTCTTCACCGGTGGCGCCTTCGATCATGATGCGGTTTTCGTCGAAGTGTTCCACGATGCTCAGACCAGTGGCGGTGAGCTCCAAAACGTCGCCATTGACGGCGATGAGAGCCTTGGCTTCCACGACCCCATTTTTTAACGCGAGGCGGCGGTGCTTGACGAGGTGGCGATACTCTCCGTGCACCGGCACGAAGTACTCGGGCTTGGTGTACTCCATCATGAGGGCCAATTCACCAGAGCTGGCGTGACCCGACACATGCACCTGGGCCACGGATTCGTAAATGACGTCAGCCCCCAGCTTGAAGAGCTGGTTGATCATGCGGCTAATGGGTTTTTCATTCCCCGGAATAAATCGGCTCGACATCACCACGGTATCGCCAGCGGTGAGCTTAAGCCCCTTATGCTCGTTATTGGCGACGCGCACGAGCCCTGAGCGGTATTCGCCCTGGCTACCCGTGGAGAGTACGATGCAGTCTTTGCGATTCGCCGCGGAGCCCACATCTTCCACGGGGATTTGCACATCGTGTAAGCCCTCAAGATAGCCCAGGTCATAGGCATGCTTCGCATTTTGCTCCATGCCACGACCGAGGAGCGCCACCCGTTTGCCCATCTTGCGGGCAAGCTCGATGACCTGGCCCACGCGGCCCACGTTTGAGGCAAACATGGCGATGAGGGTGAGACCCTGGGCCTCTTCGATGAGTTCCTTGAAATTATGGTAAATCCGCTCTTCTGAGATGGTGCAGCCGTCCCGCTCCACGTTGGTGGAGTCGCTGAGAAGGAGCCGCACGCCGCTGCTGCCCGCGCCCAAAAAGGGCTTGGGGTCCATGGGGCGCCCGTAGAACGGGCTCGCATCGATCTTGAAATCACCGGTGTGCACCAGCGTGCCCTGGGGAGTGTTGATGAAAAGCGCGAAGGCTTCCACGATGGAATGGTTGACCGGTTCTGGCGTTATGGTGAAGCAGCCAAGGTTGATGGGTTCCCGGGGGACGAGGTCCATGAGCTCGGCTCGAATGCCATGCTCTTCCAGCTTTGCTTTGATGAGAGCCTGCGCGAAAGGGGAGGCATAGATGGGCGCCGGGCATTGTTTCATGGCGAAGGGCAGGGCGCCGATGTGGTCCTCGTGGCCATGGGTGATGATGTAGCCCTTGAGCTTGTCTTTGCGTTCTTTGAGGTAGGTGAAGTCAGGGATGAAGAAATCCACCCCCAGCATCTGGATATCGGAGAAGAGGACACCGCAATCCAGCACGAAGAGGTCCTCGCCGCTCTCGAAAAGCATGCAGTTCATGCCGATTTCGCCGAGGCCCCCGAGGGGTACGATGCGAAGAGGCGGTTGTCCTGTGTAATGAGAGGCCATGCCATTGGCATTATAGGGCAAAACTGAAGAAGCGCCGCACAAAACTTAAGAAATCGTTACTGTCGCGACTCATGTGCAGGAGGTGTCATGGGTCATACATGGAGACAGATTGATGGAAAACCCAGACCTGAAATCAGAGAATGACGAGAATTCTTCTTTAACGTCCACGGAAAACGATGGACGCAGCAAGGCCGGACGGGGTTACCCCGTATTGCATGTCCGCTTTGAACCAGAGCTGCATGCCGCAATGAAGAGGGTCGCGACGGGGAAAGCAATGACCATGCAAGACCTGGTCCGCACGTCCGTGGAAGAGTATCTCAAGACGCAAACAACCTCTTGAGTTAGGGCGGGCCTCTAGAGGCCGTTCAGCTGAGCGATTACTTTTTGAGCGATCACGGAAGCAGCAATATCGGTCTCTTCGCCCACCATGATGTCGGCGAACTGAGAGGTAGGCTGCAGAAACTGTCGATGCATGGGCCGTACGGTGTCGTAGTACTGGTTGATGACGCTGTCCAGCGTACGGCCTCGTTCGCGAACATCGCGGTGGAGCCGTCGAATGAACCGGATGTCCGCATCTACCTCAAGAAAAACCTTGAGATCCAACAGGGTGCGCACTTGAGGGTCCGCGAGAGAGTAAATGCCTTCCAGTAAAGCGGCCTTGCAGGGGCCAACCGCACGGCTCTTCGGGCTCCGCAGGCTGGTTGTAAAATCATAGATGGGGGCTTGAATGGAATGCCCTTCCTTGAGCTCGCGGAGTTGCCGCCGCAAGAGAGACCAATCAAAGGCGTCGGGGTGGTCGAAGTTAGGCCGACTTTTCACGAAGTGCGCTCGCGGCTGATCTTGCAGATAGTACCAATCCTGATGGATGTGCAGCACGCCCTCGCTCTTCACGAGGCTTACGATTTTCTCCGCGAAGGTGGACTTTCCTGAGCCAGACCCTCCCGCGATGCCAATTAGATACATCTCATCTCCGCTTCCGGCCCTTTTGACGTCTCGCTCTTGATTCCTCGGCGATATACCTCTGGGGCGTGATTTTTTGCGCGGAAAATTTGCGGTAGCCTGGGATTTCCCCGTAACGGGCGAGGAACCGGTCCCGTTCTTCGGGGGGAATGCGCAGCACATACCCGGCCGGGACCAGCCGCATGGATTGCAACACCTGATCCGAAAGGCCTGGGTTCAGATCCTGGAGAACATCGAGGGGGATGCGGGAATAGGTGGAGAGGTCTTTGAGGTCGATGTAGTCCGTCATGACGAATTCGGCGAATTCCACGAGGCGGTCGATCTCCGCATGTTCGAAGTAGCGGTCGGCATGGGTTGCGATTTCTTTCGCGGCCACGAATTCCGCATAGAAATTGCTTGAGGCGAAGCCGAAAGACGAGGACTTGTAGTGTTCAATGATGTCCACGATGTTATTGCTCTTCACGGCCTGCACTGCCCGTACCATGCCCAGGCGACCGTGATTATAGGCGGTGAGGGCCAGCGGCCAGCTCCCCAGGGCCGCGTAGTTCCCTTGCAGCAAGTCAGTGGCCGCGGCGGTGGCGCGGATGGGATCGTTGCGCTCATCCACCGTGTCGTCGATGCGCATGAAGATTTTCCCCGTGGATCGCATGAACTGCCAGATGCCTGAAGCACCCACCTTGGAGCGGGCCTTCAGGTTGAAGGAGGATTCCACGAAGGGGAGCCGAGTGAGTTCCATGGGCATGCCTTTGGCCTTGAAGATGCGTTCCATGGTGGGGAGGTAGCGCCCGGAATAGTACAGCCCCTGGAGGAATCGATCACGTTGGCCGAGCTGGAAGCGCAGGCGCTTCCGGTGGGCGGCGGCTTTGTACTTATCGGGCTCGTTCACGTCTTTCAGCAACTGAGCGATGCGCGATTCTTCTCCCGTGAGGGCAGAGGGGTTGTGTTGCTTGGCATGAATGCCCTTCAGGACGTCCTCCAAGGCTTTTTTCTCCGCCTTGATTCGCTTGGTGATGGTTTTTTCCCGCTCAAGGGCGCTGATGGTGAAGTCCGAAAGGTCACTGAAGTCCAGGCGCTTGTAGATCACGTCCACATATTTGGCGTCGTGGAGGACGCCTTCTGAAGTGCTCAGCTTGGTGTAAACTCTCACCCAGAATTTCACGCGCTTCTGCAGGGCGGGGTCGATGGGGAACTGATCCGTGCTTGAAATATCGTCGATCTGCGGATTGGCCTCGGCGGGGACGGGGGCCGCGGCCACAGCGGCTAGGGGCGCCGCATCGAGCTCCTCCGCGGCGGGTTTGCGGAAAGTAAGGAGTGTCGCGCCTTGGGCCGTATCGCCCTCGGCGGAGTTGATGCTCTGCGGACGAAAGGTTCCCGGCGCCGCAATCTGCGGTAGGATCAGCCAAGTTATGGCCAATGCCGACAAAAGTTTACCCTTGGTGGTGCTCAGCCCCATGTCACGTCCCGCGCTATTCCTATCGGTCGCGTGGTGCGTGGCCTTGATGCTTTTTGCGCCCCTGTCCCTGGGCTCTCCCCGCTTTTCCCATGGCCCAGAAACCCTTTCATTTTCCATGGATGCGCCCATCCTTACCCTTGATCCGTTGGTGGCAACGGATGCGGCCTCGCAAAGGGTCTTGAATCTCTTGCACAGCGCCCTCGTAGTCAGGGGGGAGGGCCTTGCCATGGAGCCTGATCTTGCCGAAAGTTGGCAGAAACTGCCGGGGGGGGCTGGCCTGGTGTTTCGCCTACGCCCCCTCCTCAGGTTTGAAGATGGGGAGCCTCTCACGAACACCCATGTCGTGGAGTCCCTGCGCCGCTTTTTCAAAGAGTCCCGCCAGGCGACGCAGTTTAAGGCCATTACCGCGGTGGAGGCCCGGGGGGGGCGCGAAGTGCTGCTGAGGTTTGGGCCCCGGACACTCCCGTCCCTGATTCAGGACCTCTATCTCGCGAAAATCTACAAGGAGGAGGGAGGTCATCGCATTGGCACCGGTCGCTATCGACTGTGGTCCGCGCAGCCAGGAGTCTGGACCATCCAGCGCAATGCCCATCATTGGGAGGCGCCGCGCCCCGGGGTGCCCCGCTTCATTCGCCTTTCCCACACCAGGGACGATACTACCCGCTACCAAAGCTTCCTGCGTGGCGACATCGACCTCATGCAGTCTTCACTAAGCCTCAGTAAGACCGATCACCTCCGTCGACTCAAGCTTCCCTGGGTTTGGGTCAGAGACCACTTCGGCATAGGCGCTCAGTACGTGGCTTTTAATTTCCGCAATCCCGCGCTGAAAGACCACCGTGTGCGCCTCGCCTTAGCCAAGGCATTCAATCGTGACGCATTGGCGCGACTTCGTTTCAAGCAGTACGTCACCATCGATGACACGATCTTAAACCCCCTGCTGCCGGAGTACCTGGGCGGCCTGCCCCACCCCAGCTACGACCTCGCGGCGGCGGAAAAACTCCTCGATGAAGCGGGCCTCCCTCGTCAGGGCGGCCCCTCCGGCATTCGCCTCACACTCATGATGAAACTGACGCCGGTGAAAGAGCCCATGGATCTCGCCCGGATTTTCGCCGCGGATCTGGAAAAAATCGGGGTACGTCTCAATCTGCAAGTGACGGAAACCGCTCGTTACTTCGATGATCTCAAAAATGGCCGTTTCGATCTTTTTACGAGCCGTTGGGTCAGCGTCACCGAACCCCACCTGCTCTATCGGGCTTTTCACAGCTCCCAAGACAAAGACCTCAATCGCGGAGCCTACTCCAATACCGCGGTGGATCGGGCCCTGGAACAGGGTCAATATCAGGAAGCCCAACGCCTCATGGCCGAAGACCTGCCCTATATTTTTTTATGGCGCTGGAACCACACCATTATCGCAACTGAGAAAATCAAACCCTTCACCCCCCTGGCCAATGGCGATCTCATCGTTCTTTCCAAGGTAGTTAAAGGGGAGTAGCATCCACGCCAAAGGGGTGAATCATGGGAATCTTAAGCGCCATTTTCATTTTGACCGCTACGGCCTACG
>CAYHWW010000169.1:0-7155 GCA_964360145.1 uncultured Oligoflexia bacterium | reverse complement strand
ATTGCCCAGAAATCGGACAGCGAAGCTGCGCCGGAGCAGGATGCGTAGGCGACGGTGCTCATGCACGCCGCGTGGAGCGGGCGACGAACGACAACGAAGCCAGCACGGAAAAGGTGCCGCAAACCAGGTGATGACGTTGCCAAAGTCGCGGCCGTGGGGCACGATTTTTAACATCAGCCCATGGCTCAACAACTCGCCATCGAAATCAAAGACTTACGCAAAAGCTTTCGCGGAGGACGCGATCAGGTGTTGCGTGGCGTCAACTTACTGGTGCCCCAAGGGAAACTGACGTTTCTCCTGGGGTCTTCTGGCGCAGGCAAGTCAGTGTTGCTCAAGCACATGCTGGGCCTTTTGAAGCCCGATGGCGGTGATATCCATATTCTGGGCAAGTCCATTCCTTATGACGATCCCAAGCAGCTGAACGAAATGCGCAAATCCTTCGGCATGTGCTTTCAGTATTCCGCGCTCTTTGATGACCTCACAGTGGCGCAGAACGTGTGTTTCCCCCTGGTGGAACACTCCAGGCTCAGTAAGGCCGAGATACGCCAAAAGTGCGAAGAAAAGCTCATTGCCGTGCATCTGGATCCCAAAGAGGTCATGGATAAGTACCCCAGCGAGCTTTCCGGCGGTATGAAGAAGCGGGTCGCGCTTGCGCGGGGCATTATTCTTGAGCCCTCCATTATCCTCTATGATGAGCCCACCACGGGGCTGGATCCGGTGACCCGCAACACGGTGGATGAACTGATCCTGGAGACCAACCAGAAGTTTGGTCTGAGTTCGGTCATCATCAGTCACGATATGTTTTCCGCACTCAACTATGCCGATGTTTTGGCTTTTCTACACAAGGGGGAAATCGTATTCTACGGCTCTCCCGCAGAGTTCTCACGGAGCGAGCATCCCATGGTCCAAGGCTTCCTCAGCGCCGAACGCAAACACGTGGAAGGTCATAAGCAATGATGACGGCCAACCTTAAAGCAGGTTTGTTCGTCATCGCCACGGTGGCCGCCATGATCTTCATGACCACCAGACTCACCCAAAACCGCTTCGCCTTCGCGGGCGTCAAACGCTACTACGCCCATGTGCGGGACGCCACGGGGCTCCTCACCAAGTCCAAGGTGAAGATGTCTGGCCTCGACGTGGGTCAAGTGGAGAACATCGAGCTTATCGGGAAAAAAGCCCGACTCACAATCATCGTCGGCGGTGAAGTGAGCGTGCGCCGCAACGCCCACGTGGCAGTGAAAGCCATCGGCTTCTTGGGTGACAAGTACGTCGAGCTCACTCCGGGGACCGATGATCAACCCGCCATGGAAGAAGGCAGCTACATCGAAGAGGGCGGCGCCAGCGGCAGCCTGGAAGACCTTACGGGCAAAGTGACAAAGGTCGTTGAAAATCTCCAAGAGATCACCGATGTCTTGAAAGAGTCCCTCCGTGGGGATGACGAAGACGGTAGCACTCGTCTCGATCGCATCGCGGAAAACATCGAAGACTTTTCGGCAGGCCTTGCGGGGTTGAATCGCATCGGCGATCTCACGGAGAAACTCGATGAAGTGGCGGACAACTTGCGCAACATCACAGGCAAGGTGGCGAAGGGTGAAGGCACCATTGGCAAGCTTTTGAACGACGATGAGACCATCGACAACGTCAATAAAGCGGTTTCCGGCATCAACAAGTTCTTGAACAAGGCCGAGAAGCTGCAACTCATCCTCGACGCCCGGGCCGGCGCTTTGACCCGTTCCGGCGGGGCCAAAACCACCGTGGGCCTGTGGCTCCAGCCCACCTACGACAAATACTATATCTTGGGTGTCACCAGCGGGCCCCAGGGCTTCGTGACCCGCACCCACATCGAGACCAATAACGGTGGCACCGCCAATAGCACGGACTCCGTTATGCAAAACCGCTCCGCTGTGACCTTCAACGCGCAGTTTGCCAAGCTTTTTGGCGACTTCGTGATTCGGGCCGGCATCTTCGAGAACACCGGTGGTGCTGCTGTGGATTACGTTGGTTTCATGGATAAGCGCATTCGCCTCTCCACGGAACTCTACAACTTCCAACCCCGCATCAATCCTCAGCTCAACGTGGGGCTTGAGTTCCACGCCTACAAACCTTTCTATGTGTGGACCGGCGGCGACGATCTCCTCATTGGTTCTCCCAATTTGGGCCGGGTGCGCAACTACTTCGTCGGTGCGGGGGTGCGCTTCACCGATTCTGACATCAAAACTCTGGTGACCACGGTGCCGCGATGAGCCCCGCCGCTGGCCCCTCCACCGCACTCTGGATGATCCGTAAGAGGAGTAACCACCTCATTGGCCCACTAGCCCGGGATCAGGTGGTAGAAATGGTGGAAAAAGGCCATTTGGACTCTGAAGACGAACTTTGCCCGGAGAATGGCTATTGGTTCTCCCTTCATGAGGTGGCAGAGGTGCGAAAACAGCTTGGCATCAAGGACATCTTCGTCCGTCGCTCCATCGCTATAGAGGGTGAGCCCACGCTTTCAGAGGAGACTCTCACCGAAGAGCAGATTTCCACTGGTAGCACTGAAGCCACGGGTATTTTTTTACGGCCCCCTTCCGTGAGCCCTTCAGGGCTTTCTCAAGCCCAGGTGCAGCAGCTGCAATCCCAGCCTGCTCTGACGGGTGTGGAGCTCTCAGAAAAGTTCCAACGTCCCCCCAGCGCCATCGTCGGCATGTCTGGCAGCGACAAGTCAGCGGAATCGGGGCCCCTGGAGCGTTCAAAAATATGGCTTGTCCTCCTGCTCCTGGGGCTGGTTTTGGCGGCGGGGGCCGCGGTCAAAGTGCTCCACTTGATCCGTGCGTAGTTCACCCTGAGTTACGTTGACGCATTGCGCTGAGAAACGCAGAAGCGCAGACCTTTGATGGCCTGATCGCCGAGGGTTTCATGGAGCTTCACCAGGAGCTGGGGTTCGAGGAACTTCAAATGCTGGGACCAGGAGCTGTTCTCCGTGCCGATGAGGAGCATGCCGCCGTCCAGTATTTTGAGTGGCCAGGCATGGCGGGCGATCTTGGCCCCCACGGCTTTTTCCCACTGATCGAAAACAGCGTTGCGCTGCCCGGCCTTTTTGAAGCCCGGGTGTGAGGCCAGCAATCGTTCCAGGATGGATTTAAGATCGTTCATGCTCTACCCTTGAGATAATGGCTTCCGCTCCCAATGACAATCCGAGGAATGAGAGCGAACCCGGTGGGGATTCGCTTTTCCTCTCCTGGCCCGCGGCCCGGCTCGTCACGGGGCAGGCCCTGCCCGGAGATCTCTTTCTATGCATTCGGCATAGGATGATCAAGTATAAGCATCGGGGAGACAGTCTCTCCGCTGAGGATTTCGACAAACTCCTCTTCAACCGGGTGCGTTTCGTCTTCATTGAGGAGCCTCTGAAGGGCCAGTTTTTGAGCTGGGCGAAGAAGTCCGACGAGCAGGCCGATGCCCGGGAAATGGCAAGCGTCGAGGCGGAGGCGAAGCCCATAGCCCAGGCGGTCCAGGAAGCGCGCCGTGTGGCCCTCGATCTTTTTGCTTCAGGGGGGAGTGATGAGCCCTCAAAACAGGCCGTGGCCATGGCGAAGAAGATGGTTACCGAGTTCCTGAAAAAGCCCTTCGTCATCAATAACATTTCGCAGCTTCAGCGCTATGGTCGGGGTGTTGTGGACCACTCGGTGAACGTATCCGTCCTCAGTGTGTTTCTGGGGCTTCGTCTGGGATACTCCTCCCAGGTGATCTTGGAGCATCTTGCGCTGGGGGGACTCTTCCACGATATCGGTAAGACGCTCATTAAAAACAACGACGATAAGTTTCTTGAGAAGGACGATCCCAGCTTCCAGCAGCACCCCTTGGTGGGAAAACAAGCCCTGGAGGCTAATAAGGACGTTCTTCGAGAAGTGTCCAACGAAGTACGCATGATCGTGGCCCAGCACCATGAGTGTCTGGATGGCACCGGTTATCCCAATAAGCTTCGGGGTCTCGCCATCTATGATTTGGCGCGGCTCGTGGCAATTGCCAATGAATACGATAATCTTGTGAGCGAGTGTGAAGGCAGTATGAATGAACGGGCCAAGGAGGCGCTGACGTACTTGGAGCGGGATTTCGAGGGTAAGTTGGACCCCAAGAAGCTAGAGAAATCCATAAAGGCTATTCGCACGGGACTGGTTTGATTGAGGTCTTGGCATCCCTGAGGGAGCTATGATGTTCTGGGCCTGTCATGTTGAATCGAAGCCTTCTCCTTTATGTTGCCATGAGCGTCGCTGTGTTCTCCGCGGCTTGTGGCTATGGGTTCCGCTCCCGGGGCAACACATGGGAGCGGGAGCAGATCAATAAGCTCTATATTGCACCATTGGTGAACAACACCCTGCGGCCTGGTGTGGAGGTGCCGTTTACTTCCGCCATTCTCAAAGAGTTCTCCCAGGGCGGGCGCATTCAGGTCACGTCCAGCAGGGAGTCGGCCGATGCGGTTTTGGAAGGGGCAGTGGAGCAAGTGGATTCGTCCGTGTTCTCCACCACCACCGCGGACCAGGTATCTAAGAACTTGCCCCTGGGGCAAGGGCTGGATTCCACCTTCGTGGTGGCCCAGGAGTACAGCGCCAAGGCTCAGATCTCTTTCAGTCTGGTCCGCCTCAAGGACGGTAAAGGCCTTTGGAACCAGGGAGTCAGCAGCTCCCGGCTCTACCCCGCGGCGAACCAGGGCGGTGACATTGGCAATACCGGCGTGCTCATCAACAATAGTCGCTACACCATGGCTTTGAATGAACTGGCAAAACAGCTCGCCGTTGAAGTGCATGATCTCTTCTTCGAGAGTTTCTGATGGCGGCGCTCACATCCCAGTGGCCTTGGACCGAGGCAGAGAAACAGTGGTTGAAGAAAGTGAAGGCCGATGAGGCGCCACCTGCATTGTTTCTGCATGGCTGTGACGTCTATCGCGTGCGTTATTTCTTGGATGCCCTGAGGGAACGCGCCCCTGGCGGTTGCGCATTCATGGACGGAGCAGCCGTTGATGGAGCCGAAATCCTAGAGCGCTTACAGACAGCGGATCTTTTCGCCATGAGCTCTGGCCTGAGACTGGTGGTCGTTCGAGAGGCCAATCAAATGAAGGGCTGGGACGAGGTGTTTCGTGGCAGGCAGCTGCAAGTGGGGGCTGATCACCCCTGGCCCGGCGTGCTCCTCCTGCTTCTTTCGGACACTCTCGATGGGCGGCGCAAACACTCCCAGGCCCTGAAAAAAATCGGTCTCACGCTGGAGCTCAACACGCCCCAGTCAGCGGAGCTGCCTGCATTCGTGGCAGCACTTGCCGCCGCAAAGGGGCTTGCTCTCGAGTCTGAAGCGGCAGCTTTATTGGCATTGATGGCCGCCGACGGCATTGCGCCGGTGGCATCCGAGATCGAAAAGCTCGTCTTGTATTTGGGGGACGAAAAGCGCCCCGCCACCCGAGCTGATGTTGAACGCGTCAGTGCGGTGGCGGTGACCTATGACATGGCGGAGCTGGTGAAGGCAGTGGTGGAAGGCCGCCGCGCCCGCGCCATGATCCTTGCCGGTCAGCTCATCAAAGCACCAGAGGATGCTCTGGGCTTTGTCGGTTTCCTCACGTGGTGCCTGAAAAACCCGGACAAATTCCGCTGGCAGAAGCGCCCCGATGTGGCGCGACTCTATGCTTTGGCCGATGGGCTTTTGGAGCTGGACACACGGCTCAAGTCTGCGGGATTGGACCCACGCATCCCAGTAGAAGCCTTCATCATAACGTAGGCTCGGTCTTTTGCCGCCTGGCTTCGTTGTCGTTCGTCGCCCGCTCCACGCGGCGCACAGGAGTGCGCCTTGGTCGCCGGGCTCCTCCTCCGCCTCGCCAGGCGGCAAAATACCTTCGCCTACTCGTAGACTCTGTTTTACCGCGGATCCTCAACCAAATTTCTGGTTAGGCGAAGGGCTTTTCCCGCAGAGCGAGGCGGAGGAGGAGCGGCCCGACCAAAGCGGGCTCGTGCCCGCTGCGTGGAGGCCGCGACGACGACAACGAAGCTATGCGGGAAAAGACCGAGCCTACGTGAACTTGGCGTTTGCTTTTGCTGCTACCCGGGACAGTCTCCTGCTAGCGCGTTCTTTCGGGATCACGCCTTTGCTGGCGGCTTTTTGCAGGGCCCGGCTAGCCACGGTGATTGCCTTCTTTGCTTCATCAAGGGACTTCGCTGCGCTGATCGAATTCAGAGCACCGGTGACTTCAGTCTTCATTTTGGAGCGAAGAGCGGTGTTGCGAGTGCGGCGCTTGACGTTTTGGCGAGCACGTTTGACTGCGGACTTATGATTGGCCACTGAGAATCCTCCCGGGTCGGAATCTTAAAAAGAGTGGAGCGTTGTTTAACCAAATTACCTAAGGAGTTCAAGACTTTTGTGGAAGGAGCCCGGCGATGGCCGCAGCTAGAGTGGTTTTCACCACATCTCCCAGCAAAAAGGGCATCACTCCCATGAACCAGGCCTGTGGCCAAGAGACGCCCATGGCGAATTTGAGCCATGCAGCGCCCAGGAAGAGGCAGGGCAGGCTTGCCACAAAGGCAGAACCCCAGAGGCCAGCAAGACCCCGCCAAGAGCGTAGAGAAGTATGACGGCGGCGCATGCGGGCCATGAACCAGCCCGCCAGGGCCGCGGAGGGCACGAAACCCAGGAGATAGCCCGCCCGGACGCCGGTAAGCGCTAAAACCCCAGTGGTTTCAGCGAAGAACGGTGCGCCACAGAGGCCTAAGGCCAAGTACAGCACTTGGCTCAGAGCACCGCCGGTAGCCCCGAGGCAGAGCCCGGAGAGAACGACCACCATAGTTTGGAGAGTGATGGGCACCGGCGTGAAGGGCAGGGGCACCCTGACTTGGGCGGCTAGCGCTGTTGCCAGGGCAAAGCCCAGCACCAGAGTGGCTTGACCCAGTAGAGCCACAGCGCGGGTGGACGGACGCGACATCGAGGAGGTTGTTGTCATGGACATGGGGGCATCTCAGTACAGACGCAATGGTTTCGCAAGGGGTTTGCTCAGGGCTATTTCGTACCCCGACCGGTCGGGGTGCAGACCGGTGCCACTGGAACCCCGTATTTTAGGGCCCCGCGTGCATCAGCTTCCTGTGGTTTTTACCACTGCTGTCCGGTTCGGGGCGCAGCGTGAAAATGAATAAGGCCTGAAATTCC
>CAYHWW010000168.1:0-7159 GCA_964360145.1 uncultured Oligoflexia bacterium | reverse complement strand
CACTGGAATCCCCGCTCAGTGGTCCTTGTAATCATCGGCGTTCATGCCGTGCTTACGAAGCAGGGTGTAGATCTCAGTGCGTGCCTTGCCCGCGAGGCGGGCTGCCTGGGCGATGTTGCCCCCGGCCTGTCGCAGCAGGGTTTCAACGTACAGCCGCTCAAACTGCTCTTTGGCCTCTTTATAGGGAGGCAGCTTTCCAGTCCCGGGGTTGAATGCTCTCACAAACTCCACTTCTTGATCGGTTTGGGCCTCGCTGCATGCGGCAGGGCGCTCCGTAGTGGCAAGTTCCGGGAAAATATCAATAACATCTATTTCATTACCGGTCCCCATGACCACGGCCCGCTCAACTCGATTTTGCAGCTCACGCACGTTTCCGGGCCAGGGATAGGCTTCCGCGGCGGCAACCGCCGCCGCTGTGAATTTTTTCACAGTTCCACCGTCGACAGCGCCGATTTTCGCAGCGAAGATTTCAGCGAGATACACGATGTCCTGGGGGCGATCCTTTAAGGGCGGGATATGGAGGGAAATCACCTGGAGCCTGTAGAACAGGTCTTCGCGGAATTTCCCTTCGGCCACGAGGGACTTGAGGTCGCGGTGGGTGGCCGCGATGAATCGCACATCCACTTTTATGGGAGTGCTGGAACCCAGTGGGGTGACCTCCCTCTCCTGGAGGATGCGGAGCAGCCTGACTTGGATGGACAGGGGAGCGTCGCCGATTTCATCGAGGAAGAGGGTACCGCCATTGGCGCTGATGATATGACCCGCCTTGTCCGTCCGGGCATCGGTGAAGGCGCCTTTGACGTATCCGAAGAGCTCGCTTTCCAGGAGCGTTTCAGGAAATGCGCCACAGTTGATGGCGATGAAGGGGCCCTGTTTGCGTGCGCTGAGCGTGTGGAGGGCCCTTGCGACGAGCTCTTTGCCCGTGCCGCTGGCGCCTTGCACGACAAGGTTGGAGTTGTTGCCCGCCGCCATCTGAATCTGTTTCAGCACGGGCTTCATCGCCGGATCACGGGAGATGATGATTTTGTCTAAAGTCTCTGCTTGCAGCGCGGTGGACCTGCCGCGCAGACGTTTCGCCTCAAGCTTGGTGCGGTAGGATTCCACCGCCGCCGCAATCTGATGTTTGAGCTCACCCTCCTGGAATGGCTTGCGAATGTAGCCATTGGCTCCTCGGGAAAAGGCCCGCACCGCGGAATCCACGTCGCCATGGGCGGTGATGATGAAAATGGGCACGTCGGCGTTCTGCTGCCTAAAGAGTGGCAAGCTCTCCACTCCATTTCCGGCGCCGACGCGGATATCCAGCAAGACCAGCGAGTATTCGTGGCGTCCGACGCATTTCAGGGCCTCGGGGATGGTGCCAAGGCAATCAACATCATAGCCATCGGCTTCCAGGCGCATTTGCAGGATGTCACGGATCTGCTCATCATCGTCAACGACGAGGATGCGGTTCTTTATTGACGCTTTTTCAGTGGTTGCCGCCAATGTCTTCATGCGCTTATTTCCACGGGCTCGTTCACCTGGGGAATGCGGAACGTGAAAATCGTGATGCCATCCTCTGATTCCACGCTGATGCTGCCTTGGTGCGCCTCGATGATGCGCTTCACCAGGTTGAGGCCCAGGCCCACGCCCTGCTGCCCGCCCGAATTAGATGCACGGAAAAATCTCTTGAAGAGCTGGTCGATCTCGGTTGCGAGGATCTCCTTGCCATGGTTTGTGACCTTGAATTCCAATTGAGGCGTTTGCCCCTCTTCGATGCGACGGATACTGATCGCGATGGGGTGGGCCGGGTCCGCGTACTTGATGGCGTTCATGAGCATGTTTTCGACGGCATGGCTGATGCCCTCGGCGCTGAACACGCCCCAGCATCGATGGGAGTGGGTATAGACTTCGATGGCTTGCCCGCGCCTATCCGCAATGGGGCGCAGGCCATGGATGGCGTTATTCACCACCGCGACGAAGTCTTTCGGCTTGTCATCGAACTCGTACATGCCGGCTTCCATTTTCGCGTGATTGAGAAGATTTTGAATCATCAGTTCCAGCTTCTTGGTGGAGTTGAGGCAGATATCGAGAGTTCGATCCAGGTGCACGCGGTTCACGTCCCCCCTGTTATCGCGCAGAAATAGCAGTCCCTCTTTGATGGCGGTGAGCGGTGTTTTGAGCTCATGGGAGACGGTCGCGAGAAACTCCAACTTCGTTTTTTCCGACTCCTCGATGCGTGCCGTGGTTGTGCGCGTGGACTTTCGGAAATACGCGAAGGCGAGGAAAGTGGCCGCCAGTGAAACCGAGGCGGCAAGGTACGGGCCTAAGGTTGCTAAAGTCATGACTTGTTTCATTTTATCAAAAAACGCGGGGTGGCACGAACGGTGGTTGTCGGCGTCGGCCCGGGGGAGCATTTGTTGCCGCGGCAGAGGGTTGGGGGGTGTAGTGAAACCACGGCATTGGGGGGGCAATAGCGCTTACGTGCAGCAGTTTCAGTGCATATACCGGAACCTGTGTCAGCTCTCAGGTGTTCACTTATTCCATTTAACATCAAGGACTTACCGTCAGTGACGGTCTCGGGCTGGGATGGCATGGGGGTTGCTATTCCAGGGCCCATGGAACCTCGCACGAATCATACAATGAGAACTATTGGCATCGTAGGCGCGGTAGTGCTTCTGACGGTCATCGGTGGCCGCATCCTCCTGCAGCGAAACAATGCTGCTTCCGAAGGATCTTCTGCCCAGGAGCGTGCTGCCACCGCCACTCCTGTCTCGGAGCCAGTGGCTGTCGTGCAGAAAAATGGTCAAGCACCGGTAGGTCCAGCGCCTTTGGACGGGTGCTACACAGTGACCTTCAAGCACAAGGAAATCAGTGGCCATGGTGATCGTGAGGCTTGCTCCGCTCACAAGAATTCTTTGGTTCTGGCTGGGGACGAAGTTCTCGCGGCATTGCCCCGCAAACTCAGCGGTAAAGCTCTTTGCGTGCGTGTTGACGGAGTTCCTGTCAAATATGAGCAGGCAAAAGATACTTTGGTCTTCGGCGCGGTCGCTGGACCGCAGTCGGTGATCAGTGTGCAAGCATGCTTGGGCAAAGCTGACTGCAAGCTGAATTGCGTAGTACCCAAAGATGAGTTCATGGACGCTATCGGTGCCGCTGAAGAAGAGGCGGGCCGTGCCGTGGCCTCCGCCAAGTGGGACCCCAACGACAAAGAAGAAGATCATGACGCCTCCGCCGACGTTGATGAAGATTTAAAAAATCATGGATTGGCGGAACGCAAGTCACCCCTGTTTCGTGACTGGCTCGTTGTCGGTCACTCACCCCGTTGTGAAACGGCGAAGGAAGGCTCATGAGCTTTAAATCCATCAGCAGGTTTGCTGCCGTCAATGCGGGAATGCTCTGGGTTAGTGGCGGTTGCACGGGCCAGATCCCAGACTCCTTCCGCCTCGCCCAGGAAGAAGAGCTGAGGAATCTCCAAGAAGTGAATACCAAGGTGGATATTCTCTGGGTGGTGGACAATTCCGCGAGCATGGACGTATCCCAAAGCCGCCTGCGGAGCGGGTTTGCCACATTTGCCGCCCAATACTTGAAACCCACCTGGGACATCCGCATGGGTATCATCACGACGGACAGCTATCTCGCTGATGCTGACTTCAGCGGCTATTGGGACCAAGTCCTGCCCAACACTGTGGGCTGGGTCTCCCCGTACATCAGCGGTCGCGTGGGCACCTTTGTGAATCCCGCATCCAATCCCACCCTGGTGAATGCGCGCACAGGCGCATTCACCAACGGCGTGCGTATTCGCGATCAATACCCACAACTGGGCCGCACCTATGCCCAGCTCGTCGTCGGCATGCATGACGGCCCTATTTCCTCGCTATGCTCAGAGCTGCACCCCTATTTCTACAGCGGCAACATGAATTGCCGAGTTCGCGATGATCAATCCGGCAATACGGGCACCGCAAACTGTCTCAGCCCCGGTGGCGCGGAAACCGCCACAACCCAGTGCGTGAACACCGTGCAAAATGACAGCGTCCGTTCGGGTAAAGCCATCATCAATACAATGCCCCCTGCCGGTGTCGCCGGCGACGGCGCCTGGACCAACCGGCTCGTCAGCGATTTCACAGTCAACGTGAGCGTGGGGAGCGCTGGCAGTGGTTCTGAAAGAGGTTTCTCCTCTGTTTCACAATTCCTGGAAGACAACGAAGCCTCTGCTACGGCCCTGTTCCGCAAGGGGTCCGTGCGGGTCGTGATCTTCGTCAGCGATGAAGAGGACCAGAGCGTGCTGCGCCCCAACCCGTTGCCTGGTGGCTTTAGCCCTCAAACGGGGTACGGCACGGCGTGCCCCGCAAAGACCGTTGATGGCCACACATACACCCTCAGTGTGTGCCCTGATGCCACTCAGCTCATCCCCGTGAGCGATGTGAAAAGCCAGTTGGATACGCACTTCGGCAACCTTGACGCCGTGGACGGCGTGGCGGGCTCACCTAACTATTTCGTAGCCTCCATCGTGCCTCTCACAGGCGCATCCATTGCCCAGCTGCAGGCCGCTCGCACCGTGGAAGACATGGCCGTCACCGGCTCGACCCCAGTGTCCGTGGACCGCGGTGACCGCTACCTCGAACTTGGCAACCAAGTAGGCAATGGTTCCCTATCCCTCGACATCGCCGAAGCTGATTACACAGCGCTTCTGGATTCCATTGGCCGCGCCATCGCACTGAAACGCGGTGTTTTTACTCTCAAGAGAGCGCCCACAGGCACCGAAGATATGATCGTCAGGATCCTTCATGAAGGCGGTACTGTTACCAATGTGTCCAGTGCGGACTACACGGTAAGTGGCACCACCTTGACATTGACCAGCGTCGCCTTTGTTTTGAGCCTGAGCGCCACCGACAAAATCTATATCAACTATCAACCAAGATCGGTCCTGTAGCCGTCAGGGCATTGGGGAGAGACCATGAGCGATTTCTTTGAATTCATTAGGGCGAGTTTCTGGCACGTGTCACCTATCTTGGTGGCCTCAGTGGTCGCCGTGGCCATCATAGTCGAGAGGACGAAGGCGCTGTATTCGTCTTATCCCATCAAAGATATGGACGGCTTCTTTGAACGGGTGGGTCTGCTCGTCGCTGGCGGCAAGATCGCCGATGCCATCGCGGTGTGCGACAAGTTTCCCTTGAAGCCCGCGGCTCAAGTCACCAAACAAGGCCTGCTGCGCTCTCATCAGCCCGAGGAGCTCATTGAAAGCGGTTTAGCCATAGAAGTAGGTAAAGCCGCGCAAATCATTCAGGGGCGCACCGCCTTCCTCTCCACCATCGCCAACGTCGCTACCTTGTTTGGTCTTTTCGGTACTATCGCAGGTCTCATTCATTCCTTCCAAGCCGTGGGCCACGCTGATGCCCAGCAAAAATCCGCCCTGTTGGCGGCCGGTATTTCCCAGGCCATGAATGCGACGATGTTGGGTCTAGCTGTGGCCATCCCCTGCATGATCGCTTTCGCGTTGCTTGCCAATCGCACCAACCGTCTCATCGCCGATGTGGACGGCTCGGCAGTGCGCGTGCTCGATGTGCTGCGCCAGCGTTGCTACTCCGCGGAATCTGAAGCAGTGAAAAACGGTCATGACCGCGATGAAGGCGCCGATGTCCAAGTGCGCGCCAGGGCGAGGGCCGCATGAGCGTCGGCAAGGCCACAAACCAAGATTTTGACCTGAATCTCGCACCGGTCATCGACTGCTTCACGGTGCTGATCGCGTTTATCATGGTTTCAACCACCTATGCATCCATTGGTATCCTCGATGCCGGCGTCGCCGCTGGCGGCGAAAGCCAGGCAAGCGCGACACCGCCACCGGTGCAGTATACTCTAGAGGTCAAAGCTGATCGCAGCATGAGGATCAAAGTGAGCGGTAAAGCCTCTCAAGAGATCCCCCTCGGCGCCAACCTGAACTACTCAGTGATGAACGAGCAGTTCAGTGCATTGAAGGCCAAGTGGCCCACGGTGAATGTGGTCACCCTCGTTGCTGACAACAGCGTCCCCTACAAAGATGTCATCAGCACCATGGAAGCCCTGCGAAAAACCATGCCAGCCATCCTCTTAGGGGGGTTCTGAGCCATGAGCGCGAAAAAAAGTTTCCTCCGAAAAAGGCATCTCGATACGGAGATGAATCTGCAGATCACCTCCATGGCGGATATCTTCATCATCATCCTGGTATTCATGCTGAAGAGTTACGCCGGCGGCAGCATCGACATCACCCCATCCAAGGGGTTGACTCTTCCCGTGGCAACGTCGACGGCGGCAAGCGCTGATGCTTTGAAGGTGGAGATCTCCGAGAGCGCCATATTGGTGGAAGCCAACCCGGTCACGGCCATTCAAAATTTCAATTTCCCAGCGGCCTCGGACCTGGGCGCCAATGGCACTTCGAAGACATTGGCCGCGGCCCTGGATAAAGAGCGCCAACGGCAGCTTTTGATAGCGAAGAACAACTCCGAGGTCAAAGTTGATCCCCGCATCATCGTGGTCGCTGACGAAAGAACCCCCTACTCCACGATCAAGGCCGTTCTCGCGACGGCCGCGGTGAGCGGATACACCGACTTCAAGCTCGCAGTCGTTAACCGTGAGTGAGTGAGATCATGACCACTCTTATCTCGTTGATTGTATTCCTTACACTGCCTTTTGAGACCGCGGCGGCTGATGTGCCCGCTCCCGTCACGGTCTCCGTGCTCCGCTCCACGGAAGCCATGGATCGCGGCGTGGATCAGGCCGCATTAGAATCTCAACGTAAGGCCGCTCGATCCATTGTTGCACTACTTAAAAAATACCGCGGGAAGTACCAGGAGCCCTTGCTCCTCCTCCGTCTGGTGGACAGCTATCAACAAATGGCGGCTATTCAATTCCGCGTTGGCGGCGGCAAGCCTGGTCTGGCTGACTACAACCAGACCCTCAATTCAATGGTGTCGAACCTCACCGAGATCATGGTCCGCTTCCCCAGGCACGATGAGATGAGCCACGTCCTTTATCTTCGGGGAAATGCCTTGGAGGAGCTGGGCAAAAAGTCTTTGGCTATCAAGGATTACACCGATTTGATCAGCCGGTTCGCGGGTACCGAAGATGCTATCCGTGGTTGCATGGCCCTCGCTGACATCGCCATCGCGGACAATCAGCACGAGAGAGCCATTGGTTACCTGAAGCG
>CAYHWW010000167.1:0-7206 GCA_964360145.1 uncultured Oligoflexia bacterium | reverse complement strand
CTTTGGTCGCTCACTCGTCGTCGCGCCTCGCATCTGGCCCTTTCTCGACGATCTAGAAAAACGAATACGATGATACAGAAAAATCCACCACCGCCGCGGGGACATTATGTCCCGGTCATGGGGTAGGGCGCAGCGTCATAATATGGCCACGTTAGTCGTGCGCATGGACTGCGTGCCCGAAATATTCGATGATGATTCAGGATGAAAGCTGAGCAGAGATTTGACTTCGTCATCGTCGGCAGTGGTTTTGGTGGGAGCGTCGCGGCCATGCGACTCGCTCAGAAAGGCTATCGTGTCGCCCTCCTTGAAATGGGCAAGCGTTTCACTAGTGCTGATTTCCCGCGCTCCAATTGGCAAGTGACGCGTTATCTGTGGATCCCATTGCTGAGATGCTTCGGCATACAAAAGATCAGCGTGCTCAAAGGGCTTCTTGTGCTGCACGGCGTGGGCGTGGGCGGCGGCAGTCTCGTTTATGCCAATACGATGATGAGGCCGGGCCCGGCCGTATTCAAGGGGGCCGGATGGCCACCGGGTATCGACTGGGCGCAGGTGCTGGCACCTCATTACGAGATGGCGATGCGCATCATGGGTGTCACGCCAAACCCCCACCTCAGGGAGGCGGATCTTACTTTGCAAAAGCTCGCTCAAAGACTCGGGGCTGGCGCCACGTTTCACGGCACCGACGTGGCGGTGCATTTCGGCGCCCCAAACGAAGTCGTGGCGGATCCCTATTTTTCTGGAGCGGGCCCCGGGCGCGCCGGCTGTGACCTCTGCGGTGGTTGCATGATCGGCTGCCATAACGGCTCGAAGAACACCCTGGATAAGAATTACCTCTATTTCGCTGAGAAGTGGGGGGCGCACGTCATCCCCGAGACGCGAGTCACCCGCATCACGCCGGAGGCTGAAGGATATGCCATTGAGACGGTACGCAGCACTCAGTGCTTCATGCCGTCAAAAACCGTATTTCATGCGCACAAAGTCATTCTAGCCGCGGGCGTGCTCGGCACCGTGGGCTTGCTGCTGAAAAACCGCGACGTTTACAAGACGTTGCCGCGGCTGTCCCGCGGGGTGGGGGAGCACGTGCGCACCAACGGCGAGAGCCTCGTCGGAGCGACGAGCTTGCGAGGCGACATGGATTTGTCGCGGGGCGTAGCCATCGGGTCAGCTTTTCTCACGGCAAATGGCCTCAAGGTAGAGGCCGTGCGCTATCCTGCCGGCAGCGGCGCCATGAGGATGCTTGCCGTGCCGTTAACGGGCAACGGAACGCGTCTCACCCGTCCATTCAAGCTCCTTGCCGCGATCTTGACGGGGTTGCCCGACGTCGTGAGGCTCTGGAGCGTGCGTGACTGGGCCAAACGCACGCTCATCTTGCTGATCATGAGCGCCGATGACGCGCGCATTCGTTTGCGCATCGGCCGATCCGCCCTTACCGGTTTCAGGAGGGGCCTGGTTGCCGCGCCCTCTGCTCAACCGGTGCCGAGCTATATCCCCGTTGCGCAAGAGGCCGCTCAAGTGGCCAGCGCGCTCATCGGCGGGACACCACAAAACACTTTCAGTGAAGTCCTTCTGGGGGCGCCCGCTACCGCGCATATTTTAGGCGGCGCCTGCATGGCGTCCGCGCAGGATGCGGGCGTGGTGGACACCGGCCATGAGGTCTTTGGCCATGCGGGGCTCTATGTCTGCGATGGCAGCGTTGTCCCGTCCAATCTCGGAGTGAACCCCAGCCTCACGATTATTGCCCTGGCCGAGCGTTTCGCCGCTCAGTTTCCGCCAGCGCCAGGGGTGGATACAAGTGAAAGGGAGGTTCATTTCTCATGAAGTACGGGCTCCGTTTCGTCGAAAGGATGTCTGGCTGGGTATGCATCGATGCGGGGCCGCGAATGCCCTTCGAGATTCAGGTGCATGTGTTCAGGGGATGCGCCATCCGAGGGTTTGCCTTGTTTCAACTGGCCACTGTCAATGCGCCCCTCGTCGAGGGGGCGCTGAGTATTTCTCCGCGGGGCGTCGGTTATGACTTTAATGTCGATGGTGGCGAATTCGGCAAGCTGCGCGTTGTCGGAAGCAAATCCTATCGCTGGAATCTTTTGCGTCCTCGTCAGTTCATTCGATCTCTGATCGAGCTGCCCGTTGAGATCTCGCGCGACGGCAAGAAGGTCGGCCATGGCATGCTGGTGTACCGAGAGCCCCTCTGGAAGTTCGCGCTTTCGATGCGCGTCGTGCGCGAGGAAAATGCATTCGAGCAGCACCTCTCGTTTGCGCGCCGCATACTCGCATTGAGCCGCATCTTGGTGCCAAACCATGCAGCGCGAGCCGATGGTGATCAACCTCTCCAGAATATTCTCCTGCAACTGAGATCCACTGGGAGCGGAACACGAATTCTTCTCGCCGTAGGTTGTCGCTTGATGCTCCTATTGAGTTCTCTGTTCAAGAGTGACCAAAATGCCGCCGCGTTTTTCTCGCGAGTCCCGATCCTAAAGAATATCGCGCACACCCTCGGCGTCATCGGCTTGTCATCGATCTACTGTGGGAAAAAAGAGGCCGTGTCCGTCGCTGATGAACAAAACAGCTACGACCGCCAACATCACCATCCATCAGCCGCTCTCGAAGAGCTTGAGGCCGATGTCGTTGTTGTCGGCTCGGGGGCAGGTGGCGCCGCCGCCGCTTATGCTCTCGCTGCCGCCGGATTCGCCGTGGCGCTGGTGGAAGAAGGTGCCTATTTCAAACGCAAGGACTTTGGCGCAAATCGCATTGAGATGATGGCTCGACTCTATCGCTCAGGCGGGATGTCTTTCCCGATATCGAACGCGCCCCTGTGGCTTCCCACTGGCAAGACGGTGGGCGGCACGACCACGGTCAATTGCGGCACGTGCATGCGACCCACGGCGCAAACACTTGCGTCATGGGAGCGTGAGTTAGGTATCCCGTCCGCGGAATGGGAACCATACTTCGCTGAAGCAGAGCGCGTTTATGCGGCAAAACAAGTACCAGACCACCTGCATGGCCCGATTCGCGGGATCCTCGAAAAGGGGCTTGAAGGAAAAGCAGAGCTTAGGCCCCTCATGCGTGCCGAAGAGGGTTGTGATGGGCAGGCGTCGTGCATCTTTGGCTGCCCTACCGACGCGAAGAGAAGCACCAATGTCTCGTTCATTCCTGAGATGCTCAAAAACAACGGCCTTCTTCTCACGGGCTATAGGGTTGATGGCTTCATCAAAGAAAATGATCGCGTCCTGGGCATCACTGCCGCGGTGTCAGGCTATGGCGACGAATTCCGCCTTCGCATCCGTGCGCGGGTGGTGCTGCTTGCCGCGGGTACGCTTCAGACACCGCTGCTCCTCAATAAATCAAAAATTATTCGTGGTAACCGAGCCTTGGGGCGCGGATTGAGTATCCACCCCGCGCTGAATGTGGGCGCTCTCTTCGATCGCCCCGTACGGCCCGAGCATTATGTGCCGCAATCCCTGGCGTTCAATGGCCTCGACGAAGGTGTCATGTACGAGGGCCACACGCTTTCTGCCGACGAGATCCCCCTGGTTGTGCCGGTGTTTGGAGAAGCGTTGACGCGGATCATGGATCAAAGCGCGCACTACACGAATTTTGCCGCGATGCTGAGTGACACATCTCTGGGCAGGTTGCTTTTCCTGCGCGATTCAGAGCCCGTGATACTCTATCATTTCGACGCAAGGGCTCTCCGTCGCATCCACGCGGCGGTGCTCCGCCTTGCGGAGATTTTTTTCAAAGCGGGGGCACGCCAGGTGCTTTTGCCCGTGCGCGGTTTTGAAATCATCTCATCAGAGAGCGAGCTCGCTTGCTTCGCCAAGGCTACGCCACGAGGCTTGGATTATTTCGCGCTGTCTGGGCACCACCCACTGGGTACGTGCCGCATGGGTGCCACAGCCAAGAACTCCGTCATCGACCCTAGCGGGCGTGTCTGGGGTGTACCAGGCCTGAGGGTTGTGGACGGCTCCGCCATTCCGGGGCCACTGGGCACAAATCCACAAATGACGATCACGGCCAATGCGCTCCGCATCGCGGATCTCGTGAAAAAGGAGCTCTCGTGAGGGAGGCCCAGGCATTTCCCACCCATCGGGTCGAAATGGGCCGCACGGCACGCGGTCTTTACGAATCTTTTTATTTTCGGGGGAACCGCGTCGGTGGGGGGCCATCCTTTTGGCTGAAGCATAACCTGCTACGCTTCAGCGACTCTGATCGCGTCATGGTGGAGACGACGATGATCGGATTCCCAGAGCGCGGGGACGAGCCGCGGGTGCTGAGGAAATCTTGCGAAACAGTCACTCCCCCAGGCCCGGATTGGGACGCCATCTCTTTTGATTACGGGGACGGTTCTTTTTTTTCCATCACAAGAGACGCGCTCTCCGGTGCTATCCACACAGCCGAAGAGAACGTGAGCTGGGATCTTCGTTTATCCCGCTCGGACGAGCCTTATTATCATTTCGCGAGCCCCTGGCTCTATCGCAGCCCGTTTCCGAAGAAGAAAATACTCACCCGTGACACTCTCATGGGGTTCGACGGGGTGATCCAATGGGGCGGACGCGGCGCCGAGAGCTGGAGCGGAAGCTTCATCGGCATGAATGGCCATAACTGGGGCACTGAGCATGCCTACACCTACGCGTACGCCGACTGTAATGAATGGCAAGGGGGGCGTACCGCCTACTTCGACGGGTTCTCGGCGAAAATCAAAATCGCCTCTGCTACCACGCCATTCTTGAGTCTCTGTTCGCTGCGCACGGAGCACGGCTGGTTCCACTTCAATAAGCTACTCAGCGCGCACCGCCATCGCGTCAGGCTCCTCACCAACAGATCGTGGAGCGTGGCTTTCGAGAGCGACGGCTTCATCCTCGATGTTGAGATCGAGGGTGAGGGCCGAACGTGGGCCTCATTGCGTTATCTGCACCCGAACCGCAGCGAGTCCATGGTGGAGAACACCAAGACCGCACGCGGAGCGCTCACACTCACTGACAAGGGCACCGGCCGCATCGTCGATCGGTGGTTCTCGGACCGCTTCGAGCTTGAGACTCTCTTGCACGGGCATTGATTCTCTTCTCGTCCTTGTATATTGTGGCTCTCGTGCGCGATTATTTTGAGGGTGTCACATATGAGTAAGAGAACTGGCCCGGTTAGAGTTAAGTCCAGCGCGGATGTGATCGCACGACTTCACCGCAAGCGAAGCGAACTGACGAGGCTCAAGATCAAGAGCCTGACTCTGTTTGGCTCATTTGCTAGAAACGAAGTAAAAATAAAAAGTGATGTGGACATGATCGTGGAATTTACTGAGCCTGTGGGCTTTTTCCATTTCTGCGATGTTAAGACAAGTCTTGAGGCGATCCTTGGTCGCCGGGTGGATTTAGTTATGTCCGATGCGCTCAGACCCGAGTTTCGTGACCAAGTCGAGCGAGAAAAAATCCGTGCCGCCTAGAAACTGGAACATTCGCATCACTGACATTCTCGAAGCAATCGCTCGAATAGAGAGATACACGGCTGGTATGAACGTCCTTGCGTTTGAACGTGATGAAAAGACGATGGACGCTGTTATTCGCAACTTCACGATTATTGGTGAGGCTGCGGCGCGGGTTCCGGAGTCATTGAGAAAACAGTATTCAGCAATTCCTTGGGATAAGATGATCGGGATGCGTAACTTCCTCGTGCATGAGTATTTTGGAATCACCATCTCGGTTATATGGACCACGGCGCAGCACGACATCCCCGCGCTTTTGCCGCTGCTTAAGCAGATACCTCCTCAGGTGACAGGAATTTCGGAAGTTAAGAAAAAACAAGCAAAGGGAACGCGTAAGAAATGATGAGGCGATTCGCAAATAAGGCATGAGCTAGCAGCGTATCTCCTGCCGGACCTCAAAAAATAACGGGCGAATCGATGAATAAAATACGATCCGTGTTGGTGGCGGAGGTATAGCCGCCGCTGGCCATGGGGCCGACAAGGCCCTGGGCGTAGGCAATGCCCGGTCTCACGGTGACGTTTCCGATTCTGAAGTTGAAGCGTGGCCCAATGGCAAATGAGAGATTCTCCACCGCGGGCTCTGGCGCGGCGAAAACCGTGTTGTTGTACAGCCACCGTTGATAACGCAACTCCCCCACCATCGAAATTTCTGGCGTTATGGAATAGCCCACGGACAAGCCGGTGGTGAAATTCGTACGCCCCTGATCTTGGTCAACGTCTTCGCCTCGTACTCGATTGAGTTGAATGAGGGATGCTTCGATCTGAACCGTCGCTCCGTGGCCGATGTACGCAAGATCGATGCCGGGGATCACTGCAAAATAGTTCGGAGCGACCATGGCTCCATCCATGCCCGATCGCACAAGAGCGCCAGCGGCATTGGCCGACTGCACCGCGGGATCAGGAGAGTCGCCTCCCCCCATGCCGACGGGAACCGTGAAGCCAAGAAAAAGTCCCAGTCGGAAATCACTGGGAAGCCGCAGGGAGTACAGCCCGCCGATCAGTGGATTCAAAAATGAAGTGGCGGATTCCGCGCCGTTCGGTGGGAGATTGGAAACGGCTCCAAACCGCAAGAGCACCGCCATGTCTGGAATGATGCGATAGCTGCCCGTGAGCATCGTGGCAGCGGCAAGGCCCCCCGAATTCCCGTCTCGATCGTTATAGGCAGCCAGAGCGGAATCGAGCCGCACAATGTTTCCCGGGATGATGGGACGCAGTTGCCAGGGGACAGCGTAGGGCGGTGGCGTCGTGCTGGTGGAGGGCGGGGTTGCGTTGGTGGGTGTCGCTACTCTTGTATAGAGCGGGAAAAGTATGGTGTTCGGCGGGCTCGGCGCATCGGCCTCCGCCTCTACTGTGATGCCCTGGCCTGAAAGGGGGGGCTCAGCAAAGGCCATGGAACAAAAAAAACAAAGTGTAAAAACAGACACACTGAATTTCTGAGTTTTCATGCGGTGCATTATAAGCCGGTGCCGTGGGAAAACAATGACCTGGATCATAGAGGAGGGGCCACCCGCACTTCTGTGCAAGGTGTTGTTATTGTTGAACAGACTCTCAGAGTGATCACGGGATTTGAGGGCACCATGATCACTCTGAGTTGTCGTAGTTACACTAACGGTGCCGGAGTCTTATCGGGACACGGAGGTGTTTGTGTGGGCGTCGGAGTAGGGCACGGCGTCGGCGTCGGCGTTGGCGTCGGCGTCGGCGTTGGTATCGGTGTTGGCGTTGGTGTTGGCGTC
>CAYHWW010000166.1:0-7302 GCA_964360145.1 uncultured Oligoflexia bacterium | reverse complement strand
GCTCTTTCGCTGGCTGTCGCCACACCAGCCTCAGCTGAGGGACCCACTTCCCTCTTGGGCCGCATGGCAAACCGGGTGCGCTCCGTCTTCGCAGGCGGTCGCGAGAACCAACGCCCTGCCACCCTCACCCCGGTTGAACGTTCCCGGGCCCTGTTCACGGTGACCGTGGATGCCGCCGCCCGCGCCCTTGGCGTGGAGCGGGCTCCCAACGTCCCCACACATTCTTTGATCTCCCTCACGGATCTCTCCCGCCGGGGCTACCTGCCGGTGTCCTTTTTGAGCAACGCGGATCGCCGGGCCATCGTGGATGGTCTCGTGTCCCAGAGGCCCCGGAGCCAAATTCTCGTCGGCAACGGCGCCAGCACGGAATACATCACCTCCGCCGCGGCGGAATTCGCCCAGAACAACCACTACCCCTTGCAGTTCCTGCAGCTCGACATCGAGTTCCTCCAGCGGGGCACGTCGAGTTTCCATGAAGTGGCCCAGCGCCTGGATGCGATCTTTGCCCTTGTTGACGCCCACAACAGCAGCGTGGAGTCCCTGCTTGCCAGCCGCCCCAGTCCTGGCGGCTTCGCAAGCTACGGCCCGGCAAGCCCCCTGCCCACCGCGGCGGAAAGCCGCATCGTCCTCGTGATCCCCCGCATCGAGCGCATCATCGGCGGCGACAACGACCTGGGCAAAGCCCTGGGTGAGCGCATGCGCTCCGCCATCACCACCAATCGCATCCTCGCCTTAGGCACCACGAGCCAAGCCAATGTCAGGAGCATCGACAACTCATTCCCAGACATCGTGAGCTACACCGACCGCCGCAGCATCCGCGAGCCTGAAGTGGACAGCCCCGAATTTCACCAGGAAGTGGCCTACCACGTGGCAGCCGTTGAGCAGCATCACAGCAACCGCTTGATTATCGACCAAAACGCCCTCACTGAGGCCACCCTCCGCGCCCAGGGCATGAGCGGGGGCACCCTCATCGAGCGCGTGGTGAATTTGCTCACCCGGGCCGCCGAGCACGTGGCCACCAACTTCACCATGGAGCCCGCCGAGATCGCCCGCCTGCAAAACAAGCTGGAAATCCTCGAAGACCGCATCATGGAGGTCATGCGCCGCATCGATCTCGCCCAACGGCGCCTGGACAGCTACCAGATCACCCAGTTCCAGCAGCAGATCACGGCGCTAGAACAAGAGATGGTCAGCACCCAGGAGCTCTTGGGTAAAATGAATGCAGCCTTCTCCCGTCTCAACGGCGAGTTCGGTGAGCGCCTGCGGGCCCTCTCCCAGGACATGGACCGCGTGCGCACCACCGCCCAAGAGATCGAGCTCTCGAGCCGCCGCCTCACGCCTGAGCAACAAGTCCAGATGCAGCAAATGGAAACAGAGCTCACTCAGCTGCGCACCTTGGCTCAAACTGAAATTGAACCTGTGCTTCGCGGCATGAGCTTCGGCATCATCGATGGCGTACCCACGGTGAACCGCCTCTCGATCAAAACCGTCTTCAGCGCCATCACCGGCAGGCCCACGGACAACCCTCAGCTCCTGGAGCGGGTCTCTGTCGTTGACTCCTACCTTGCGAGCCGCATCCACGGCCAACCCCAGTTCGTCAGCGCGGCGGCTCGCGCTGCTCGTCAGACCATGGCCCGCACTCGAGAACCGAAGCCTTTCACCATGTTGTTCTACGGCATCTCCGGCGGCGGCAAGAGCTTCACGGCGGAAACCCTCATCGATGGCATCCACGGCGAGGGCATCCGGGAACGCATGCAGCGGCAAAACATTGCGCCGGAAGACCGTCCCTACCTCATCCTCGAAGGGGGCGCCTACATGGATCCCCACTCCAGCTCCACCCTGGTGGGGGGCCGCCCCAACTTCGTCGGTTACGATGAAGGCGGTTCCATCCTACTGAAATGGGTTCGGAACCACCTCTACGATCCCACCGCCGTGCTCGTCATCGACGAGATCCAGCTCATGGACCGCTCCGTCATGCAGGTCCTCCGGGACTTCATGCAGTGGGGCCGCCTCACGCCCCCCAGCGGCGGTGGCGCCATTGAGGGCTTTGAAGGCATCATCGCCATGACCTCCAACCACGCTGAACAAGACGTATTGGGTGAGGCCATTGAGCGTACGCGAGGCCTTCGCGAAATTCAGCTCGCGGAAGAAGCCAAAGCCGCTGGCAGCGTGGAAGTAGAAGCGGAACACCGCAGGCTCGCTGAAATCGCCTTTGGCCGCGCCGACCACCATAAACTCCGCATTGAGCAAATCCTGAGAACAGATCTCACGGCCCCTTTCTACAACCGCATTGGCATCAAAGAGAAAACCCAGCTCACCACACCGGAAGCCAACATCAGTCTCGCCGCAAGCCAGATCGCGAGAACCGTCAGCAAGCCGTTCCTGCGGCTGGGCCTGAGGGACGTCTCGGTTACCCCCGAGGCCGTTGGGGTCCTGGTTGAGCACGGTTACGACCCCATGTCCGGCGCTAGGGCTATCCAGCGTCTCGTTGGGACCACCATCAAGGACGCCCTCGTCGAGATCGAAGTGGAACTGCGGCTCTTGGAGCTCGAGAACATGGCCGCGGAAGGTTCTTACTTCAAAGATGCGACCATCGCGATCAAGGCGGAAAAAGAGGGAGATCGGGACATCGTCACCGTGGAATACACCCCGTCCTGTGAGATTTCCTTGTCCCGGAAACCAGGCCGCCCCAGCGACCCCGATCAGTTCTTCAAACGCCGCTTCGACCTTCAAGAGGCCTTCAGCGGCATCCGCGAAATGCAGCGCCTGGAAGATGCGGCCAATGCCGCTCAAGCCGCCGCACAAAGACCACCGGAACTGCCCGCTGCTACCCAGCCCCAGCCTCAACCGGAGCCTACGGGCGGCGGTACGGGTGGCTAACACCTGACCAGACTTTAGACAGGCCCAGGGATTCGGGCCCCAAACCAGAAGAAGGAAAAGGGGAATGAAATCAATGAAATCCTGGGGAAATGGGCAGTACGCTGATCAAGGCACTGGGGTTGCATCTCAGGGGGTAACCCCCGAGGTCACCGCTATGAACACCACACACTGGTTCTTCTTATTTGCACTTTTCCTGAGTTCCTTCTCGGCCCAGGCCGCCCTTGAGTGCACCGCGGAAAGCCCCTACGTGGCAAGCCAGCTGAAGTTCTGCACCTTCCGCATCGGCCCCGACGTGGCCCGCGGCACCCCCGCCGCGGAACAGGCGGCCATGACCGATTCCGTGGAAATCCAATTCTACCGCGATCCCTCCCCCAGGGCTGACGCTGAAACGGCACCCTACATGCGGGTCCTCATCCACAATGAAAACTGCACTGAAATGGGCTACGGTGGCCGCCAAATCGTCGCGGCCCGGGCGGGCAAAGCCCCGGTTTGCTTCGTGGGCTGGGTGAGCCGTGCCGAGTACGACACCATCAAAGAACGCCTCTACACGCTGTACAACGAATTCTGGAAGAGCATCATGTTCGGCGGCGACCGCGGCGCCTCAGCCATTCTGGGCTGGGTCGAAGGCGCGCAACCCAGCCTTTACGCGGGAACCGTCGCCATCGCCATTGGCGTGCCCCTGGTCATTACCCTCAATCGCATCGCCCAGTTCGGTTACGATAAAACAAAACAGTTGTTGTCACGGGTGTGGGCAGCCATCAGCCGCAGCCGCCGAGGCCGTGCGGCTGTTGCAGCCACCGGTGAAGATGCCGTGGCCGCCCTTGGCGAAGCTGAAGTGCGCGCCACCCGCTTGTCCCGCATGGTGAGCCCCCGGGGCCTCACCACCGGTGGACTTACCGCCATGGGTGGGCTGCTCGCCTACATCTACATCATCCAACCCATGTATGAAGCCAACCGGGATGCCTTCCGCTACGAAAGCTGGCTCGCCTGGGGCCATAAATTCGCCCAGTACCTCACCGGTGAGCTCATCGGCATGAACTTCTGCATGTTGACGGACAACGCTTCGGGCAACGCCTCGGATTGCTTGAACCACATGAGCCGCGCTGCGGGCTCCGCCATGCGAGACTTGTCCATGGCCGACGCTTCTGAACCCAAGGTGGAAGACCTGCTGAAAGAAGCCGCAAATTCCGCAAGCCAATTGCCCGCCCAGATCGCCGGCGATGTGCCGAGCCTCACCGCAGCGGAAGCAGCCATGCCGCCGGCACCGCCCGTGGCCACACTGGTGGAGCTGAACCCACCCGCGGGACGCCCCCTCGTGGTCCGCCCCCTGCGAGTGGATTGGGACATGGACCATGTGCGCGCCGCCTGGAAGGCTTACTTCCGCCCGGCCTGCAACGACGTCACCGATGCCAGCTCTTGCAACACACGCCTGACCTACGACCGCGCTGGTTTCTACCACCGCGCCGTGGACGTCACCGTAAGCCGATCCCTTCGTGACGAGCTGGGGCACTAAAATCATGAGATCAACCCTTCTGGCCAGCCTTGCAGCGCTGCTGCTGCTGGCTACGCCCGATGCCCGGGCGGACTTCACTAGCCAGATGGACGCCGCCCGCAGCACCATTGAAGCGGAAGGCATCACCCGCCTTGAAGCCCTCTCCGCCTCCGTGGAGCGGAGTTTCTCCCTGCATACGCCGGAAGGAAACATTGCCCGCCTCGCCCAGGACGCCATGGCCAGCGCCCGCAACGCCCGCCGCCTCATGGAAGCCGCCGCTGGCGAAATCGGCTCAAACCAAGACCGCGCCAATACGTTCTTGGGACACATGCTGACTTATTATTCCTACACAGCCCGCCTGTGCGCCTTGAGCATGGCCCTGGGCGACCAGCTCTCGGCCCTGCGCAGCGACGCCCTGGGTGAGCTGAACCTGCGCCTGCCGCGCCCGCTGTTCCACTATCTCCAATCCGTCATGGGGGCCTTGGCCCTGGCGCAAAATGCTCCTCCCTACCGCCTGACCCTGGTGGACCTAGATGCTGCCACGGAAAATACCACCGCCGTTGTGAGCTTCTCCGGCGAGATCATGCGGCGCCTCATGCTGCGCTCCATGGTGGTTTACCCCAGCGATGAAATGGCGCGGAACACCCTCCGGCGCATGGCCCTCACCCTGGGCAACGCCCACATGTCCCAGCTCAACAGCTACCTTGCGCCCCGGGACCGCATGGCGTTGGCCCTGCCCGCCCAGCTCTCCCCTTCCGAGCGCAGCTACCTCTCCATGATCCAGGGCGAATCTGATCGCATCGCCCACGAGAGCCATTTCCGCGGTGCCTTCCGCAGCCGCGCTTTCGAGTTGCTGCGCCCTGACAGCGCCGCGGAGCGCGAACGGCAAACGCCCCTCACGGCAGAGTTCGTCAAAAACCTGGTGACCCGTTTCGCCTCCCACCTGGATCGGCAAAAGGGCTTCACCGCTGCCGACGCGGGCCAGTTCGCCGCGTTTTACGTGAAGACCAAGAACGAAAACATGGACCGCGCCACCATCGTCGGCAACGGCATCAATACCCAGATCAGCATTTCCGCCGAGGCCTTCCACTTGCTGCGCGGCAACGCCCTGCGGGACCGCCTGAGCCAGCTTGTGGTGGGCCCCGACGCCGATTCCATGCTCTGGTTCTTGGGATGCAACTTCTTCGTGGACGCAGCAGGCGCCGCCAGCAGATGCTACGGCCCGAGCCAGCCCCGGAACTCTGAAGTTTACACCGCCACCAACGGCTGGACCCCCGCGGAGCTCGCTGAGCTCAGCGCCATGACAGAAACTTTTTTGAAGGGCCTGCACGCGCCGGTGGTGGCCGCGGCCCTACCCCAGATACAACGCCTCAGTGGCGTCATCGACGAAGTGGCCGCCGCCCGTCGCCGCTACCAGCTCGCCAAACTCATCGTCGATGGCGCTAACATCGTATCTCGCTACGACGGTATGTACGCGCGCCTCACCGGGACAAACGCCCCCCGGCACACCCCGGAAGAATACGTCGCGGGCCTCCATCCCCAACCCGGCAAAGTGGCTTTGGCCCTGGGCAAGATCGGTTGGATCGCCACCCCGGACGAGCACTTCCGCCCCGAGGAGTGGATGAGCGAAACCATCGCCGTCATGGCGGGCACCGCCTCCAGCGAGAACGCCACGGCGGAAATCCGCCAGAAACAGCTGACCAAGCTGGGCCTCACGTCCCAGAGCCCCTCTATTTTTCAAGACTTTGAACGGCATTTCGATGACCTCGACGCCGCGCTCACTGAGAACATAGACCTCACCGACATGATGAACTCCCAGCTCCATGGCTCCCAGGCCGACTGCAGCGGCCTCGGGTTCTTCAGCTGCATCGGCCTCTACGCGGGCCGCTTCTTCAACCTCGCCGACAGCAGCTCCCGAGTCTTCTGGGGCGACGAACGCGCTGAGATCGACAGCGGCCCCCGGGTCCCCATCAACGTCGACGGCACCATGCGCCTCATTTACATGGCCTGGGAAACCATCGAAAGCGATCCAAGATCAAGGGCCCTCAGCGTGGAGCGCAAGCTCACCCTCATGAGGCGCGCCACGGGCTATGCCCGGGGTGCCAATATGGCGAGCCCCATCCAGCGCTTCATCACAGGTTGGGAAGAGCTCTTCGCCCAGACGGCAGACCTGGGGTCCGACAAGCTTGCCTCCGCCGTGAGCAACATCTTCTCCCGCATGATGGAATTCCGGGATGCCGCCGCCTACCTGGAGTTCCGCGTGGCGGTGCAAAACTTCCAGCGCCTCATCAGCGCGCGCCCGAACGTCATACGCCAACTCTTTTTGACGGGGGAAGCCCGGGACGACGCCATGCGGGAAATCCTCCGCACGCCCGCGGTATTCGCCGAATACATCGCCCTTTTCCAACAGGATATCGAACGCCGGATACCTGCTCTGTGGTTTGAGATGCCCCTGCACTCCCAAGTCGCCCGAGACATGCACCTCACCCATCCCGTGTCTCTCTATCGCATCATCCAAGGCCTGCGGGCTAACTTCCGGGACCCGCGACTGGCCCCCTTCTTGAGGGCCATGGATACGCTGGCAGCCCGCGGCGGTGCCGTGGATGAAACCACTCTCACCGACGACGTGGGCACCATCCCCGCATTGGGCCTATTGCGCTCGGCGGCCAACGGCATCAGCCAAGAAGAAGGCTTCACGGCGAGCGCCGTGCGCACCGGCTCCGGGGGCATCGCGGCTGCCACCCACAGCACAGTGGCCCCCGCTCCCGCCAATGACGCCTGGTGGCCAGAGACCGTGCGCACTGCGGACCTCCTGCCCGCCGTGCGGGACCGCGATGGCACCGCAGAAAGCCGCGCCCTGCGGGCCCTCGTGGCGCTCTTTCTGCGCCCCTATATCATGTCCGCCACCGCCGCCGACCAGCGGGGCTTGA
>CAYHWW010000165.1:2998-7396 GCA_964360145.1 uncultured Oligoflexia bacterium | reverse complement strand
TTCTTGAATTATGTCCTGCTTGAAGTGCGGGATCACTCACGTGCAAATCAATGCGCCAATGACACCCTGAACCACAGCAACGGCCCCGAATCCCTCATTTGTTCCGGCCCGAATCCCGATTACCTGCGCGCCGTGGACGCCATCGCCGCCCAGTGCGGCCCTGAAGGCGTCGCCATGGCCAATTCCATCCGCCGCGCCGCAACTCGGTAATGTTCGTAGGGCTGTTACAGCCCCTTAATATCCTCCGCCCGCATCCGAAAAGCCCAGTGAGGAGAGGGGGCTTTCAGCCCCTTCGTCGGCAAATGATGCCTCCCTGTTTCAAGATCACCATCCGCCTTCTCGCAACGGCAGCCTTTGTGCTCGCCTTGCCCGCCTGTGGCAACGGCCCCAAAAAAGAGGCCTCATCCCTTTCCGCCCAGGCCCTTACGACGTCCTGTGGTTTGCCCAATGGCTACCAAGACAATTCCTTGCAAGGCCATTGGCTCAGTTCCGCGTTGCCCATCAAAGTTTCCTTTCACGATGCCAGCGGTTGGTCGTCCAGCGAACTTGCGGACATGGCCACCGCCGCGGAGACATGGAACACTTTTTTCACGAGATCCAAGGGTGTTCCCATTTTTGACTACGGCACCGTGACCTCGCCCCACTCCTCTTCATTCGCTCAGTCCTACCCCAACTGCGCGCAGCAAATCTCAGCGGATGGCACCGTGGTTTATAAAAGAGGCACCTGGTCCGGGGGCTCCTCCATCATCGCGCTGACGTCCTATTGCACCCGGACGGCGTCGGACACCGGCATTCGCATCATGTATAAAGCCATCATGGAGATGAACTACCAGCACTTTTTCGTGCAGAACTCCGGTCGCTACCCTGACCTGCTGTCCATTACCCTCCACGAGCTGGGCCATCTTTTGGGGCTGGGCCATTCCTGTGGGCCTTTGAATGATGGGCGGCCCAATGTGGATTGCGCCAACGCGGACACCTATCAGATACGCCCCACTGTCATGTACCCCGACTGGGCTTTCGAGAATGGCACGGGCGAACAGAAGCGCACCTTGACAGAGAACGATCAAGCCAGGGCCAACTGTCTCTATTGAGGATGTGCCCTACTTGATGACTCGGTTTGCCTTCATGAGCTTGATGGCGGCGTCGTTTGCGTAAACATTGGGGATGAAGTTCACATAGCGCACGAGCTTGCTTGCCAGTGACTCGCTCACCTCTGAGAGATGGCGCCCCTTGCCGTCGGATCCGATGATTTTGAGGGGATCCCGTTCATTCATGCCCCCGTGGCGGGCAGGCCTTGAAAATACGACGTCTTTGGAGGGCAGATCCGCCAGGATCCACTCTTTTCCCGTGCCTTTGCGCTGGAAGAGCCGCTCGATGTCGGCCACCTTGTCTTTCAGGCGTTGCACGGCTTTTTCTTTGCCTTTGACGCGGCCCTTGGCGTCGAGCTCGAGCACGCTATGGTTGAACTCCGGCAGGCGCACCGTGTGGGGGGGGATGCGGTAGATGAGCATGCGCATCTGCTCGTTGGCGATGGGGTCATCGATGCGTTTATCCCAGTAGGTGTTTTGCACAAGGTTCATGAAATAGATGTCATTGAAGCCGTAGAAACGCTCAGGGTCAGCCTGAGCCATGCTGAGCAGCTCATGAAACTGGAGGATGAGGCCTTCCTTCAAGAGACGAGAGGCCACATGGGCCGCGAGCACGTCATACTTGGCGGAACTGGGGTTTTTGACCACCTGGGAGTACCAGGCGAAGCGCGCCAGGAGGAAGTCTTCCACGGCGTGAAGCGCTTTTTCCCGCACTCCCAACATCTCTTTGCCGCTGGGCGTGCGGAAGGTGTCCAGGTGGTAAAGAATGTAGTCCCGGTCAATGTGACCGTAATTGATACCGGTATGGTGAGCATCCCGGACCAGGTAATCCATGCGGTCCGCATCCAGATCAGAGTGCAGGAGCTGATTGGCCACCATGTCGTCGGCTTCACCCTTGATGTAGCGGGAGAGGGATTTCGCATCGATGCCGTCATCTTCGAGGATGCGGGTGAGCCCCCGGTCGAAGTCGGTGTTCTTCACGATGAAGCTGCCCAGGTGCTCATGGTTGCTGGGCAACTGCTTTCCGGGCAAGCGCCCCTTCTTCTGCAGTTCGAAACCGTGGCGGATGTAGGACTCTTCAATGGAATGGGAAAAGGGGAAGGTGCCGATGTCGTGGAGCAGTGCTGCTAGCCGACAAGACTTATGAAAAAGCGAGGCCTTGTCCACCGCCTTGGGGTTGAAGAGGCGCTCATCCGGCACCTCTTTGCCAATGGCCCTCACCATGCAGTCCACGGAATGGAGCACGCCGATGGCGTGGGCGAAGCGCGTGTGTTCCGCCCCAGGGAAGATGTAGTTGGCGAAGCCCAGTTGCTTGATCCAGCGCAGGCGCTGGTAGAAGGGCGAGTTGATGATTCTCTCTTCGGTCTCCGTGATGCGGATGAACCCGTAGAGATTGTCGTAAATTTGACCCCACTTCATCTTACGATGCGATTTCGCCATGGCGAAATCAGTATGGCACGCCGATTGCTACCCGCGCTAGCTCATGAATCTAATCTTTACCGTTGCCGTGTCTCTGTTGATTACAGGCTGTGCTGGAGGCCCTCACAGCATTTCCATGTCCGTTTCCCAGGACGCTGAGAGTCAAGCTCTCAGTGAGTCCGTGGCCTGGGTCGCCCTTCGTTACGATGATGCCGAGGGTGAAGCCCATCCCGTCATGGAACGCCCCGTCCAGGGGGTGAGGGCGGGCTTGGAGGCGGACATAGAATTACCCGAGGGGCTGTCCGCTGACGAGGAGGGCCACTGGGTCGCCACGGCCATGGATGATCAGCGTCAGCCTTTGATGGAAGGGCAGTCCGGCGGTGGTGAAGACGAAGTGAACGTAGAACTAGGAGTTATAAAATGAAAAAAGTCATGATGCTGTCCTTGGCGGCAGCGCTATTGGTGTTGATGGGGTGTTCTCGCGAAAAGGAAGAAGCGCCGGTGTCCGGCGGGAAGACCGCAGTGTCTGGAGGAGCGGTGGCACCTTCGGGGGTGGTGGCCAATGAATCCTTCAGTGTGCGCCTCGGTCATTTGACGGAGTACAGCCGCGGCCCCGTGGTGGATGCCCAGACTTATCTGGAACGCATCAGTGCCCTTGTACAGGAGTCTCGCGGAACAGCGGCTTTCAGTGTGGGTGATCTCAATGGCCTGCATCATTTGGTGGCCCGCATGATCCCCCTTGCCGCGGCGGGGCTCTCGTTCCCCGCGGATGGGCTCTTGAGGTTGAGTGCCGGTCCCTGGAGCGAGGACCATGCGGTATTCATCGCCTTGGCCCTGCGGGCACAGGGCTACCGAAAAGGGGCCCTGAGTATGGCGAGCTCCTGGCCCGAAGCATTGGAGAGCGCGGAGGCCTGGCGAGTTTGGGCTCAGGGATTGGCTCAGCAGCCCGGTGCCGAGGGTCAGATGTATCTGCAGCTGAAAAATGTCTTTGCAGCACTGTCTTGGGTGGATGGCCAGAGCGGCAGCGAGCGGTGGCTGCTGTCTTGCGCGGGGGCGGGCAACATACCGTGTCTTGAAACTTTAGGTGGAGGTCTATTATGAAAATCCTGTTTTTGATGTTCTTGACGGTTGTTTCAGCTCATGCGGAGCTTTCGAGCACCATCCGCTACAGCGCCGATGGCGCTCACCACACATGCGAATATGTGCCGGAGGACGATTGCAGGGCCATGACAGGAAGGGGGCGTACGTGCCCACCCGAGAACCTCATGTGCCAAAATCTTCACCTCGGCTGGTCCGGTGCGGTGGATGGCTTGGGCGCCCAAGGTGCGCTGCCCGTGCCTTCTGACCCCTACGTGTACTCTCGGTATCGGGTAGTACCTCTCTCCGGTTTTGTCTCATTTTCAGCATCTTGCACAAATCAAGTGACCGAGGGTTTGGGTGCCATTCACGAATGCCAGCTCGTCGCGAGCACTACCCCTGGTTCTGGCTACGGCATTCCCAGCTTGGACAGCCTGGTGACAGTGGCTGATGCGTTCGCTTCACCACAGGGTTCGGGTGGTATGTGGGGGGCTTCATTGTCCTCTTCAGGTTCATTCACGGCACAGGCAGGTTTGACTCCGCTGGGGGCGGCCATCGCTCTCCCTGGAGGGAGTCTCAACCTTTTCACTGCCCCAGATATCGCATGGGCTTGTAACGCCAGCGCATCTGCCACTGCGCTCAGCGCAGGCACGGCATCCGTCGTCTTGCCCCATCGCTTCGAGGTGAGGCGCATCAATGAAGAGGGATGCCGCGCCACACCTCGGGCTTCTTTGGCTCAAGCGCCCCAGGCTCAGAACATTCTGCCGTGGCTCTGCGCCCCATGGGTTGGCTTCACGGAACTTGATTTGTCCGC
>CAYHWW010000165.1:0-2898 GCA_964360145.1 uncultured Oligoflexia bacterium | reverse complement strand
ATTTTATGTTTAGCTCTTTTTGCGGCTGCTTGTGGCTCCGACGACGCTGGCTCCGCGGCGGAGCCCCCGGGCAGAGGGGCGCCCCGAGCGCTCTTTGCTTCGTCTAGCCTCGTCAGCAATGGCGAGGAGCCCCGTCAGTTCGTGGCCCAAGCGGCGGGCGGCATGCCCGCGGTGGTGAGCTGTCGTTTCGAGATCCGCAATGCCGCGGAGACGGCGTCTTGGGTATCTGCGTGGCGGCTGGTTCATCAATCCGGCGGAGCCTTTGTGCTTTCGCTGGAAGATGAAAAAGCCCAAGAGGCGCTGAGCCGCAGCGGCCCGGGCCTTGTGCTTGCCATCGTTTGCCAGGGCCGCGGTGGTGCGGATTGGGTGAGGGGAGAGCAGCGCTTCACTCAGCCCTTGGGTTTGAAAGCACCCACGTTGAGCCCCGGATCTGGAGGGGCCGTGGCCCGCCTCGCCGCGGGTGGGCTCATGGCGTGGTTGCAAGCGCCCCATGGCCAGGGGGTCAGTGCCCGTCAAGCCACCTGGGTGCTCCTCGCCGATGGAGCCCAGTCAGTGGCCCTTCCGGAACCGGCGCCGGGGTTTACCCTTCATTATTGGTGGGCCTCCCGTGCGGTACCCTGCTTACAGGGGGGCAGCTGTGATGATTCCGCCTGGGCCGAGGCCATGCTGTGGCTGCGGCACTCTGAGGTGACGCACGGGCAAGTGAAAGATTAGTGAAAGAATAGTGAAAGAATGATATCCTGGAAAACGTGACCTTCTCTCCCTCGAAAGTCAGCCTCGATGCTAACATTCTTGCGCTCATCGAGTCTATTTCTCGTAAGCAAGGCGAACTCTCCGCTCACCGTCACAGTGTTCATGCCGCTGAGGACATCGAAGCGGTAGCCGCTGTAGATGCAGTCCATTTTTCGACAAAAATCGAGGGCAACCCATTCACCCGGGATCAAGTCACGCAAGCTCTGCTATCGACCAAAACGAATCGATCCCCGACCCGTGATCTCCATGAAATTTTGAACTATGCCCGCGCAAGACGCATGGTGCGGGAGTGGTCTCTTAAAAAAAGAGCCTTCAACGACGAGTGGGTTTTGCGGATTCACGCCGAAATATTAAAGGGCATTGTGAAGGGCCATCTGCGCGGTCATTATAGAGAAGCACAGTGTGTCGTACAGGATGCTAAAACACGCGCCATCGTCTACATGGCTCCTGAATGGCGCGACGTCGCACCCCTGATGAAGGGCCTGCTTCGTTGGCTACGGGCACAGCGCAAGGCTAGGAGCAGTCCATTGATTCTTGCCGCCCAGTTCCACTTCGAATTTGTTACGATCCATCCCTTCATGGATGGCAACGGAAGACTCGCCCGACTGCTCACCAACGGCATTCTCACCGCGGCCGGTTATGATGTTGAGCGATATGCTGCCCTGGAAAAACAACATGAACGAAACCGCGGCGCCTATTACCGCTCCCTACGAGAATTGCAGGCAAACAATTATTATGACATCCCGCCAGGCCAAGACATTCATCGCTGGGTCATCTACTGGCTCCAATGCCTCTCGGAAACCTATGATGAGGCCTTAAGCCGCGTCACAAAACTAGCCCCGGCCTTGGCGTCTACGCCTGATGGCCCCGAGGCTGAGCGGCTCACCAAAGCCGAAGCGCTGTTTCGCAGACATGGGCGGCTACGGGCAGGGGAATACGCTGACCTGCTCGGTGTTGGTAGAACCCAAGCTGTTGCTGACATAAACACACTCATGAAAACCGGTCTCATCGAGCAAGTGGGCGGCGGCCGCTCCACGGTTTATCGGATCAAGGCGCGGGGGTAGCGGTCTTAAAAACCCCCTACGCCATGACCTCTCCCCTCCCTTTCACATTGCTCCTCGTGCTGCTCTTCAACGTGAACCAGTTCATGGTTTATCCCGTGCTCGGCGCCTATTCGCAAAAGAGCCACGCCCTCTCCGCGGTGGCCATCACCGCCGTGCTGTCAGCGAAGAGCCTGGTGGAGAACGGCCTCACCATTATCCTCTCCCTGCTTTCCTTCGGCGTCCGGCCCGGCGCACTGCTGGTGGCCGCCTCCGCTCTGCGCCTGGCGGCCATGGCCCTCCTGGCCACCTCACCCAGCTACCCCATGCTCTTCGTCTTTGCCGCCCTCATCGGCCTTGGAGGCGCCCTGGGGCGTCCGGCCCTGCGCACAGCCATCGCCGACCAAGCGGGCCCGAAGCGCCAACAAGTTTTCAGCTTCATGCACATCCTCATGAACGCCGGCGTCATCACAGGGCCCCTTCTTGCCATGATGCTGGTAAACAAAAATCTCCTTTGGCCCCTGTTGCCCCTCTGCGCGCTGCTGGAGCTGCTGAACGCCGCGGTGGTGGCCCGGGGGCTGAGGTCCAGCGCCGCTGCTGGTCGTAAGAGAATCACGTTGGCTGCGCTGAAACAGGTCCTCACTCCGACCCTTTGCCGCATCTACGCCGGCCAGCTCCTCTTTTGGGCCGCCATCGGTCTTTCCATCACGGGCATCGCGCTGATCCACAAGATCCACCCTGCCCAGGTTTCCCTGCGGGGTTTTCTCTTCTCCACGGAGGGGCTCGGCGCGATCCTTTGGCAAATGGCCCTGATGAAGTACTGCCCGCGGATGCGTGCGGCTAGGAAGTACGCCGTCGCCGCCGTCTCAGTGCTGCTGGGCCTGGGCCTCTACTTCGTCGGCGGCAGCGCAGTCATGCTCGTCTCCGGCATTGGCCTCTTCGCCCTGGGCGACGCTCTCCTCGGCCCGCAACTCAACGTGGACCTCGCCGCGGCAACGGAAGGGGACGCCCAGAGAAACACCGCATTCGCCGTGCTGCTCACCAGCGAGAGCCTCGGCGAGATCTGCGGCAACACCCTGGGCGGCCTCCTCATCGATGGCATGCT
>CAYHWW010000164.1:5631-7479 GCA_964360145.1 uncultured Oligoflexia bacterium | reverse complement strand
TCCATCGCTAAAATCCATACCACCGCGGGCATCATCGAAGTGGAGCTCTTCCCTGAGCGCGCCCCCGAGACCGTGGCCAACTTTCTGGGCCTCGCCACCGGCGAAAAAGAGTGGAAAGACCCCAAGACGGGGCAGGCTGTCACTGGCCGCTCCCTCTACGAAGGCACCATTTTCCATCGCTGCATCCCCGACTTCATGATCCAAGGCGGCGACCCCATGGGTACGGGCACCGGCGGCCCCGGCTATCGCTTCAAATGCGAAACCAAGCCCACGGATAAGTTCGACAAGCCCGGCATCCTCGCCATGGCCAATGCTGGCCCCAACACCAATGGCAGCCAGTTCTTCATCACCGTGGTGCCCACCCCCTGGCTCAATGGCCGTCACACCATCTTCGGCGAAGTGAAGAGCGGCATGGACGTGGTGGACAAGATCATGAAGGCGCCCAAGGGCCCCCAGGATCGCCCCAAAGAGCCCACGAATATCACGAAAATTGAGTTGGCCTAGCGCCTCAAGCCCTACTCGTGTCCCAAGTCCGCCCCTGAACCCGCATCTGGCACCTGCTGGGCATGCCCACCAGTGGGCTGGCCCCCATCGTACCAGTCCGCATCGCTGTTCTGGCTGTAGAGCACGGCCACTGTTATGGCGGTACCCGCGATGGCAGCGATGGCCACGCCGCGCTTCACCTTGGTCAAGTTCTGAGGCACGGAGAGCCATGCCTTCATGCGCTCCCAGAGACTGCTGCGATGGTAAGGATCGACGACAATTTCGCCAGTTGACGCATGGCGGATACTGCCGTCAGCGGATGCCACTAAGGGCAGCAGGTAATGGTTCATATTGATGATGAGGGATATCTGGCCCTGGGCATGGGGGATTTTCTGGTACCTGTACTTGCCGCTGGGGCTCTTGTGCATGCCATCCGTGGAAATCTGATACCAGCGTGCGAACTCGCCCCGACTCACGAGCTCTTCCAAAGCCAATCGATCCACCCGAGGCAACTGCCATAGGGACTGGCTCGCGAGCCCATTAATGACAGTGGGCTCCAGTGCGGGGATGCAACCCGCTACGACAGGGACAGGATCCGCGGCAAAGCCAGGGGCGGCAAGCATGAGAAAGCCCAACAGGACACGAGCAGTGGCTATAAACATGGCTGCGCTATAGCATCTGCCGCCCAAAGGCGCACTTGAGATAGCGGGTCTCTGGCAAGGCGGAGAGCATGGGGTGGTCGGCGGCCTGGCGCCCCAACTCAAAGAGTTGGAGATTATGGCCCTTCTTACGCCCCGCCCGGTGGCAAACATCGAGGAAGTCATCCCAGGTGAGGTGGAAACTGCAGGCGGCAAAGGCCGTGACCCCCGCCGGGGCGGTGGCCTGCTGGGCCAGGGCGAAACACTTCTCATGGGCGCGCTTGCCCTCTTCCGCCTGCTTGGCGGATGACGTGAGGGCGGGCGGGTCACTGACCACTACCTGGTAGGCGCCGACCGCATACACGCTCTTATCAGCAAAAAGATCTGCCTCCACAGCCTCTACCCGGCCCTTGAGCCCGTTCTCTTCGGCGTTGCGGCGCACCCAGGCGAGGGCTTCGCTGGAAGAGTCGGCGCAAACCACCGTGGCCGCGGGGCAGCTCTTCGCCAGCGCCAAACCCCAGGAGCCCACGTAGCTGAAGCAGTCGAGGAAGCGGGGCTTGTCACCCCAGCTGCCGGCGGCGGCGAGCTCGGCCAGTCGCCGGCGATTATCCCGATGGTCATAGAAGAACCCCGTCTTCTGCCCTCGCTGCGCATCGAAGAAAAAGCGCACGCCATTCTCCGCGGCATAAACATCCGTGGGCACCTGCCCCCACGTGCTCGTGGCCCG
>CAYHWW010000164.1:0-5531 GCA_964360145.1 uncultured Oligoflexia bacterium | reverse complement strand
AAGGGGGCGCGCTCAAAGAGGCGGAACGAGATCAGGGAATGGGCATTGAAGAAGCCATAGCCCAATGCCTGGCCGTCGGCGGTTTCCAAGGCAACCCAATCCCCAGGGGCAAAACTCTCCCGGGGGGGCATCTGCAGCTCATTGGAATAGACCCACGGCGCCCCCTGTTGGAGGAAACGGGAGCGGCCCAGCTCGCGGCTGGATTTCATGCGGATCACGCCCTTGAGGAAGGTATTCATGGGTGTTAACCTTTCTCCATCTATGAAGATTTCAATCATGGCGGCACTGTTCCTGTCACTGACATTCGCCTTCGCTGAACAGCCCAAGAAGAGCCCCCCAAAGAAGGCAACTCCCGCCGCCGAGGAACCCCGCTATGAAGGTCGCCGCCAAAACGTCGAAGAAGATGAAGGCCAGGACGCGGACTCGAAGCGCAAGTACCGCCACGGCAGCGAAGAGCTCGAAGTCGATCCGGACTAAAGCCATCCCCCCCGCGGTGCTGAACACCGCCCAACGCATCCGCGGCGCGGGGCACAGGGCATGGCTCGCCGGCGGCTGCGTGCGGGACCTGCTGCTCAAGCGCCCCCCCAAGGACTGGGATGTGGTGTCGGATGCGCCCCTCAACGAACTGCTGAAAATCTTCCCCCGGCACCTACCCGTGGGCGTGGCCTTCGGCATCTTGAAATTCCCCCCCATCGACGACGTCCTCATCGATGTGGCGGCCTTCCGTGCGGAGAAGGGCTACAGCGACAAGCGCCGCCCCGACCACGTCAGCCACGGCACCCAGGCGGAAGACCAATCCCGGCGGGACTTCACAATAAATGCACTCTATTTAGATCTCGCCACGGGCGTCATCCTGGACGGCGTAGGCGGCCTGGAAGACTTGAAAAAAGGCGTCATCCGCGCTGTTGGCGACCCCCAGCTGCGCTTCGACGAGGATGCGTTGCGCATCCTCCGGGCCGCACGCTTCGCCGCCCAACTGGGCTTTCGCATCGAAGCGAAGACCCTGGCCGCCATGAAAGCCCGGGCCCTGGGGCTTTCCGCCATTTCCCGGGAACGGGTGAGAGAAGAGACCTTGCGAGCCCTCACCTCCCCCCACCCCTCCCTGTTCCTGACCACCGTGGCCACCTGCGGCCTCTGGCCCCAGGTTTTCGGCACGAAGCCCCCCCGGCGCGCCATATTGCCACCTCTCTTTCGTGCCCTAGAGAAAGCATCCCAGGGGCGCCCCCACCGGGCCCTGCACTGGCGTGCCGCTTTCAGTGCCGTGGCCGCGGCCCAAGACCTCAAAGAGCACCTGCGTCTCACCAACACTGAAGCCCATGTTGTCAGCGCCGCTGAACGCCTGAGCCGCCTGGGTCCTGTTGAAACACTCTCACCCCAAGCCCTGGTGGAATTCGAAGTTTCCCACCCGGGCCTCTGGGGGGCTGTGGCCGCCGCTCTCACCGCGGCGCCGGGCCCCAGCAAGCCCCAGTCCGCCATCGCCGCTTGCCTGGCTCTGCAGAGGACTGCTCGCAAATCCAACCTGAACTGCCTCTGGGTGAAAAGCCACGACCTCATAGCCCAAGGCATAAGGCCAGGTCCTGAATTGGGCCGGACACTAAACAGAAAAAATTGGCAACGCATCCTCAAGCGCACCCCCTAGGAGGCCATGGCGAATTATTTTCGCCGAACATTGACGCATAGCATCATAGACCCTAGATTGCGCCCCAATGGGTCATCAAACAGGGTTCTGCTCCAGGGTTTTCAAAATCTTCGCGCCGCTCACGTTGGCGCTCTGCACTGCAGGCGCTTCTCAGCACTGCGCGGAAACCTACGTGGTCACCGGTCAGTGCATCAATGGCAAAAGCGAGGCCACACTCCTCGTCGATAATCGCACGGCGGGCGAAATCTACCTCACCGTGGAAGACAGCGATACCCACGCCCCCACCTACCGGGGCGCCATCCGCTCCACCCTCGATGCTGCTGGCGAATCCTCATTGATCATCCTCACCATCCCATCCGGCCACTGGCTCGCCACCGCGTGGAGCTACACTGAAAATCGGGCCTACCCCGTCACTCCAGCGGAGTTCACCATCGGTTGCGGCAAAGTACAGAACCTCGTAATCCAAGCCAAGGAGCAACAGCGGGGCCCCGTCGAGATCAGTGAATATCTCTTGCCCACGGGTAGATTGAACCTCCCGGGCAGAACACTGCCCGGCCTGAATGAGTGCACGATCAATCCTCCGGCCCCACTGGCGGATCTTGTGGCTTATGCTGCATTCAGTTCAAGCGCCCTGGGCGCCCAGGTGCTAGCCAATAAGGCTTATATTGAAGACTTTTTCGCCACCACTTTTCCCGACCTCTACGCCGAGGCTGGCGGGGAGGCCATCGCAGTGGAAATCAACACGGCCCCTGGCTTAGTCTCTGACTACGATGGCGTGCACGCGGAGATGCTCACCGATGTCATCTTCACCGTAAATTCTCAATTCCGCTTCCTCAATAATGGCATCAAGGATGCCGGGCACTTCGCCATGGCAAAGCTGTCATACACCGACACCGATGGCGTAACCCCGATGCGCGTCATGAACTTCGTCGCCAATCCCGTAAGGCGCAGAGTCTTCAACGCCTTTACGTCTTACGAATATCAAATGCCGACCACGGATTTGAGTGACCCAAAAATCGAGACGTTGGATTACATCCACTTTTTGGCTCCCATTAGCGCTGGCTTCGAATTTCAGTTGGCCTTCAAGAAGGCCCGCTGCCACAGCGACGAAGAAGGCGCCATGACGCCCCACCTTCGTGGCCGATTGCGTGCAGGCAAAACATTCGCGGGATCCGACGAGCGGTCGAACCCTTTTTCAGCCTGGACAGTGATCAACCCCCATCTGGGTGACTGCATCCTGAAGGAAATGAATAAGACCCTACGGGGCGAGTATGACTTCCTGCGCCGCAAACTGATGGATTTATCCGGCAATGACACTTACCTTTTCACACGGGAACCTGACGGTAGCACTTTCTCAATCGACTACAGCGGCACCTACGAGTGTTCGCCGACCGTGCTGGAAGGTCTATTCCGGAGTCTCTGACGTCATCAGGCGTTTCAACCGCTCCGGCTGGATTTTCACCATGAGGGTTTTCGCACCGGTGTAGTTCACGAGGAATTGCCCCGCCCGATCGGCACCGCCACCGGGTCTGCGTTTGACGTTCTTTCTTTGAGCGTAGTCCACCTCAGCTTTTTCCCCGTCCTTCACGCCGGAGTAATGGGCGGCAAGGGTCGCGGCATCGAGGAGGGTCTCCAGGGGCGCTGTTTTTTTGGCGGGCACCTGGACGATGACGTGGGCTCCAGGCCGCCCCTTCAAGTGAAACCAAAGGTCATTACCCCGGGCTAGTTTCATGACGATCTCTTCGTTCTCGGCGTGGTTGCGCCCTACCCACATGATCAAACCATCGTGCGAGGTGAACCGCCGCAGCCCCTGGGCCTGGGCTTTTTTCTCCGCCGGGCGTTGGCGCTTGGTGGTTTTCGCAGCAGTGGGAGCAGGGGGCTGGATGCGAGCGACGGCGGCGAGCACTTCTTCAAGGGGCGCCTTCAGATCCACGGCCTCGAGAGCGGCGCCGGTGGCCCGCAGCTTCGAGATACCGTCCCGCAAGGTTTGGAGGCGCGGTTTCAGATCCACGGCGGTGCGCTCCAGCTTTTTCGCCCGGGCGTAAAGTTTAGTCATTTTCTCAGTGGCGTCGGCCCGGGTCTTGCCCTTCATCTCGTGGAGATGGACCTTCAGTTCATCGCCGTCAACGCGACATGAAGCGGCGTTGCATGCCTCTTCCCAGGACTGCTCCATACGCTGGAGCAGCTTCACGTTGTCCTTCAGCTCCTGCCTGGCGGCGCGTAATGCGTTGGTCTGGGAGCGAAGGGCCGCGGAGGCGCGACGCTCTTCCATGGCGCGTTCATGCTGGCGAAGAAACCAATCGCCGTCGGTGGCGGCGCCATGGGCATCGACGAAAACCTTCTGGCTATTGGGGCTGGAAGTCAGCGCACCACGGCTCTCCCGCCACCGGGCCTGTTCGACGCCACGCTGGGCGAGAACCCAATTGGGCCGGGCGCTGAAGAGCTCCACGGTGAGTTGCAGATCGTCGGCAAGGCGCAGATCCAGCACACGGTCATGGGGTCGGGCGGTGACACTCTTCAAGCGCTGATCAAGAATCAAACCGCGGAATTTTTCCCAGGGCAGGGCATGGCCGAAGGCCTGGGTCCAGGCGCGGGCGGGCTCGTCGATGTTTCGAAAATCCCGTGGCTCCCCCCAATGCACCGCGGTCCAAGGCGGTTTCAGCGCAAAGGTGAGCCAGTGGCGCTGGGAGCCGCATTCGAGAAAGAAACCCAGAATGAGATCAGACACCGCCGTGCCCACGGGGCCGGGGAAGGTGAGGAGAGCCACGTCGCGCACCGTGATAGGGCCACTGGACGCTCCGCGCTCATCGATCCAGTGCTGGATGATCCGTGCTGCCCGGGCTGTTTCTGTCGCGTTGAAGGCCATGGGATGGGCAATACCTCACATTTCACGCTTTAACGACGCGAGAGTCGCCAACGCCGCCAAACCAGAACAACTGGGATCGCTGCAAGTATGAAGCTTAGCCCAAGATTAATTTTCGCTGGGTCGCCACATACGTGGCCGATATCAGCCAAAAACAGGCATTTTGTCTCATCGTACTCCTTTAATTCAAAGAGCCAAAATATCGGAGCGCAAACGGCCGGTGAAACTTCCCAGATTGCGTAGGGTTTATTATTATTGTCCACAAAAGTTCTTAATTGCGTGATGATGTTATTCACAGAGCTGCCGCCGCCAAGAATAGAGTCGTCGGTACGATTGCCCGTTCCATCAAAACGCCAAGCACGGTTATCGACGAGTGAGCCAAGTGATGCAGGGCCATTTACGGCAGTGAGCTGATCCGTAGCATCATGGGTGAAGGTGAACTCGCCAGCGCTTATAGATTCGGACAAAAGTCACCTACGAGAGATTGGGTATACGGAGGATTGTTTCCTTCCGTCAGCGTCATTATCATGTCGAACTTTAACAAAATAAATCACCGGCAAAGCCATCAAGAAAATAAAAAGCAAGAGAAGACCGATAATGGCGTGGTCACCACACAATATCCCAGCATCAGTGTTCGTTATGCAGCCGGTCTTCATATATTCTCTTAACATCAGCAACCAAACAACAGGGCCGCCAATAGCCATCAATTGCCATGAACGTTTATTATAATATGGCTTATTTTTTCGAGCAGTCATTTTTCGCTTCTTGAGTAAGGATCTTCGACACCTTACCTAATAACCAATATGGAATCGTAGTTGTCGGATTTGGGGGAAGATCACCTCCACCAACACCCTGCAACACACCACCACCAAACGAAATCCCTGCCTTTGAACACGCAGCGGGGTTTGCCAAGCAGAGGCTATAAAGTTCAGGGGAAGCCGCTGCACCAAGCACTACTAAACCAGCTGTGCCATAAGCAAGACCAGCATTAGTGACTTGATTAACTACGGTCGGCCAATTTTCAGATAA
>CAYHWW010000163.1:5236-7483 GCA_964360145.1 uncultured Oligoflexia bacterium | reverse complement strand
AGCGTGTGGATGAAGCTTCCGATCTACGCGGGGAATTTTGGCATACCTGGCACTAACGTCATCGCTAACTCGCGCATTTCTGACGTCTTTATGCTCAACGGCAAAATGTATGTGGCCTTCCAACAACTAGGCGGCGGCAACGCTTTAAATGCTGTCGTCGATTTCGGTAGAGATCGCGCTGATTCGCCAGCAGGTGGCTCGTCTTATGTCTATGGCACCGTAGCCGCACCTCGCACCATCGCCCAACGTAACTCGGGTACCGCGAACCACTGGGCCGGCCTAGCCGTCTATGCGCGAAGCTACAGTTCAATGATGAGTTATTTTTCGACTTGCGCCCACGCCATTAACCGTTCAGGTCGCCAGTGGGCACTGATATGCGCTAGGGCGGGCAACCTTACACTCATCGACGAGTACAATGGTTACCATTACCAGCTCTACCAAGTTTCCTATGACAGCATACCTAAAGCGCGGTTCTTACCCACGGCAGGCAGCAGTACCGGTATCGACGTCGCCTATTGGAACCGCACCCAAGGTTATGTGGGCGTCTACTCGGGCGTTGAGAGCATCTCTGCAACTGTGAGCGGTGCCTCGGCCTATGCACGACTCTACACCTTGGGCGGCACACCGGGTGTCATCAGTGGTGCTGTGGTGAATGACATCGCGGGCACGGCGGGCACCTCTGCTGTGGTAGCAGGCAAGAACACATTGTACGTGGCCACCAACACAGGGGTCTCGGTCATTCAAGAAGCACTCACCAGTGGCGGTGGCGACTCGAAGCACCACATCATGAACGCAACACGCTGGCCCTGGACGAGCGGCAGTAATCTCAGCTTTGCACTGGGCAATGTGGCCGCCATCAATAACAACGCCGCCTTTGCACTGACCGCCGACCTCACTGTAGAAGCCTGGTTCAAAACTTCTACGTCTGGTACGTCGAAAGATATTGTGAGTTTCTTTGACTGGACGGGGGCCCGAGGTTACCTACTTGGCATAACCAATACCAACAGAGTCTGTTTCTATGCCGCCGCAGTGCCGTATTGCAGTAGTGTCGACAGTGGATCTTCTACGAATAACACCGTCACAGATGGCAATTGGCATCATGTAGCCGCTTCACTATCTGGCACAACGCTCAGGCTCTACCTTGATGGTAAGCTTGATAATAGCTTTACCGGCGTTGCAGTGGCCGGCCTTGTCACCTCTGACGGTCCCGCTCTTTGCGTGGGCGGCCGATCTTCCTCCGCTACGGCTTGTGCCACTGCCGCTGGTTTCGTAGGCGACATCGACGAAGTGAGAATCTCAAACACCGCCCGCTACACCGCTGAAGTCGCAGGCGTGCCAAGCGAAGCCTTCACCGCAGACGCAAATACCACCGCGCTCTTTCACTTCAACGATAACGCTGGCGTCACTACGGCCGTAGCGAACAGCGCGGGCTCTAGCACCTACACGGGCAATATCACTGGTGCCTCGTGGGCCACGCGCACCGCTCCCACCTACAACTACTCCTACTCTACCTCGACCGGTAACAACGTCGTGGCTGTTGCTCCGTCAAGTGATGGCGTAGCGCTCTTCACCGCCGTGAATAATTCTGAAGCAGGCCGCTCGGCCGTGATGCGCCTCTATCACCCCAACGGCACCGACGGGCAGATCGCCGAAACCATCAACGCCAGCAGCAACCCCGCGTTAGTGAGCGAACGCATCTCAGCCATGTCGTGCTACAACACCGACCCCGACGTCATCGTCGGCAACAGCGGCGGCTACACCAACCTCAACTACGGCCCCTTCTAAACCCAAAGGTACGCCGTTACTTTTTAAGACTCACTGCGTTATTTACTCGAAATTACTACATTTTTATTTTGATGATACCTATTCCGTTAATATTACGGTAAAATTGACGGAATGAGGATCACCCCATATCGACGTTTACTGAGTGCACCAGAAAGAAGCTTCTTTCTCTTCGGCCCGCGTGGCACGGGCAAGACCTCATGGTTACAACTGGAACTACCTGCTCCAGAATCAGCATGGATTGACCTGCTCAAGCCAAGCACCCTCATGGCCTACCAGCGAGAACCAGAACTGCTCGAAAAGATCGCCTCGGCATCATCATCTCAGAGATGGATTGTGATCGATGAGGTGCAGCGCTTGCCCGAACTGCTTGATGTCGTGCAGGGTCTCATCAGCAAAGATAAAAGCATAAAGTTCGCTTTGACCGGATCTAGTGCGCGAAAGCTAAAAGCAGGAGGGGCAAAC
>CAYHWW010000163.1:0-5136 GCA_964360145.1 uncultured Oligoflexia bacterium | reverse complement strand
GTACCTGGATGCCTACGTGCTCACCTACCTCACCATTGAAATTCAACAAGAAGCATTGGTTCGAAAGCTCGAGACTTTTCGGAGATTCCTGTCCGTTGCGTCCGTGCTTGACGGGCAAATCGCCAACCTCTCCGGCGTTTCCCGGGAAGTCGGCCTCGGGCGCTCCACCGTTCAAGGATACTTCGAGGTCGTCGTCGATACCCTTTTGGGTTCGTTTTTGCCGTCCTTCAGGCCCAGGGCAAAAGTCAAAGAGGTGGAGCATCCCAAATTCTATTTTTTCGACCCCGGTGTCTCCCGCGCACTGACTGGCGAACACCGCAATCCTCTTTCTGGTGAGGCAAAGGGGCATGCCTTCGAAAATTTCATGATCGGGCAGATTCGTGCGCTAGATTCTTATCTGCGCGTGGGGGGCCAGTTCTCTTATTGGCGGACAGAGTCTGGCACCGAAGTGGATCTAGTCTGGCATCGAGGCAGCAAAGCCATTGGCTTTGAGCTCAAAAGCTCAACACGCTGGCGCCCCGAATTCGGCCACGGCCTAAAAACCCTGATTCACGAAAAAAAAATCGCCGCGGGTTTCGGCGTTTATTTGGGAAAAGAACGACTGAGAGTTGATGGTATAGACATATACCCTGCCACTGATTTGCTTAAAGCTATCGGCAAAGGACTGATTCACCCCGGCCAGTAGGCCGGGATGACAGAAAGGTACGCCGTTGCCTCTCAAGACACCTCGCATCATCTATGTCCGAGGCGCATATATTATGCTTTCATATCAAATACTTGAGATAAAAAATGACTTTATTTAATAGCTATTATAATTAGTTGCGACTTTATTTAATAGGTATTAAAATTAGTCAAATTGAGCCCAAACAGCCGCTACCTCAGCCCACAAATCAAAAATGACCTGCAACACAAAATGGTGTTTGTGGGGGGCCCCCGCCAGGTTGGAAAAACGACGCTGTGTCAGTCCTTTCTCACATCGAAAGAGGCCTATCTCAACTGGGACTACGCGCCCCACAAAGAACGCATCCTCAAAGGCGAGTTGCCACCACACGAGTTGGTTTTGCTCGACGAGATTCACAAATACAAAAAATGGCGCAATTGGCTTAAAGGCAACTATGACGTTTTGAAGGGGCAGAAAAACTTTCTCGTCACGGGCAGCGCACGGCTCGACCTGTACCGACACGGCGGGGATTCCCTTCAGGGTCGTTACCATTATTTAAGGCTTCACCCCCTTTCCGTGGCGGAGCTCGGCATCACTACGCAGACCGATTTTGAGACTTTACTCAAACTCGGCGGATTTCCTGAACCCTTTTATAAATCGAGCGAAATTGAGGCGAAACGCTGGTCACAGGAATACCGCACACGTTTCATACAGGATGACCTGCGCTCTCTGGAGCAAATAATTGATATTGATACCGTCGAGCTCCTCATCATCAGGCTGCCACATCTCGTGGGCTCGCCGCTTTCGATTAATTCTCTGCGAGAAGATCTACAGAAAAGCCAGCAAACCATCAGCAAGTGGGTCACCGTCCTTGAAAAGCTCTACGGCATTTTCCGCATTTCACCCTATGGCCCGCCACGAATCAAAGCCGTCAAAAAAGAGCAAAAACACTACCACTTCGACTGGACTCTGATTGCCGAAGAAGGCATTCGCTTCGAAAATATGGTGGCTTGTCATTTGCTGAAGTGGGTGCACTTTGAACAAGACAGCAAAGCGCGTAATTTAGAGCTGCGCTATTTCCGGGACGTCACAAAGCGCGAAGTCGACTTCGTGATTCTAGAAGACTCAAAACCCATTCTACTTATGGAGTGCAAACTCTCTGACGCGACGGTAAGCGATTCGCTGCGCTATCTCTCCGTTCGATGCCCTGGAGTGCGGGCCGTGCAACTCGTTGCACGCACGGATCGTCATTTCGTGAAGAATGGCATCGAAGTTTTGCCTGCCGTGAAGTTTTTGAAAGACCTCATTTAACCCGGGCCTTCACGCCCACCCAGGCGAGCCCCTGGGCATTGAGCTCCAGGTCCAGCTTCATCACATCCCAATGACGGGAAGTGAAAACGAGGCCTCGCTCAGCAGCCACGCGCTCGACTTCTTTACTGAGCGCGGCGAGGCAGCGCTCCGTGGCCATCTCTAAAGTCTCATGCCCCTGCTCCACGCCGCCGCGCAGATCATCGCTGAAGTCGATCCAGGCGGTAAGCTGATCAGCGGCATCTTGAATTTCGTCGCCCTGCAAAACCCCATAGTGAGTGAGGTAGGCCACGCTGGCCTCGCCCCCAGCGATGCGTTCGATGCTGCGACGGGCCTCTTCGGCGTGGAAATCCGTGGGGCTCGTCGATGGGAAAATAAAAAGCCCATGCTCTTGGAGCGCGGGATAGCGCAGGCCAAAGGCGTCGCCCGCGAAAACCGCGCCGAGGGCACCATCGAAGATACACATATGGTGATTGGCGTGGCCCCGGGTATGCCAGAACTGCAGCGGCGCGCCACCGAAGGGCACCACCGCCCCCTCTTCTTGGATTTTCACCCGCTCCGCGGCCACGGGGACAATGACGCCATAAAGCTTTTCGAACTGCTGATCCCCATAGACTTTACGAGCGCTGCCCACGAGCCTAGTGGGATCAATCACATGGGGTGCAGCCCGGGGGTGGCAGAGCAGCTGGGCCCGGGGACAAGCGGCCATGAGAGCAGATGTGCCCCCCGCATGATCAAGATGCACATGGGTGATGATGACGTAACGCACATCTTCCGGCTTCAACCCCTCGGCCTTCAGCGCCGCCAGGAGCTTGGGCACCGCGTGAGCGGTGTTGTTATCAATGAAGGCCGCCTCACCACCATCGACGAGGAGATAGCTCGCCGCGAACCGCGGCATCATGTAATCGCAATCGATGGTGACAACCCGGCGTGCGCTCACTGCGATGGCCCCCTGTCAGCGGCGAAAAACTCTTTCACAAAAAACATACATGCGAAGACCTTGGGGTCAATATAATAGCCTTGGCGCTCTTTTTCAGCCAACCACGGGCGCAGCTCCCCCAGCGGCACCACATGAACGCGGATGTCCTCGTCGGCACTACCGCCCCCCGGGCCCTGGCGCCTGAGCGCGGAGGCCCGGTAGACCCGCACCTTCTCGCTGGTCATACCCGCGGTGGTGGGCCACTCGCCCAGATAGTCGAGACAGCCCGCCTCATACCCAGTCTCCTCCAGCAGTTCGCGCCTGGCGGCATCTTCGAAGGACTCACCAGAAAAACCGGCCTCATCCCCCACGAGCCCCGCGGGGATTTCGATGACGGAGTTACCCACGGGGGCCCGGAACTGCTCCACCAGCACCAGCTCGCCGGTATCGGTGATGGGCACGAGGCAAACAACACCGGTGCCCTTGATGCGAACGGCATGCTCATAGCCGCCGGTGGTCACGAGGGCCAGGTACTGGCCCCGGCAGAGGGTTTCCGAATGAGCCATGGCGTGAGCATAACCCACCAGCGGTGCCACGGCAAAGCCGCATCCCACCCTACTTCTCCGCAAAAGCCTTGATGAAGGCCTTCACAATGGGTTCAGAGAATTCCGTCCCCACGCGGGCCTCCATGACGGCCCTGGGGTTGATGCTCTTGTCCGTCTCCGCTTTTTTCAACAGGTGGATGAATTCCTCGCAAACACCGATGAGTTCCGCCATGCGGTTCGGAGTGGTGACGGCCCTGTCCGCGGGGAAGCCCTGCTTATTGAGACGCAGGTGATGCTCGAGGATGGCCTGTTCCACGGCAGGCGGAGCGCCTTTCACTTTTTTCGCGAGCTTGGCGCTCTCTTGGGGGTGGAGGAGGAATATTTTTTTTTCCTCTTCAGCCATCTGAGTAGCGTCCTCGTCTCGCAGCGCCGGTGAACCGCCGATGAGAGTGGCGTCGTGGAGAAAGCAGGTGATACCCACGGCATTGAAAAGCGCGGAACTTGAGCCACCGATGTGCTTAATGAGCATGCTGGCAAGGGTTGCGATGGCAACCCCGTGCTCCATGGCCAGCGCGTCGTTCAAGATGGATTTGACCAGGTCGCTGTTGTTGCCCATCTGCTGGACCACGGCAGTGGTATTCTCCACATACTGGCGTGCGCTCTCCAGGGATTTCTCGCTAAAACCGCTGCTTTGGAGAAAACTCGTCACGGACTGCCCCTGATGAAAAACCTGGGAGACTTTCACCTCCACCGCGACGGTCTCGTCCTTCACCATGGAGGCCGTAAGCTCATTGCAAAAAGCCATGAACTGCTCCTGGGCCGACTTCAGGATGAAGACCTCTTTGACGCCCTTGGCCTTGTAGGATTCGATGCGATCCCGGGACAGGACTTCCCCGGTATTGAGGATGCGGACGAACTTGCCGCTGGAAAGCTTCATGAAGAGGTCAAAGAGCGACTTCGCCCGGCCCGTCATGTTGGTGAGGTCAATGGGGGTGTACTCATCGGGGTTCTGGGCGGGCTGCTCCTTCTTCGAATCCGGGGCTGGTGAAACCTCGGGCACCACCTGGCTTGCTTCCTCTTCGGCGGAGACATACTTGAGAATTTCAGCGTAGGTGACGGGCTTCTTGATGAAACCCTCGATGCCCAACGCAGCAATGTCTTTAGTGGGAAGCTTGGGCGGCTCTTCCTCATCGTAGAGAACATACACCGGCGTGCCAGCGCGGTACTGCTGGGCGGTTTTGATGATGGCGATCCATGCTGGCGAACCCATGTTGGGGTTCACAAAAACACCGGAGTAGCCGTGTTCTCGATTGGAAAGATAGCTCTGACACTCGCGCACGGACTCCGCGACGATGGGCCGGGGGAAAACACCCCCAGGGTTGGCCTCCTTCGACTCTTTATGGCCGATTTTGACGCGGGCGCCAAAACGGGCATCTTTGTCAGCGATGAGCAGACGTTCGGGGAGCTTTGCTTTTTCTTCGGCCATCTATCCCATTGTAAATTTGTCAGGTTGAGTTGCAAGGCGGGACTTTATGGTTGACCAATGCACTGCGTCGGCGTAACCAAGGGATTCCCTTCCGTTTCTATATGGCAGGGCGCTTAGCTCAGCTGGGAGAGCGCCACCCTTACAAGGTGGATGTCGCAGGTTCGATCCCTGCAGCGCCCACCAAATAAAAAAGCCCGCCCTTGTGGTGGGCGTTTTT
>CAYHWW010000162.1:0-7487 GCA_964360145.1 uncultured Oligoflexia bacterium | reverse complement strand
CAGAGCGGCTCTCAGCTTGTCCTGAATCTATGATTTAAGCCGGACACCAGTGATAGAGAATTAATCAATAGAGAATCAAAGGCGTCGGCGGCCCACGGCCTGCGTCTCGGTTTCCGCCGCAGCTTCTGCTTCTTCTGCCGCATCGTCCTGCTCGGATTCGTTTATGCGGACCTGGGCAACGGGCGCCGCGGCGGGTTCGAGGCGGATTTGGCAGAGCTTATCGATGATGTCAGTGATTTCGCCGTTGGCGATGTTCTTGGCGAGGGTTTTCACTTCCGTGCCATCAGCGGCATTCATCTCGGTGAGGAATGAGGCTGCAAAGCTTGCGGCCCCGCGCTTTGCAATGCGGCTGCGGTACCAATCCTGTACGCCCACCCGGGGCAGGGAGGCGATGGCGCCTGCGACGGCAAGGGTATCCACGGGTAGGGCTACGGACCAAGGGATGGTGGGATTGAGGGTAAATATGAGGCCAATGACGCTTCCTGTGCCGGCCATAAGATATGGTAGAAAACTATAGCTAAGGGGCAAGCTGGTCCAAGGCACATTGGAAACTTGGGCGATGAGGGCTGAGGCGAAGCTCAAGTAATTTCGGGCCGCCCGGGCGTCATAAACGTCCCCTCGCACGGCGGCGTCCCGGTAACCCGGATCCGTTGTGGGAAGGAGGGGCTTGGTGTGGGCCTTGATCCGCGCCGCGATGGTGCGGCCCAGTTCACGGAAGAAGTGATTCTGCTGTTCTTTGGATGAGAGTCGGGTCTCATTGTTATCAAAAGATGAAATGTGGAAGTCTTTATCTGAAAATGTCATCACCAGCGCCCGCAGCCGGTCTTCGTCGCTGGAGTTGAGATCGATCGCGCCCATATAGTGATTGAGTAGTGAGTTGATGCTATTTGCATAACCAGCGGTGAGTTCCATGACTCCCGGGCGCTTTTCCTCTTCAATGCGGGCGGCGGCCGCCGTGAGATTCTTGCGATCGAAGGAGCCCGCACGGGCCCCGTGGGCCAGCGCGATGATCATCATGAAAGAGAGAATAGTTTTCTGAGGCATTGGTGGTCACTTCGTAGCATGGTGGCCTGTCATTTTAAATAGAAAATGTTGATGATTTAATGCGCAGATCCGGGTACAGAGCGCCCATGCCCCTCACCCCCCGTCACCTGCTGTTGCTTGCCCTGCTTTGCGCTTGGGGGCCTTTTTCCGCCGGGGCCAATGCGCCGGTCGACAGCTGCAAGCTTGCCCTCATCCACAGCCATCTTGCTTACGAGTCGGTGACCGTGGAGGGTTTGGTGCACGACGTGCCCGCGCCCCTCATCACCCGGACTCAGTTTTTAGAGGCCTTGGCCCCTTTGGGTTTTCACGCAAATCACCTGGTGCTGGCAGCCCTTGCCCAGGCTGAGCAGTCCCACGTCTCCCAGCCCCGCCGGGATGGGGGTTCTTACCTGGAGCAGCACGTCATGCCCGTGGCCCTCTCTGCCCTGCGGGAATGGCAGTACAACCCCGCGGTGCAAGCCGATATCAGCGCCCCAAACATCATCATGGCGGCTCTCCTTCACGACGTGTTGGAAGACGATGCCAGTTTGAACGTGGATCTCATCGCCTCGCGCTTCGGCGCTGAGGTGGCGTCGGTGGTGGGCGTGCTGACAAAGCCCGTCATCACCCTCGAGAGCTTTGCTAAGCTCCGGGCCAAGTGGTTCAAGAACTTCATTTACGTGAGCCGCCTGGGCCGCTCCCGCCCTGCGGCCATCGCCGTCAAAATGGCTGATCGCATGAATAACATCATCAGCACTCTGGCCTTGCTCCAGCAGAATGGCGTGGGTGCGGCGGCGGGCAGCGGCTACGCCGGGCTTTCCGATGAAGCGCGCACCGCCGTGTTCTACGTGCTGGAGACCCACGAGTTCTACGAACCCCTGGCGCTGCGGTTCTCTTACCACTACTACCTGCGCCTGCGCTTCGTCTTGGATCGCATCCGCGGCGAGCTCTCCGCCGCGGGCCCTTGGGAGAGCATCGAAAGCCAGCTCCGCCACTTCATCCTCCGGGGGCCTTTAAATCCATGAATCGCGTTTTTCTTCTCCTCGCCGCGCTCTGTTTTTCCCCGCTGACGGTTCAAGCTGGCTCTGGGGCACCGACAAACTTCCGTGAGTTGGGTGAGCAGGTGGCAGATCTCATTGAGGCCGCCCAACGGGCAGAGGTGATCCGCCCGCCGGTGCCGCGCACCGAGCCGGGCTACCGTGAAAACGCCAATCCCACGCCCCCGCCAGACGCTGAGGCCGACGCCCGCCAGCATCGTGGAGAAGCCCTCCTCCAGCAGTTCCAAGTCATGCAAAGCTGGTTGGAGCGGCGCAAAGAGACGGTAATGCTCGCGCACCGTGCCCGTACGAGCTTCCATGAGTCAGAGCATGCGGCCCATGAGAAGGGCTCCAGCGAGCTCAGTACGTTTTACGAGAGGAACGATCCCGTGTTGCCCCTGGGCGCCGAGCGGGAGCTCCTCGACGCGACCCCATGGAAATTCGGTTTCTGGCCCCTGTGGGCAGGGCATGCCTCGGTGAAACATGCTTTCACTTACCTGCGCTTCAGCGGCTTTTTGCAGCTTTTATCCTGCGGCGCCTGGCATCTGCCGGGCTATTTCGAGTACAGCTCATTTTTTAGCGCCTTACTGATCTACTGGGGCGTGGGTTTAGGAAAACGCATCTGGATACGTAATATCGGCTCCGCGCTGCGGAAGGCTTTTGTTGGTAAGGCACATCAGTCCACGGAGAGCATGCTGATCGAGGCCGAAGAGGCCTTTTTGAGCCCCCTGCGGGAACGGGGTCTTGCGCGCACTTCCGAAGACGTGCGGCAGTCCCTGAAGGCCATCTCCTGCGGAACGGCCTTGAGCCCCGTCAGCGCTGCTGTGGAGGCAGAGCTTCAGTGGGACGAAATGGATTTGGACCCCAGCACTTCAAAACAGCGCTCTTCGCGCTCCAGGAACTTGCGTTCGAAGTGAGTGCGGCCCGCGCCAACAGGTGAATCCGCCGCAGTGAAGTCCCGGCGAGTCACTGTGAGGCCCCAGGCCAGCGCCATGGCCTCCGCCGCTTCATCAGCGTACCAGGGTAGGTTGGTGGCCATGGTGATGGTGCCGCCGGGCTTGAGGGTGGTCATCAACCGGCCAAAGAAAGGCATCAAGGCCCAGCGGCCGGCGCGGCTTTTGGGATTGGGGTTGGGGTAAAGAATGAAATAGCGGTCCACGCAGGGGGTGAGGGGGAGCGCGTGGGTGATCCAGCCGATGGCGTTGGCCTGGATGGCGTTGAGGTTGGGGGGCGTGCCATCGAGGGCGAGGGTCTGGGAGAAAGCGCCGAACCGCGTGTGAGTGTGTTCTAGCGCCACCACCGTGCGGTGAGGGTTTTGGCGCGCCCAGTTCAGGGGGTGGAGGCCCACGCCGCAGCCGATTTCCACGTCCAGCGGACCAGTGGGCAGGGCGAAGGGAGCCAGATTCCGGGGCTGGGGCACGTGTTCCGGGCGGAAGAGGCGGATATGAGAGGTGGGGGCGAGCACTTCGTTGTTCATTTGGCTACCTTCCAGAGTCTCCGCAGGTCTTCAGTTAAGAGCTCCGCCAGAAAACTTGTTACGGGTCTTCCTGCTTTTTTTGCAAGCTGGCGAGCCATGTACACAATGTCCGGGGAAAGCCGCATGTTTACCTGTTCGGATTTCAGGAGGGGGACATCCGTGCGCTTGGAAACTTGTTCCATGATGTCTTCGAACTGTTTATCCGTGAGGTTAGTTACCGAGATTTTTTTTCCCATATAGTTCTCTCTTTTACTTCTTTCGTTTCACTCTGTACGCGTTGATCACGCCTATGATTTCCAGAAGATCGCCTTCAAAAAGCCAAACTAGCCGACAAACTTTCGCGAGACCGTTGATTTTCAGCGAGATGTCGGCGGCGTAGTATTCGATACCGAGATTGGTGGAGTCAGGGGAAAACTCACCACCATCCAAGGCCATGACTAAATTCAAAATGATTTCATCATTCATGTAGTGGGCGTGTTTCTCACGGTAGTGCCGCCCGATGATGATGGCCGTCACGCGGTGTCCATTGACCGCGATTGGGGTGACAAGGGTGATCTTTGGCCCTTTTTTCATGTTATACATTATAACAATGAAATATATATAAAATCAATAGTTTAATTTATATAAATGCTATACAAAGTCAGAGACTTTCGCGTCACATGCTCCGGGCGGAAGAGGCGAACGGTGGGAGTTGTGTTATTTTGACGCACTGCGCTGTTTTCCTTTGAGGGGCCATGCTATGGCCCCGATATCCACATTTTAGGCCCTGCTGGGGGTATCATGATTTCTATTTATTTTCTGACTTTGTCTCTGTTGGCTGCTCAGGTCTCCGCCGCTCCCCTGCCTTGCGCGGATAACAGCGGGTGTTTCCCCTTCGAATATTGCTGGAACGCCGGTTGCCGCGAGTTGCCCGTCGCCATGTGGGTCGGCGTGGTGCCTGGTTACGAAGATTTCGTGGTCAGCGAAGAAACGCCCACCAGCGATGACCCCATTGAAGGTCTTTCCGCCGCGTGCAGCACCCCCGCGGACTGCATCGGGGGTGATCGCTGTGAGGGTGGCCAGTGCCGCATCGATGCCTGCGTCGAGGATGCGCAGTGCGGTTACAAAGAAATTTGTCGGCGGCAGAGCGATGGCGGCCACTGTCTGGCGGCGGAGTGCACCCATGACTATCATTGCGACGCGGGCAAGCACTGCCGAGGGCTGCGATGCCGCTGATATTTGCATTCCTTTTCTTCACCGCGTTCTCGGCCCAGGGCGCGTCGTTCTTCGATGAGCCGCACCCGGCCCACGAGCTGGTGCGGCGCCTGGTGCGCACCCGGCCCTTGGCCCAACCCCTGAGAGAGAATCCCCGCGTTTTGAAAGTGGAGATCGGTGCCGCCGACGAGCCTCTCTGCGCCGATTGCGTTCAGGTGGATAAGTACGCCAGCCAATATGATCTAGCTTCTGTAGATGCAGACTCGCGGTTCAGGGGTAAAAAACCAGCGGCCCTTCTGCGGGCGATGCAGCGGCGCTACCGAGGGCTCCCTGGATTTCGGATGTCCTTGGGGGAGCTCACCGCGCCCTGGGCCGCGGCCCAGGGTGGTATTATTGCTGACGCGCAGAGTCTGCCCTTCCAAGATCGCTCCGTGGGTTTTCTCGTCACAAAATGTTTTCCTTGGTTTTTTTATCCAGGTTTGACGGGCAGCAAACTGCGTCAGCACAGGGCCTTTGTGAGGCGCATCCTCGCAGAGTACCTGCGGGTACTCACGGATGATGGTGTCTTGATCCTGCTTACTGATGATTCCTCTGACCCCGGTCAGGGCCTCGACAGCTTTTTACCCCATGCGCTCATCGCCGCGGAGCTGGGATTCGATGCCATACCGGTCCCCGCGGCTCCCACTCGGCGCGAATTAGGCCGTGACCGCAGGGGCCGTTTTCATGGAGTCGATCTTGGGGCAGAGACCCTGGTACTGGTGAAGCGGGGATCCTCCTGTTCAGAACTCCTGATGGGCGCAACGGCGAGGTGACAACCAGCCCCGTTCCGCGTTAAAACCATCGTTATGAAGCAATTCGACGGTGTGGACGAGGACCTCTATAAAATCCGCCATTCGCTGGCGCACATTTTGGCCATGGCCATCCTTGAGATGCGTCCCGGCGCCAAGCTGGGTTTTGGCCCCCCCATCTCCGACGGTTTCTACTACGACTTCATCCTGCCCACGCCGCTCAATGAGACGGATTTCCCTGAAATCGAGAAGCGCATGCGGGCCATCGTCAAAGACGGCAAGCTCTTCAAGCGCGAAGACCTCACTGCCGCCGACGCTCTAGCGCGCATCGAAGAGATGGGCGAGCCCTACAAGAAAGAATACGCCAAAGAGCTCATCGAGAAGAATAAGCTCCCTGGCCTCTCTTTCTACCGCACGGGCACTTTTGTGGACATGTGCGAAGGCCCCCATGTGGAAAAAGCGAAAGACATCCCCCGGGATGCCTTCAAGATCCGCAGTCTCGCAGGGGCCTACTGGCGCGGGGACAGCAAGAACCAGATGATGACCCGCATCTACGCCTGGGCTTTCAAGACCAAAGAAGAGCTAGATTCATATGTGAAGGCTTACACTGAAGCCCAGGACCGGGATCACAGAAAGCTCGGCAAAGAGCTGGATCTCTTCACCATCGATGACGAGATCGGCAAGGGCCTGCCCCTGTGGATGCCCAATGGCACAGTGATCCGCGATGAGTTCGAGAAGCTCATGAAGGAGCTGGAATTCAAGGGCGGCTACCAGCGCGTGGCCACCCCCCACATTACAAAAACTGATCTGTATTACCGCACGGGTCACTTGCCTTACTACGCCGCGGGCATGTTCCCCTTCATGGAGCTGAAGGAAACCCGCGAAGGCCCCGATGGCAAGATGACGGAAGTGAAGGAATCCTACGTCCTGCGGCCCATGAACTGCCCCCACCACCATAAAATCTTCGCAGCCCGCCTGCGTTCCTATCGGGAGCTGCCGTTGCGTCTTGCGGAGTACGGCCAAGTGTACCGCTACGAGGATTCCGGCGGGCTTGCGGGGCTGCTGCGCGTGCGCGGCATGTGCATGAACGATGCGCATATCTACTGCACGGAAGAGCAGGCGGTGCCGGAGCTGCTGGCCACCATCGAGCTGCACAAAGTGGTCTACAAGATCCTGGGCATCAAGGATTACAGCCTGCGTTTTTCCACCTGGGACAGCGAAGACCCCAAGGGCAAAGAGAAGTTCATTAATGACCCGGCGGGTTGGGAAAAGGCCCAGAAACTTGTGTTCGAGGCCATCCAGAAGTCAGGCCTTCCCTGGAAAGAGGGCAAGGGTGAAGCGGCCTTCTACGGCCCCAAGATCGATTTTCAATTCAAGGCGGTGACGGGCCGGGAAGAAACCGCCTCCACCACCCAGCTGGATTTCGCCGTGGGTAAGCGCCTGGATCTCGTCTACAAGGGCTCGGACAACCAGGAGCACCACCCCTACATCATCCATCGGGCGCCGCTGGGCACCCATGAGCGCTTCGGCGCCTTTGTCATCGAGCACTTCGCCGGCGCTTTCCCCACGTGGCTTGCGCCCCTGCAGGTGCGCCTCGTGCCCGTGGCCCAGGAAGCGGCCATGGTGGAATACTGCCGCAAAATCGAGGCGCGGCTGCGCGACAAGATGGTGCGGGTGGACATCGACGACTCCACGGACACGTTTGGCAAGCGAGTGCGTAACGCGGTGGTCGCGAAAATCCCCAACGCATTGATCGTGGGCGCGAGCGAGGTGGCTGAGGGCGCCGTCATGCTGCGCCGCTACGGCCAGGAGAAGCAAGAGAAGATGAGCGTTGACGCGTTCGAAGCATGGGTGCTTGAGCAGATCCGCACCCGGGCTTTGTCAGGACCTGTCCGTGAATAAATTAGACATTTGGCGCCCAGCTGTCGAACAGATTTGGCTGCCACGGAAGGAGCCAAACCGGAAGAA
>CAYHWW010000161.1:0-7489 GCA_964360145.1 uncultured Oligoflexia bacterium | reverse complement strand
ACGTCATCGAGTGCATGGAGGGATTGCTAGCCACCATGAACGATGAAAAAAAGACAGAAGCAGTCATCGAAGACTTTTCCTCAGCGATGCAAGGCCGCCTAGAACTACTAGCCAAATATCTAGCCTAATCCCAGATTAGGCAAAAGACCGAGCCTACGCTTTGTTGATGCTCTTCCATGTTGCGAGCAATTTTTCCTTCAACGTATCCGCAGTGAACGGCTTAGTGATGTAGTTGTTCACCTTGGCCTGGATGGCTTCGATGATCTGGGTTTTCTCGGTTTCCGCCGTGAGGAGGATGAACGGTGTGTTTTTGGCCGTGGCGTGCCCGCGGACTTTGCGCAGGAGGTCGATGCCTTTCAGTTTGGGCATGTTCCAGTCCGAGATGATGAGTTGGAAGGGCGTGGCGGCCGCCGCTTGCTCGATCAGCGGCCAGGCCGTCTCGCCGTCATCGGCGTCGGTGATGTCCGAGAATCCGATGTCCTTGAGGGATTTGATGACGATTTTTCTCATGGTCTTCATATCGTCAACGACTAATACTTTTGTGTTCGCGGGAAACATGCATCTCTCCTTGAAATAGGATGAAAGTCACTTCATCACTTTGGCTTCGGTCCCGACCTCGATGTAAAAAGCCCCGTGTTCAGTCTCAAAGGGCAGGATGACGGCGGAACTCATCGTCATGTGCTTCAGGTAAAGGTCTTGCCCCCGGACCACGGAGGGGATGGCTTTCTCAACGGCGAGGTTTCTTTCGTTCAAAGCCTTTTTCGCCTGGCCGAAGATGATGTTGAGGAGTTCCGCCGCGCCATCTTCCAGGTCACTGGTGATCTCGGTGAATGTTTCGCCGAGCATGCGGCCCATGATGGCCAGGAAGACTTTCTCCGGGAAGCAGATGGCGATGGAACCGCTGAAGGGCTTGCTGATGAGGCCAAGAATGGCCGCGATGGCGATGTTGGCTTCCCCCCGCGTGCCCTTCAGATAAGGCTTGCCGGCCTGGGCGGCCGTGGAACACTGCACCTTCAGCGTTTCAATGGTCCCGCTGATGAACGGATTCACGAACTCCACATCGATTTTGACCTGGGTTTTCGGCGCTTCGATGCCGATGTGGGCCAGGGCCTTCTCCAGAGACAACACCACGGGGAAGAGCCCATCCAGGCCTTTTTCCTTGATGAGCTTCGTCGTTGGGGCGGGGCAATTCAAAAGCACCACCGCGGAACCGGAGTCTTTGGCGACCTTCGCCGCGGCCGCCGCTTCAGCGAAGAAGTAATGGTCCAGGTTATGCTTGGCCTGCAGGTCCAGGATGATGCCCATGCCCCGTTTGTACGCATAGGTGGGGATGTTGCTCATGAGCAGCAGGCACAGTGCCGACGCGTTCTCAGCGTCAACGTCCACATTGACGCGCACGACGGCGTAAGGGCTCTTAACTTCGAGTATGAACGGGTCCGGTGTTGCCACGCACTTGAGATTCTAACAGCAACCCAAGGAGAGGAACAAGGGAGAGGATATTTTGTCTCGCTCAAGGGTGAGTCTGTCGCGCCGCAGAATGCGCCATGTCGGCGCCTCCGCTATCCTTTTTGCCATGCTCACCTCCATGGTTCTGTTTTTCCTCGTCGCGGCCCAGGCCGCGGGGCCACTGCCTACAAAGACGGTGCGTTTACCTAATGGACTCACTGTGATCCTGGTCAAGTACCCCAGCCCGGGGGCGGTGGCCTACCAGATCCCGGTGCGCGTGGGATCCCGCAATGAAGTGGAGCCCGGAAAAACGGGCTTTGCCCACTTCTTCGAGCATCTCATGTTCCGGGGCACCAAGAGCATGCCAGGCTCGGAGTTCGAGGGGCTGCACAACCGTCTGGGCTGCGAGCACAACGCCTGGACCTCCAATGACATGACGAACTACCACGGCACCGTCGCCAAGGATCGCTTAGAGCCCATTCTGAAGGCCGAGGCTGATCGCTTTAAAAATCTTTGGTTTGATGAAAAAGCCCTGCGGGATGAGGCTGGCGCTGTCTTGGGTGAGTACAACAAGAATGCCTCCCAGCCTGAGTTGCCGTTGGAAGAAGCTCTCGCGGCGGCAGCTTTCCAAGTGCACCCCTACAGCCACACCACCTTGGGTTTCAAGCAGGACATCGAGAAATACGCATCGCGGTATGAAGATGTCTGGCCCTTCTTTCGGCGTCATTACAGGCCCGAGGCCACCCGGGTCATTCTCGCGGGGGACGTGGATTTTGCCAAACACCTCAAACTCGTGAAGAAGTATTTCGGGGATTGGAAGCTGGCGCCGGAACCAGCGCTGCCCATCGCGGCGGAGCCGCCGCTCTCGGGGCCCAAGGAGCGCATGGTCAAATTGGATCGGCCCATCCAGCCTCGACTGGCAGTGGCATTCCGCTCGCCGGCATTCACCACCGCGAACCGCGAGCACGCCGCATTTGATATTCTGGCGGAGGCGCTCTTTTCCACGGTGTCCCCATTCCAAAAGGAGTATCGGTACGGCAAGCGCTGGGTGGATGATGTGACGGTGGAACACACGGAAACCATTGACCCCGGGCTCTTCACGGTGATCCTGCGGGTGACGCCGCTGGGAGCGCCCCATGGCGCCGCGTTGGCGGAGGCAGTGTCCCATGCCGCGGCGGTAGCGGGCGTTGCCTCATTGGAGGCTGCAAGGCTCGATGCGGCCCGTCGTCGCTTGTTGGCCGGTGCTCGCTCTGGCTGGTACGGCTCACCGGAATCCGTGGCTAGCCGTTTAGCCTGGTACACCAGTTTTGAAAATGACGAGAAGGTGCTTGATCGCGTTCTCGGTGGTCTGGAGAAGGTCACCGCGGATGAGGTGCGCCAGACGGCGGCCCGTTACCTCATTCCCGCTAACCGCGTTGTCATTCGTCTTGAGGGGAGCGGATCATGAAAGCTTTCGCCATGGTCCTTCTCTTCAGCGCCACCACCGCGGGGGCAGCCATTCGCGAGGTGACGCTCCTGGGCAAGGGGTTGCCCTTTGTCTCCTTCAACATCACGGTGCGGGTAGGCGCCGCCCATGACCCCCAGGGCAAAGAGGGCTTGGCGGCTTTGACCGCGCGACTGATGAGGGAAGGAGGCGTTTCCGCCTTCCACGTCGGTGGTCCTCCGCTCGCCGCTCGTGATCGTGAAAACATCGAAGAGGAGCTTTTTCCCCGTGCCGCGGAGATTGAGGCCCACGTCGGTCGGGAGCAGACCTCATGGAGAGTGACCGTCTCTGAGAAGGATGCGCTGCCCGTGGCGGATATCCTGGCACAGATGCTCGCCGCGCCCGCGTTCAATGAACTGGAGTTGGAGCGCATCCGTGCGGAGATGCTGGAAGAGGTGGGCACTCGCTTTCCTCGGGAAGACCAAGAGGAACTGGGCAAGGCGGCGCTGGAGCGGGTGATGTTCGGAGTCACTCACCCCTACGCCCACATCATCGAGGGCACGGTATCCGGCCTGAAGGCCATTCAAATAGGTGATGTGAAGCAGTTCTGGGCCGCGCGCTACAACCGAGCGGTTCTAGTCGTGGGATTGGCGGGCGCCTACACCACGGCGCTGCGTCAGCGTCTTCAGGGGCGTCTGAAGGCTCTGCCCGCGGCGAGCGCGGCGCCTTTGCCCGTGGTGCCCGAGCGTGCGGTGCGCAGGGCACCTGAGTTGCTTCTTGTGAAGGGGGATTTCCCCGCAGTGGGTGTGCACCTGGGCCATCCCATCGCCTTCCGTCGGGGAGACATGGAATTTCCCGCGCTCTACACAGCGGCCACCGCTTTCGGCAAACACCGCTCCTTCGTGGGCCGCCTCATGAAAAACGTACGGGAGCTCCGGGGTCTCAATTATGGTGCTTACGCCTATGTTGAAGAGTTCCCCGACGGTGGCCTGAATCTGCAGGAGCCCACCCAAGCGGGCCGCACCCGACAAGCCTTCGCGGTATGGGGGCGCCCCACGCCGGTGGAGAACGGTTGTTTCTTGCTGCGCCAACTCCACCGGGAAGTGGAATCCCTCGCGGTGAGGGGACCCGGCGGTGGCCTCACGGCATCGGAATTTGATTTGGGTAAATCCCATCTCACCGGCTCCATTCCGTTGCTGGGCATGGCTCTCGCCCGTCGCTTGGGTTATGCTATCGATGGCATTTTCTATGGTGTCCCCGGCGACCCTTTGGCGTGGTTGCGCTCAGGAGTGAATCGACTCACTCGGCCACAGGTCAATACTCTTCTCCGCTCCGTCATTCATCCTCAGGATCTATCCATTGTCGTGACCACGCCGGACCCAGAGCGATTCAAGCGGGAGATCTTGGGCGGTCGTTGCGACATCCACTATGCCGCGGGGGTTGAAAAGGACCAGGCTCATCGTCAGGAAGACGAGCGCATCGCCAAGCACCAGGTGCCCCTCGTGGCGGAACACATCCGCATCATCGAGGCAGTGGAGTTGGTACGCGGTTTAAGCCCCGAAAAATAAAACGGTGGGGGGAGCTTTCACTCCCCCCACCGGTGCCTCTTGAGAATTTCAACGCAACTCAAGGTACGGCTGATTTCCTACCTTAACATAGGAAACTCGCCTTATGCCGCCGGTTTTTTAAGGTTGTGATCAAGGGTTTCCGCAACGATTTTGTCAGCTTCCGTGAGGATCGCCGTGTCCGACTGGGTCTCTACCCATTTGACCAACTTATTAAATAAGTCGGGATTGTAATACTGCGGGAATATTTTACTTTTTTCGATTTTGACGACGTCCTTGAAGGCTTCCGTGAGGGTGCGCTTCTTGCCATCGAAGCGTCCACGGATCATCCCATCAAAAATGTCGGCCATACTGAGAATCTGAGCTAGGGGCTCAACTTCCCAGTTTTTGAGTTTTTTCGGATATCCAGTGCCATCGAATTTTTCATGATGCATGGCGAGGATTTTCAGCGCGTCCAGGGGCAGCCCCAGGCGCAGGCCCGCCAGCATCTCAAGGGTGGCCCGCATATGGTCCTCGAATAGAACCTTCTGTTCTTTGGTGCGGAGCTCCTGCGGTGTGCGCACCGTATCGATATCGATTTGGCAGATGCCGATGTCGTGCATGAGCCCCGCCAATGACAGGCACTTCACCACATCTCGATTTTTGTAGCCCATGCCTAAAGCGAAGACGACGGCGAAGGTGGAGATGTTCTTGGCATGGCCATCGAACTTTTCTTCGGCGCTGCTTTGCCAGAGCTCGGTGAAAAGACTTCCGTTGGATTCGCCCTCAAGGGCGATTTCCTTGGCGGTGGCGCCGATGGCATCCATGGCCTTCCCGCGCTCTTCTTCATCTGCTTTCATCAAACCTTGGACCGCGTCTTTGATCTCGGCGGCCTGTTCTTCATTGAGCTCGATCTCTGGAGGCAGCTCAGGCGCGCCTTCTTCTTTGCTGAAGGCCCCTTCCAGGGGTGGGGCTGAGGGATCATCATCCAGCGGCGCTTTTCCATCTTTAAGGTCATCGTACAGCTTGGCTTTCTCTTCCAGCTCCTCGAAGGCTTTCTCTGATTTTTCCTCGTTCTCCTGCTCTTTCGCGATGCGGATGTATTCGACGTAGGCATCGCGGTCTTTTTTCGCCACGTAGAGTTGGGCAATGCCGCGGTTACCGTAGAGGGCGAGGAAGCCCTCTTCGAGCAACTCTTGATCTCGCCGCAGCTGTACGATTCGTTTATTCAGGGGCAGGTAAACGAAAAGGCCAAAAGTCACGGGGAGTCCCTCTTTCAGGACCCCGAGCTGGATGGGGAAGAATTCATCTAAGGCAGTGACCTGGGCCATGAGCGGGGCGACGGACCTCCGCTTGTCTTTTCGGTGAAACGGGCTGGAAAGAGTGGGCGGCAAAGGCGCATTGCGCCTGCGCATGGGTAGGAGTTGCCTGGGCACTCAGGACGCACATTCTTCTTATGTGCGAATAAAACCGATACTAATCCAGTATGTCAGATTTAATATAACATACTGGATATTAAACTATGATATTTTATCTAATATGTTATCATATTCATAACATACTGGAGAGACCGCAATGGCCCGCATAGATGCTTTTCAGCTCCGTAAGACGATCCCAAATGAGGAGTTTGATTACACACTTCTGAGTAGTGTTTTGTCCCAATATTCAGGACTGCGCCAAAAGATTCATGAGCTCATGCGGGCCGGTGTCATAACCCGCGTGAAGAAGGGACTTTACGTCTTTGGGCCCGAATACAACCAGGCACCAGTCTGCAAGGAGGTTCTCGCTAATCTCATTTATGGGCCATCGTGCATCTCACTGGAGTATGCATTGGCATTTCATGGCCTCATTCCCGAGCGTGTCGAGACGATTACTAGTGTGACTCCAAAGAAGGACAAGGAGTTCAACACTCCACTTGGACGATTCACTTACCGATACTCGGGACTGGAAAAGTATGCAGTCGGAATTGAGCAGGTATGGATTGATCGAACGCATCCTGTTTTGATGGCCTCAATGGAAAAGGCGGTTTGCGACTATGTTGTCTTGAATAAGGTTCCCCTTTTCAGTGAGCACCAAGAAGCCAGAGATTTTTTAGAAGGTGATCTTCGCATGGATCGGGAACATTGGAAGCGCTTCGATTTAAATGCCCTTCGGAGATTGAACAAGGTTTATTGCAGTAAGAACATCGAGCGCATTTCAGAAGCATTAGAGCATGGTGGTGGAAGATGAATCCTGCAATTCTATCTATGCTGGAGCGTTACAAGTGTGTGACGGCAAAGGATTACGAAAATGCTCTGAAGGAAATCATGCAGGAGATCGCCCTATTGGGACTCTGGCGATCCAAGTTTTTTGAACATGCGGCTTTTTACGGTGGAACAGCGCTGCGCATTCTCTATGAACTCGATCGTTTCTCCGAGGACTTGGATTTTTCGCTCTTAAAGCCCGATTCAGATTTCAGCTTAGCGCCATATCTAAAGGCGATTGAGGCGGAACTCAATGGGATGGGTTTCAGTGTCACTGTCACTGAGAAGGATGCGAGCATCGACACAGCGATTGGATCTGCCTTTATCAAGGGGGGTACCAAGGAGCATCTGCTTAAGATCAAGGTGCCCGATCAAATTGCAAATCGGACTCAAACTAACTCCCTCATGAGCATTAAGCTCGAAGTGGACACAGATCCGCCAGGTGGTTTTGAGACAGAGGCTAAGACACTGCTACAACCCATTCCATTCTCGGTGAGGACCTACAAAAATCCTGATCTTTTTGCAGGAAAGTTGCACGCCGTTCTACAGCGGAACTGGAAGGGCCGAGTCAAGGGGCGCGATTACTATGATTACGTCTGGTATGTGGCTCGCGATGTTCCTGTGCACCTAGGCCATCTTGAGCAGCGCCTTCGCCAGTCGGGTGGCTGGAAAGAGGATAATGCATTAAGGCACGCTGATCTATTGGAGCTATTGCGGAAGAAGTTTGCGACAGTGGATGTCGAAGCGGCTAAGAAGGATGTGCTGCCGTTTTTGCGAGATCCTGCGGCGGTCGCCTTGTGGTCCCGGGAATTCTTTGAGTCGTTGCTGCCTCG